>JAOPZV010000211.1 GCA_025963935.1 Solirubrobacterales bacterium
GACGTCGAGCAGGATGCCGTCGGTCTGGGACTGCCCGTTCAGGCTCGTGCCGCCCGCGCGGAAGACGATCGGCGTCTTCGTGCGGCGGGCCAGCGACAGCAGGCTCACGACATCCTGCACGTCGCCAGGGATCGCCACCGCCCTGGGGATCGAGCGGTAGGGGCTCGCGTCGGAGGCGTAGCGCACCAGGTCGAGAGCCCGCGCGGCCACGCGCTCCGGTCCGATCGCCGCCTCGAGCTCCCGCCGCAACTCGATGGGCGTGCCCCCCGCGACCCAGTCCGGTGCGCGGTCAGCCGCCGGCGCCGCCGGCTCGGGCGCGATGCGGCTTGCGTCGGCCTCGAGCAGCGCCACGGTCAGTCAAGCCACATGCCGCTCGCCACCGGCACCTGCACGAGCCGCGGGCCATCCTGCACGGCGATCGCCGCACGCAGGGCCTCGGTCAGCTCCTCGCGCGTGCCCACCTCCTGGGAGGGCACCCCGTAGGCCTCGGCAACCGACGCGACGTCGAGGCCCGGGAGGTCGAGGCCGGGGAGCCCCTTGGCCTGCTCGAATTCCGCGAACCACTTGAGGATCATGTACTCCTCGTTGCGCAGCACGAGGAAGGTGACCGGGACGCGGTATGCGGCGGCGGTCCACAGGGCGGTGATCCCGTACTGGGCCGAGCCCTCACCGAGCACGCACACGACGGGACGCTCCGGCTGCGCGAGCTGGACGCCGACGGATGCGGCTATGCCGAACCCGAGCCCGCCGCTGGCGCTGAAGTAGTAGCTCCCGGGCCGCGACAGGCGCAGGCGGTTGCGCAGCGCCACGGTGCTCGAGGGGGTCTCCACCACCGCGATCCCGTCCTCCGGCCAGACGTCCGCCAGCGCGGCCATCGCCATCGAGCCGCTCATCGGCTCGGCCTCCGCCGGCTCGCCGGGGAGCGGCCGAGGCTCCGGGGCCGGGCGGTCGGATGATCCCAGGAGCTCCAGCAGGCGCTCCAGCGCGAGCGCCACGTCGCCGACGATCGCGTTGCCCATCGGCGCCCGTGCGGCCTCAGCCGGGTCGCTGGTGAGCTGCACGAGCGTCGTTCCCTCCGGCAGCAGCGGCCCGGGGATGTAGGGGTAATAGGGGAACACCGAGGAGCCCGCGACGAGCACGAGATCGTGGCCCTTCAGCGTCTCTGAGAGCGGACCGATCGCCGGCGGCAGGATGCCGAGGAAGTTCGCGTGGTCCTCGGGAAAGCCGAGCCGTCCACCGCCGGTCGCAGGCGTCGCCCAGACCGGCAGGCGCTGCTTCTCGGCGAGCAGCACCGCCGCGTCCCAGCCGCCGCTCGCGTCGATGTCGGGGCCGGCGACGAGCAGCGGGTTGTGCGCCTCTTCGAGCATCTGGGCAAGGTCCTGCAGCGCGACCGGATCGGGCAGCGCGCGACCCGCGACAGCGCGCGCGAGCGCGCTCCTCTTCAAATCCTCATCGGCCTCGATGTCCCAGTCGTCCATCGGGATCGACACGAACGCCGGTCCTCGCGGCGGCAGCGACGCGTGGTGGATGGCGCGGGCGATCGCATACGGCACGTCCTGCGCGCGCGGAGGCTCGTGGCTCCACTTCACATACGGCTGCGGCCCGAGCACCGCATCGCGGTTGACCAGGTTGGCCTCCATGGTGATCTGCGGGCGCACCTGCTGGCCCGCGGTGATCAGCAGGGGCGACTTGTTGGCCTGCGCGTTGAAGATCCCGCCCACCGCGTTGCCGACGCCGGGGGCGGTGTGCAGGTTGACGTGCGCCGGGCGCCCGCTCGCCTGGGCGTATCCGTCGGCCATCCCCACGACGACCAGCTCCTGCAGTCCCAGGACGTAGGAGAAGTCCTCCGGGAAGTCCCGCAGCATCGGCAGCTCGGTCGAGCCGGGATTGCCGAAGATCGTCGTCATCCCGTGCTTGCGGAGCAGCTCGAACGTTGATTCGCGGACCGTGGTCATCGTGCGGCTCGTGTCCTTTCGGAGAGTTGCTTTGCGCGAGGACGCTATTGCAATTGCGCTTGGCGGCGCGCGCATGGGGGTAGGAACTCGGGCATCGGCCGGCGGGGCGCTCGTTTTGCATTTCTCCAACTCACAGCATCTTCACGGGCAGCGTCGGCGGCGGGGGAACAGTCAGGGCGCCGGACCGACCTGACGTCCATGCCACGGGGGACCCTTGAGCGAACATCGCAACCTGCCAATCGATCACCAGCTGACCCGCCGCGCACTGTTGCGCTACGGGGGCTCGCTGGGAGCTGCCGTCGCAAGCATGTCGGGCGGGGGCGCCCTGTGGAGGGCGGCCTCGGCCGCCGGCGCGACGCTCCGCGTGCCCGACAGCCTGCCCGATCCGCGCCGCCCGGCCGGCACGCCCACGGCCGCGCTGCCCTTCGACCACATCGTCGTGGTGATGATGGAGAACCACTCCTTCGACAACCTGCTCGGGGCCCTGGCGCACTCGGGGCAGCCGAAGGCGCACGGCCTGAAGATCAACGGCAAGGGCGTGGCGCAGAACTGGAACCCGGGCCCCGAAGGGCCGGTGCGCTCTTT
>JAOPZV010000212.1 GCA_025963935.1 Solirubrobacterales bacterium
CTGGTGATCTGCAACATCGCCACCGCTGTCGTCATCTACCCAATCGTCAAGCGCGTGAACCAGGCGGTCGCCCTCGGGTACGTCGCGTCTCGCGCCGTCGAGTCGACGATCATCGTCATGGGTCTCATCAGCCTGATGTCCATCGTGACGTTGCGCCACGACCTCGCCGGAACTGGCGTCGACCCGGCCTCCCTCAAGCTCGTAGGGCGGTCGCTCGTCGCGTTCCACGAATGGACGTTCCTTCTGGGTCCACAGTTCTGCGCCGGGTTCGGGAACGGACTCCTTCTCGGCTACCTGATGTTCAAGTCGCAGCTTGTGCCGCCGCGCATGGCGCTCGTTGGGTTGATCGGCGGGCCGTTGGCGTTCTTCGGCGGGGTTCTTGCGCTCTTCAACGTGCTTGATGACCCGAGTGGTGGGTTGTTCGTCCTGACCATCCCGGAGGTCGTGTGGGAGGCGTTTATCGCGATCTACTGGACGTTCGTGGGGTTCAGGCGGTCGTCACCTCTGCTCGCTGGCGACGGCCGAGTCGCCGTCGGGTAACTCGCGTCGACACGCCAAGGCACTTCCGCTTCAACTACAAGTTCCGAAGCTATCCCTCGACGAGCTCTCCGAGTTTGCGCGGCCGACCCTGGAGGGCCTTCGTCAGCCGCTAGAGGACGGCCGCGTGGCGATCTCACGTGCACGCTATTCGGCGGTGTACCCCGCACGATTCATCCTCCTCGCCGCCACGAACCCCTGCCCATGCGGCTACGCGGGCGACGGCGATCGCTGCGTGTGCAGCGAAGCGGACATGGCACGGCACCGCCGCCGACTGAGTGGCCCCCTGCTCGACCGCATCGACCTGCTCGTCAACCTTCACCGCTCCCCAGGGGGCGAGCTCGACGGCCCGGCATCACTTACCTCTGCAGAAGGTCTGGAGCAGGTGACGCTCGCACGCGGGCGGCAGGCTGAGCGCTTGCGCCAGCACGGCATCTCGATCAACGCTCAGATGGATGTCCGCGTGCTGTCTCAACACGTGCGGCTTGATGAGAAGGGCAGCAAGATGATGCGCGCAGCCCGGGAGAGCGGACTTCTGAGCGCCCGCGGCGAGCACCGGGTGCTGCGCGTGGCGCGGACGATCGCCGACCTCGACGGAAGCGAGCGCGTGCGGGCTCGCGACCTAGGTGCGGCGATTGCCCTGCGTGCCTCGCCGGTCATGCCCGCGAGCCGCGCGGCATGAGTGCGCGTGCTCCGCGGCCGGCATGGATGGCCCACGCATGCCTGGCGTGCGGCCGCCGCAGTTGGCTGCTCGCGGAGATGAGCGGCCCGCTGGATTTCTGCGCACGTGACCGCGGGCGCCTCACCGAAACGCTCGCACTCGACGACGACGAGCTGCTGCTCGCCCTGGGAGGGCGCCGGAAGGCCCAGCTGAGAGCCCGCCATGGCCAATTCTGCGTCGGCGAGCTGCGCCTCGACCCCCCGGGCGTAGAAGCTGTTTGCCGTCACGATCCGCAATACCCCCCGACCCTCTGCGACGCCGGTGGCCCGCGGATGCTCTATGTCCTCGGCGGCGTGCGCCGGCTCGAGCAGGTCGCCGCGCGACCGGTCGTTGCGATCGTTGGCACCAGACGGCCAAGCGACTATGGCAGCGAGGTGGCGAGGAGCCTCGCGCGAGGCCTGGCGGCTGCCGGGTTGACGGTCGCGAGCTGCCTGGACGACGGCATCGCTCTGGCGGCGCAGGCAGGCGCACTGGAGGTCGACGGTGCCACCGTCGCCGTCACGGGCGGCGGCCTCGGCGTGTCGCGCCCGGCCCGCACGCGATCGTTGCGCAGCCGTGTGGCGCGACGGGGCTGCGTGATATCGGAGGTTCCGTGCGACCGTCCGGGCCGCATGTGGGGAGCCGCGGCAAGCGAGCGGATCGTCGCAAGACTGAGCTGCCTGACGGTTGTCGTCGAGGCCGCCGAGGTCGAGAGCGAGCTGTCCGCGGCCCGTGTCGCCGGTGCTCTCGGACGACCGCTGGCCGCTGTGCCGGGTCGCGTCACCTCTCATCTCTCGGCTGGTAGCAATGGCCTCTTGGCCGAAGGGGCGCGGGTGGTCAGAGGAGCGCAAGACGTGCTCGATTTGCTCCACCCGACGGCCGCGCCACGGCTTCTCGGCGAGGACACCGGGCCACGCTCAGACCTCGCCCCGCGGCTCCGCACCACGCTCGAGGACGTAGGGTCGGGTTGCGATACACCGGAGGCGCTCGCCGCCAAGGGTGCAAGCCTCGAGGACGTTCTGCTCGCGCTGAGCGAGCTCGAGCTGATGGGGCTGCTCAGCCGGGGAGATGGCGGTCGCTACATCCCGTGCGGCGCCCGCGGGCCGCTCTAGCAGGGGTTCACCAGCTATCGGCGAGCCGCGCCTGCTTGCCTCGACATCGACGAGGCTCGGGCGGCCGGCGAACGGCTGGCTGAGTCGAAGACGTCGTCGATGTCAGACGCTAGACGACCGAGTTGATCTCGATCTTTTCTTCCGTGGTGAGAGCAGCCTCCTCCAGCAGTCGCGTCTTGCCGAGACGCAGATCGCCGGCAACGGTCACGACCGATCCGATGCCTGATCGCGCGGCCGAGAGTCGCTCGCCGATCCTCTCTAGACCCTCACCCGACAGCGAGTTTCCACGCTCGTCGAGCCCCTTCTTCGCGGCGACGAACGCGTCCGCGCCGACGGAGGCGTCGGCCTCGGGCTGGCAATCGTCGAGCGCATCATCCAAGCGCACGACGGAACCCTCACCCTCACCCCCCGGGCCGCTGGCGGGCTCTGCGTCACGGTGAACCTACCCGCCGCGCCACCGCACACCGGCAGATGAACGACAGGGGAATTGCCGCACGGTCCCGAACCGTAGAATCGCGGCCATGCCGTTCACGCTCAGGAACCTCAGAGAGGATCTGGTGGACGTCGGGTCCAACTTCGACGGTACGCCGGACCTGGAGTTCCGTCTCGCGGGTAAGGCGCTCGAGCTCGAGCAGTCCGGTCTGAGTTATCAGCGCATCCCGCCCGACTACCGGTTCCCGTACGGCCACACGCACAAGGAGCAGGAGGAGGTGTTCGTGGTCGTGGGCGGGAGCGGACGGATGAAACTCGACGACGAGATCGTCGAGGTCAGGAAGTGGGACGTCGTGCGCGTTTCGCCCGGTACATGGCGAGGGTACGAGGCCGGGCCGGAGGGCCTCGAGATCCTCGTCTTCGGCGCGCCCAGCCTCGGCGAGAACCCGCGGGAAGACGTGGAGGGTCAGCGAGACTGGTGGGCTGACTGAGCGTCGCAGCCCCCCATTGCTGCGCAAAGATATTCGTGCTATTCCTCGGGCGTGACCGAGAAGGACTGGCAAGGGAGAGCAGCCGACTATGACGGCCAGACCCGCGCGATGCTTATCGCCTACTCCAGCCCCACGGCTTTGAGGGCCTCATCGCGGTCGAGGAAGATGCGGATGCGACTGATCTTGCCGTCGATGATGTCGTAGACGTTCGCGCTTTCAGCGCCGGTCACGATCCCGCTGGCACGGCCAGTCGAGCTGAACCGTAGAAAGGCGAGCGCGTGGCTGTCGCCGATTGCTTGCACGCGCTGCACCTCGATCCGAAAGTCAGGGCCGGCGTCCTCGATGTCAGTAAAGAACCGCCTGATCCCGTCAGCCCCCAAATACTGGGCCCCGACCATCGGCAGCAACAACTCCACGTTCTCGGTACAGCAGGCGAGGTAGGCGTCAATGTCCCGCGCATTGATCGCCGCGATCGCCTGCCCGACCGTCTCCACGTTCTCCTGCGACATCGTCCGTCCAGTATCCCGCAGGGGCGCGCGTGGCCAATCTCGCCCGGCTGCGTGCCTACTTGCGCGCGTTCTCGCTGGCAATCGAGCAGCAACTCACGGGACCACTCGGCGGCCGACTGCCACTCACCGTGCGTAGTGGTCGTCCCGGGGCAGTGACCCCGGTTCACTACCATGGGCCTGTGAGCGGCCAGAGAGTGCCCAGTGGGGTGGTGCATAAGCTTCCCGCGGACCTGCGTAAGGCGCTGATCGCCAACAGCACGGCACTCGATGCCTGGAAGGACATCACGCCCTTGGCCCGCAACGAGTTCATCTGCTGGGTCGAGGATGCCAAGCAGGACAGGACCCGAGAGCG
>JAOPZV010000213.1 GCA_025963935.1 Solirubrobacterales bacterium
CTTGCGCACGACGAGCAGCACCCCGGCGACGAGCAGGGCGAGACCCGCGAGTCGCTGCACGCCGACCGATTGGCGCGCCACGCCGAACAGCCCGAAGCGGTCGATCACAACCGAGATCGCCAGCTGCCCGGTGATCACGACGGCGGTCAGCCCGCTCGCGCCGAGCGTCCGCACGGCTACCAGCGCCACGGTCACGTAGATCGCGCCCAGCAGTCCGCCGACGAGCGCCCACCACGGCGCCCGCCCAACGTGCGCGAGGTTCCCCAGACCGCCACGCACGAAGGAGGCGATCAGCAACAGCACGACCGTCCCGACCAGGAATGAGAAGGTCGCCGCCTGGACACTGCCGACGACCCTGCCCAGTCGTGAGTTGATCGGGGCCTGCATGCCGACGAGGCATCCGGCGCCTACGCCGAGCAGCACCGCGAGCCCCCGACTCACGCCTCTCCCCCCCGCGCGCTCACTTCGCCTCCAGCCAGTTCGGGCCGACACCGATGTCGACGGCCAGCGGCGGCTCGTGATCCCACACCCCGCACATCTCCCGCTCGATCAGCTCGCGCGCCGCCGGGGCCTCCTCGGGCGGCCCTTCGAACAGCAGCTCGTCGTGGATGGTCAGCAGCAGCCGTGTGCTCAGATCCGAGCGCTCCAGTGCCAGCTGACAGCGAACCATCGCGAGCTTTATGACGTCCGCCGCCGTGCCCTGGATCACGGTGTTGACGGCGAGGCGCTCGCCGAGCGTGCGCACCTGGTAGTTGCGAGCCCGCAGCTCCGGTATCTGCCGACGCCGGCCCCACAGGGTCTTGACGAAGCCCTCGTCCTTGGCCTGGTCGATCGTCGCCGCCATGAACTCGGCTACCCGCGGGAAGCGCTCGAGGTAGGCATCGATGAACTCCTTGGCCTCCTCGCGCGGGATGTTCAGCCGGTCGGCGAGGCCGTAGTCGGACAGTCCGTAGACGATTCCGTAGTTGATCATCTTGGCCTTCGAGCGCATCCCGGGGTCGATGTCCTCGGGCGCGACCCCGAAGACCCGCGAGGCCGTCGCGGTGTGCACGTCCTCTCCACGCCTGAAGATCTCCATCAGGGCGTCCTCCTGGGCCGCGTGCGCGAGGACGCGAAGCTCAATCTGGGAGTAGTCGGCCGAGATCAGGACCGAGCCCGGCTCCGCCTCGAAGCAGCCACGGATCTCCCGCCCCAGGGGCGTCCGGATCGGCACGTTCTGCATGTTCGGGTTGGTGCTCGACAGCCGGCCCGTCTGGGCCACGGCCTGCAGGAACGTCGTGTGGATCCGCGAGCGGTCGTCGACGAGCTCGGGGAGCACGTCGAGATACGTCTTGATCAGCGTCGAGAGCTCGCGCCAGCGCTCGATCCTGGGGATGATCTCGTGCTCGTCGCGGATCGCTTGGAGGACCCGCGCGTCGGTGGAGAAGCCGGTCTTGCCGCGCCGCTTGCGCGACAGCCCGAGCTTCTCGAAGAGGATCTCGCCGAGCTGCTGGGGCGATGCAATCAGGAACTCCTCGCCGGCGAGCGCATAGATCTCCCGTTCCAGCTCGGCTATCTCCTCGCGCACGCGCCCGGTGATCTCGGCGAGCAGATCGAGGTTCAGCCTCACCCCTAGGAGCTCCATCTCGCGCAGCACGCTGACCAGCGGCAGCTCGATGTCGCGCATCACCGCGTCGAGGCCGCGCTCGGCGATCTGCTCGCGCTGCCAGTCTGCGAGCGCACCGAGCATCACGGCCTCTGCGGCGACCGGGTCCTGTATGTCGCTGGCCAGGCCGCGCTCCTCACACAGCTCCGCGAACGGGTATCCCCGTCGGGCCGGCTCGAGCAGGTAGGCGCCGAGCAGCGTGTCGTGGACGAGACCAGGCGCCACCAGGCCGAGCGCCTTGGCGTCGTGTGCCACAACCGCGCGAGCGCCGCACGCCTCGACGACCTCCTCCGGCGAGCTGCAGTCCCCGGCCAGCACCTCGCCACCGGCGGCCACGGCGAAACGCCAGGGCGACCCCTCGGCGAACAGGGCGCCTTCAGGAGCATCGTTCGCCGTCACCACGACGCACAGCTCGGCGCCCGCGTCTGCCAGCAGCGCGATGTCGGCCGGCGTACCCGCCCGCACGCGTGCCGTGAGCGCGACCTCGGCTGCTCCGCGCGGCGCCGCCACCTCCGGGTCGCCAAGCGCCTCTTCCAGGCGGCGAAGGGGATCGCGCAGCTCGTAGCGGCGGAACATCTCACGGACCTGCGAGCGGTCCGGCTCGCGCACGGCCTCCGCGACGACGTCGAAGTCGACCTCGATGTCGCGCCGCACGGTGGCCAGCTGCTTCGAGACGCGTGCGTTCTCGGCATGCTCCAGCAGGTTCTGTTTGCGCTTCGGGCCGCTCACGTCGTCGATGTTCGCGAGCACCCCCTCGAGCGACCCGAAGCTCTGGATCAGCTCGCTGGCGGTCTTGTCGCCGATGCCCGGGACCCCGGGGATGTTGTCGGAGGTGTCGCCCTTCAGGCCGTAGAAGTCGGGGATCAGCTCCGGGGCGATCCCGTAGCGGTCGACGACGGCCTGGCGGTCGTAGATCTTCGTGTCGGTGATGCCGCGCGAGGTCGCCATCACCTTCACTAGACCCCGCTCGTCGATCAGCTGGAACACATCGCGATCGCCCGTCACGATCATCACGGGAACGGGCGGGCTGGCCTGCAGGGCCCGCGCCGACAGCGATGCGATCAGGTCGTCGGCCTCGTAGCCCTCGACGCGCACGTTGCGGTACCCGAAGGCCTCGACGAGCGGTTCCATCGCGGGCCACTGCTGCTTGAGCAGGTCGGGCCGCGAGCGGCGCTGCGCCTTGTAGTCGGCGAACAGCTCGGTCCGTCCGGAGGTGCCGGCGTCCCACGCCACCACCGTCGGACAGACGCCGTACTCGCTGACGATCTTGACGAGCATCGAGGCGAACCCAAAGATCGCGTTCGTCGGCTCTCCGGTTGAGGTGGCGATCGACTCCGGCAGCGCGAAGAACGCGCGGTAGACGAGGCTAGGGCCGTCGAT
>JAOPZV010000216.1 GCA_025963935.1 Solirubrobacterales bacterium
GCCGGAGCCACCCCGGTGAGCGGCGCGATGCGGCTGAGCGCGACCGCGGCGCTTCCTCAGCGGGATATACGCGCCGGCGACGTGCTCGTCGTCGAGCTCGACGGATCCCCGTCCTCCGTGGCCGGACTCGAGCGGATCGTCTCCTGGCTCGCCTCCGACGGGCTGCGCGCGGAGCCGCTGGCATCGCTCACCGCCTCCGGGGCCATCAGCGCCAAGAGCAGCGGCGACCGTGCGAGCGCGGCGGCTCCGGCGATCAGCAGCCCCAGCGAGAGCACGAGCGGGACGCCGCCGAGCGGCGTGGCGCTGAAGTTCTCGCCCAGCAGCAGCGGGGCGAGCACCACCGGAATGAGCGTCTGAGTCACGAAGACGACCGGCGCCACCTGGATTGCCGGACGTGACTGAAGGGCACTCATCTCACTGAGCACGCCGACGCCGGAGGCGGCCGCCGTCGACAGCGCCCAGGCAGCGGCCGGGACGAGATGATGGCTGGACAGGTCGTCCGAGGCGAGCTTCGTGGCAACCCCGCTCCAGCCGAAGGCCAGGCCGGCGCCGATCATCGTGACGACGGCGTTGGAGCGCCCGAGGGCGCGCAGCATGTACGGCAGCAGGCTGGCGACGCCAAGACCGACGAGCACCAGCGTGATCGTGAGCTCCTCGGAGTGCGTGGTGCTCCGCGACGGCGCGGTCAGACCAGCGCCGATCACGCCCACGACGATCGCGAACATCGCGATGTGCTCGTAGCGTCCGGCGTGCTCGCCCAGCATCCGCTCGGCCAGGAGCATCAGGATCAGCAGGCCGGTCGCGAGCGCCGGCTGCACGACAACCAGGGGGGCCAGCATGAGGGCGACGACCTGCAGCGGGAAGCCGAGGATCGAGAGCCCCGTGCCGAGCAGCCAGCGCGCGCGCCGGACCAGGCCCCAGGCGAGCGCGAGGCGCAGATGCTCCTCGTGCGGCGCCTGCTTCGCGTCCATCGCCTGTAGCGCGATCCCTAGGCTGTAGAGCGTCGACGCGCCGACCGCCGCCAAGATGCCGAGCACGAGTTCGATCATGTACGCACACGATCATCGCAGTCCCGCCGGGCCGCTTGCCGGTGCGCTGGCCGGCGCCGCGGCGCTCGCCTACCTGCTTCCGGGGCTCGCTGGGACGTGCGCAGCGCTGCGGGCGCCGCTCGGCATCGAGGATCACACGGCCAGCGGGCGCGGCTTCGCGCTGACGTTCGACGACGGCCCGCACGCGCAGGGCACTCCTGCCATGCTCGAGATCCTCGCCCGCTCCGGCGTGCAAGCGACGTTCTTCCTCGTCGGTGAGCAGGTCAGGCGTAACCCGGCGCTCGCTCGCGAGATAGTCGACGCCGGACACGGGATCGGCCTGCACTGCGACCGCCACCGCAACCTGCTGCGCCTGGCGCCCTGGCAGGTGGCCGAGGACATCGCCCGAGCCCACGAGGTGATCGGGACGAGCACCGGCATCGCGCCGACGCTCTATCGCCCTCCCTACGGCGTGCTCAACGCCGCCGCGCTTCGTCTCGCGCGCGGACGCGGCTGGCGCACGCTGCTGTGGAGCCACTGGGGCCGAGACTGGCAGGCGCAGGCGACGGCCGACTCCATCGCGCGGCTCGTCACCGACGGCGCCGGGGACGGCGCCGTGCTGCTGCTGCACGACGCCGACGACTACTCGGCCGAGGGCTCCTGGCGGCGAACCGCCGAGGCGCTTCCGCGCGTGCTCGCCACCCTCGGCGAGCGCGGCCTGCACGCCACCGCTCCGTGATCCACGCGACCGCACATCCGCTGGCTCCCCGGGCCGTCTGACACTCGCGGATCCCCGCCGGGGCCTCTGCAACGTGCGGCTGCAAGCCCGGCGCCCATCCGTGCGGCGGGATAAGATCATCGACTTGTCCACCGCCGTTTCGATCGACACGCGGGGGTCGGGCGCTGCCGCGGTCCCCGCCATGGGAGCGCTGCCGCGACCGCGCCTGCGAAGCCGCTGGTGGGTCGAGCTGCTCACCATCGCATGGCTCTGCTGGCTGTACGACGTCGTCACCAACATGGCGCCGTTGCGCCTCGCGCCCGCGCTCCGCCACGCCACGGGCGTGCTCGGCCTGGAGCACACCCTGCACATCGACCCGGAGCTCGGCCTCGACAGCTGGCTCGCGGCTCATCACACGCTGGGACTCGTCGTCTCCGACTACTACGACAACGCCCACTTCATCGTGACGCTCGCTCTGCTCGGCTGGCTGTGGTGGCGGCGCGCGGACATCTACCGGCCGCTGCGCAACACGCTCGTCGTCACGAACCTGCTCGCGTTCGTCGTCTTCTGGCTCTACCCCGTCGCTCCGCCGCGGATGCTCGACGGCTTCACCGATGTCGTCGCCTCCACCCACGCCTTCGGCTCGTGGCACACCGGGGCGCTCGCGTCGCACGCCGATGAGCTGGCGGCCATGCCCTCTCTGCACATCGCCTGGGCGGCCTGGTGCGGCCTTGTCCTGTGGCGCCTGTCGAGCCGCCGGCCGGTCCGCGCCGCTGCGATCCTCTACCCGTTGCTGACGGCCTTCGCCGTGTTGGCCACCGGCAACCACTTCCTGCTCGACATCCTTGCCGGCCTCGCGACGACCGCGCTCGCGGTGCTGTGCGTGACGACCGGCGGGAGGCTTCGCCGAGCGCTGCCGCCCAGGCTGCGGCGGACGGCGGCGCGGACTGCTGAGCGGCGCGCCGAGCGGTCGCTCGAAAACGACCCGCGACCCGCGTAGCTCATGTCACAAAGTTGTTACGAAGTCCACGACCAGGTAGACTGAAGCCGCGGCCGCAGACGGTTGAGGGACGGTTCGACGGCGTCCTCGCAGACAGCGCGGGGACGTTCCCGTCTGTAGGGTGGCCGTATCCATATGACCGACTTCGACGCCAACGAGGATCACGTGCGCATGCCCGCAGCAGGCCAGGGGGACTCACTCGATCCCGCTGGCGCACCCCGCGTGCGCCGTGCGCGTTTGACACCGCGGAGCCACCGCGTCGCCTGCCAGTTTCCCGTCCCACACGGGTCGTTCTCGGTGCCATCCTCCGCGCGCCGGTGCTCGCTTCGAAGTGCGTGCCCCGCGGGGTGGCCCAGCATGATCGTGACTACGCCGCGGCAGCGCCGGCGCCTGTGGACCCTGTGCCACGGACGGCCACCCGGATCTTCAAGCTGACGTGGTCTTCGTTCGCTACCTCGACGTGTGCCTGGTGCTCGCGACGGCACCGTTCGTGCTCATCGCAGGGATGCCCACGCTCGGCTACCTCGTCGGCGCGTGCGCATGGCTGCTGACGCGCGCGGGAACCGCATATGTACAAGGGCGGGCAAGTCGCGTCGCGGATCCCAAGCTGAAAGCGGGGCTGCAGGTGTCGGGCATGATGGGGCGCATCTGGATCATCGCCCTCGCCGTGATCCTCGCAAGGTATGAGGGCGGCAAGAGCGACGGAATCATGGCCGCCGGGCTCGTGCTGGCCGCCTTCACCGTGTACTTCGCGATGTCGTTCGTGACGCGCCCCGGCGCGCTCGCGGCGCGGCCCGGCGCTCACGGGAGGCCGAGCGCATCATGAGCGCTGCGACCGCGCCTGCGCCAACGACTGCGCCCGCTGCATCACCCGAGCGCCCGAAAGGCGGCCTCAAACGGAAACTGCTGATCCTGCTCGGCGTGTACATCGGCGGTGTCGTCGCGCTCGTCGCGATCTACGGCTTCAAGGGCACCCGCAACACCGTCTACCAGCCACAGAACGAGTTCAAGCTCGAAAACTGGGTGGACCTAGGGATCTTCTCGCTCAACAAGGCCGTCCTGTACTTGTTCCTTGCCGCGGTGCTCACGTGCGGGACGATGATCTACGTCGCGCGGCGCATGCAGGAGCGGCCCAACAAGGTGCAGACCGCCGTCGAGCTGCTCTTCCAGCTGATGCGCGACAACATCACCGGCAGCGCCATGGACAGGCAGATGGCGGCCAAGTGGTTCCCGTTCATCGGCACGCTGTTCCTCTTCATCCTCTTCTCCAACCTCGTCGGCTACATCCCGCTGCCGACCAACACGGCTGAGAAGATCAACGTGCTGGGCGTCCATATCCCGTCCTTCTCGCTGTACGCGGCGACGGCCAACCTGTCGGTACCGCTGGTGCTGGCGCTCGTCGTGTTCGTGGCCTACACCTACGAAGGGATCCGCGCGAAGGGGCCGATCGGCTATCTGAAGTCGCTCGTCCCGGGCGGAGTGGAAGGCGCGATGGCCGTCCCCATCTTCTTTCTCGAGGTGCTCTCCAACCTCATGCGCGTTCTCTCGCTGACGATTCGTCTGTTCGCCAACATCCTGGCGGGCCACCTGATCATCCTGTTCATGGCGGGTGCGCTCGCCGTGATCCTCGGCGCCGCCTGGCTCGGGTGGTTCACGCTGCCCTTCGGCATCCTGCTGTACGCGTTCGAGGTCGGTCTGGTTGCCCTCCTACAGGCGTTCATCTTCGCCACCCTTACCGCTATCTATCTCGGCGGCGCCGTCGCCGAGCAACACTAAAAGGAGCCCATCGCCGTGCACATCGCTCTCATCACAATCCTGGCGGCCGCCGAAGAAACCGCCAAAGCCGGCAAGTCGATCGGTCTCGGCGTGGGCGGCGGTCTCGGCGCCGTGGGCGCCGGCGTCGGCATTGGCCTGATCTTCGGCAAGGCCATCGAGGCGATCACCCGCCAGCCGGAGATGCGCGACGAGATCACCCAGCTGCAGTGGCTGGGCTTCGCGCTGACCGAGGCCACCTTCTTCTACGGGCTCGTGGCCGGCCTGCTGGCCGCCTTCATCGTCTAGCCATGCTGAGCTCGCTCGCAAACGAGTCTGCCTCCGTGCTCGGGTCGCCGAGCTCGCACGTGCTCGCTGCCAACGGCAGCTTCCTGATCAAGCCGAGCGTCGGGTTGATGGTGTGGACGCTGCTCGTCTTCGGGGCGACCATGGTGCTCCTCGGAAGACTCGCCTTCCCGCGAATCAGCGAGGCGCTCGAACGCCGCCAGCGGATGATCGAGGAGTCGATCGAGACCGCCGAGCGCACGCGCGCCGAAGCGGAGCAGCTGCTCGCCGAATACCGTGAGCGGCTGAAAGAGGCGCGGGTTCAGGCGGAGGAGATCATCCAGCGCGCGCGGCAGACGGCGGAGGCGCGCGAGCACGAAGCCAAAGAGCGTGGGCACGAACTCGTCGCCGAGGCCTCCAAACGCGCCGAACGCGACATCGAAGCGGCCACCAAGCGGGCTCTCGAGGATCTCCGCAAGGAAGTCGTCGAGCTCACGATCCTCGCCACGGAGAAGGTCACACGCAAGGCGCTCGACGAATCAGATCAAAAGCGGCTGGTCGAGGAAGCGCTCGCCGAACTCGACTTCTCGGGCCTGTCCTCTGGTGCGTCACAGAACTGATGGACGAGCTCGCCCGGGTATACGCGCGGTC
>JAOPZV010000245.1 GCA_025963935.1 Solirubrobacterales bacterium
CGGCGACAGCCCGGGGCGGCTCGCCGAGCCGCGGCGCGAGCAGCAGCGCGGCGTTGGTCGAGTAGTCGCCGAACTCCGGGCGCGGCGGGCGCTCCAGGCTGATCGTGCCGCGTCCGGAGCCGCCGCCGGACAGCTCCGCGGCGGCCTCGAGGACGGCGGTCCGCAGGGAGTCGAGCGGCGTCGGGGTCGCGGTCAGGAGACCCTGCGAACGGGCCTGTTCATCGTTGGCTGAGGGGGCGGTCATGGCTCGGCGCTCGGCGCTTGCGATACTAGCTACGTGAACGACCAAGACTCAGGCGCCGAGCGCCACATAAACATCCATCTATCCCCCGAGATCATGGGCGGCGTTTACGCGAACTTCGCGAATGTCAGCCATTCCGACTACGAGTTCACCGTGACCTTCGCCCGCGTCGACCACGAGGTCGAGTCCGAGGAGGTTCCCGGCGTGGTCGTCTCGCGCGTGAATCTCTCGCCGCGCTTCATGCGTGAGCTGATCGACGCGATGGAGGACAACTACTCCAAGTGGCTGACCCGCGAGGGCATCAAGAACCTGCCCGAGTACGGCGGCTCCGAGTCGGGCTCGGAGGAGGAGTAGGGCAAAGGGGCCGGGCGACGGGGGGCCGCGCGGGCGATCGCGCGGTTGCAGCCGCCGCGAACGTGGAACGCCCCGGGATGAGCGGTGTTCCTACCCTGCAATGATGAAGGTCGCCGTCATCTCCGACATCCACGCCAACCGGCACGCTTTCGAGGCTACGCTTGAGGCCGTCGCGGCCAGCCCCGCAGACGAGCTGTGGTGCCTCGGCGATCTGGTCGGCTACGGGGCGGAGCCGGACGCGTGCGTGGCGCTTGCGCGTGAGCACGCCGCCGTGTGCCTGGCCGGCAACCACGACATGGCAGTCACCGGAGACATACCGCTCGACGAGTTCTCGCGGGGCGCGAGCCTAGCGGCGCAGTGGACCCGCGAGGTGATCGCACCGGAGAACCTGAGCTTCCTCGAAAGCCTCAGCCCGCAGGCCGACGAGGGACGCATCGGCCTCTACCACGCAAGTCCCCGCGACCCCGTGTGGGAGTACGTACTCTCCGCGCTGCTGGCCGAGCTGTGCCTCGATGAGCAGGTGCACCGGATCTGCCTGATCGGCCACTCGCACGTCGCGCTGTCCTTCGCCCGACACGACGGCGCGCTGGCGACCGGCGAACCGCGCCGCGACGGTGCGGAGCTCGACCTCGCCGACGGCGAATGGCTGATCAACCCGGGCAGCGTCGGTCAGCCGCGAGACGGCGATCGCCGTGCCTCATGGCTGCTGCTGGACCTCGACGGCATGGCCGCCTCCTTCCACCGCGCCGACTACGACGTGGCCGGGGCCGCCGCGGCGATTCGCGCGGCCCGCCTGCCCGACTCGCTCGCCGAGCGCCTGGAGTACGGTCAATGAGAATGGGGGATCCCACGCCAGCCGCCAGAAGCGATCGCAGCCGCCTGCTCGTGGTGGTCGCCCGGCTCGTCCCGGCCGCCGCGCTGGGCGTGGCGGCCGCTGGGCTCGTCTCATGCGGCACCTCGACGGGCAAGCTGATCCCGGCGGCCAACGCCGGCCCGCTGCAGAGCGATTTCGAAGCGGTCGCGCAGGCCGCGCAGTCGGGCAATGGCAGCTGCTCGGAAACCGAAGCGGCCATCCGCAAGACCGAAACCGATTTCACGGCGCTGCCGGCGTCGATCGACACCGGCCTTCACAACACGCTGCGTCAGGGCATCGCGAACCTGCGCAAGCACGCTCTGGAACTCTGCAAGCAGCCGCTCGCCCAGCCGACCACCAGCACCGCGGCGCCGAAAACGACTACCACGACGCGCACCACGCCGACCACCACCACGGACACTCAGACGACGCCCACGCAGACGACCACCTCGACGACCCCCACGACGCCCACGACCTCGGGCCCGGGTGGCGGCACTCCGGCGCCAGGCGCCGGCGAAACGCCACCGAGCGGCGGCCAGGGGGGCGGCACGCCCGGTGAAGGTGCCGGCGCGGGCGGCCAGGAAGCCGCGAAATGAGCATCGCCGAGATCGCCGGGCGCTACCGGCTGGAAGGTCGCCTCGGCTTCGGGGGCATGTCGACCGTTCACCGTGCGATGGACCTGCGCTTGGAGCGCCAGGTGGCGGTCAAGCTGCTCGCGGAGCATCTCGCCGACGACCCCACGTTCGTGTCGCGCTTTCAGCGCGAGGCGCAGGCCGCCGCGCGGCTGGTGCACCCCAACATCGTGCAGGTGTTCGACTCCGGCGAGGACGATCGGAGCGGCCAGTACTTCATCGTCATGGAGTACATCGAAGGCTCGTCCGGCGCGGAGATACTGCGCGACGACGGCTGGGTCGAGGTTGAAGAGGCGCTGTCGATCATCGAGCAGGCATGCGAGGGCCTGAACTACGCGCACCGCAACGGCGTCGTGCACCGCGACGTCAAGCCCGGGAACCTCCTCCGGGCCCGTGAAGGCGAGGTCAAGCTCGCCGACTTCGGGATCGCGAAGGCGACCGAGCAGTCGAGCATCACGCAGGTCGGCTCGGTGCTGGGCACCGCCGCCTATCTGGCGCCCGAGCAGGCCAGAGGCGAGGAGGCAGGGCCAAGCGCCGACCTATACGCGCTCGGCGTGGTGACCTACCAGCTGATCTCCGGGCGCCTTCCCTACGAGGCGACCTCGCTGACCGAGCTCGCGCTCAAGCAGCAGCAGGAGGAACCGCCGACGCTCGACACGATCGTCGCGGCGGTCGGACCGGAGCTGGCCGACGCCGTCGCGATCGCACTGGCGCTCGATCCTCGCGACCGCTACAAGACGGCCCGCGAGATGGGCCGTGCGCTGCGCGACGGAGCCAACGGGATCGCTCCCGGCGAGCAGCACCGCACCACCGCGCGCGGTGCCCCGCCGACTCAGGCTACGAGCGTGCTGGCGGGCTCCGGCAAATCGACGCGGTCGACTCGCGCGCTCTCTCCGCGCCAGCCGCGGCAGGGCCCGAAGCGCGAGGCGCCCGCCGCCCGGCCAGCGCGCGCCGCGGC
>JAOPZV010000159.1 GCA_025963935.1 Solirubrobacterales bacterium
CGACGCGCATCGCCGCCAAGCAGGTCAGGTGCTGCTTCTGCCGTTCCCCCCATCCAGCCATTCGATCCCCCCGGTTCGAGTGCTGAGTCGTCGCGACTGTACCACGCCGTGTGCCACGCGTGTTGGAGGAAGGCCAGCGGCTTCTTGGCGTGCCCGCCCGCTGTTCGCGCCGCGCGCCCGGCCCCGAACCCGAATTCGCGTGATGTCAACGTCCTCCACACCCATGGTTCGGCCGGTTGGCATGCCCGTCGTCGCCGATGCCAGGACGGAGGGCGATGCGCTCACGCGTAGACTGAGCCCCGTCTACAGAAAGAGTAGGCTGCACGAGCCGAGAGGGGGGAAGGTGACGCGTATCCGAGGGGGACCGGGACGGCTAACGGCATTGGTTGTGAGCGTTGCCGTGGCAGCACTTGTAGGTGTCTCGTCAGCGATTGCGGCTCCGCCGTTGGTTACGACGGGAAATGCAGCTGTAGGGGAAGCGGGTGCGAGCCTTCAGGGCATCGTGCGCCCGAGCGCGGCATCGGCAACCGATTGCCACTTCGAATACGGTCCTAGCCCAGCCCTCGGGGCGATCGCGCCGTGCATTCCGAGCAGCACCTTCCCGGTGGAAGTTTACGCCGAGGCTGGCGGTCTGCAGCTGGGCGTCACCTACTATTTCAGGCTGGTGGCGTCCAACGCCGACGGCACGAGTCAGGGTGAGGAGCACGTGTTCCAAACCGTGCGCCCGTTCAGGCGACCGTCTCGGGGAGGAGGGTCTGCGAGCCCCGACGACGCTGGCCTTTACGTCGCGTTCTGCCCGCCCCAATCGGGTTCCGCCTCGCTCCGAGCGCTCGCTGCCGGCACAAGCGAGGCGGGCTGGCCAGAAAAGGAATGCTTGAAGATGGACAAGGGCCCGGCGGGGAAGAAGCATAAGCTCATAGGTGATCGAGGAGTACACAATTGGCTGCTTGGCGGGTACGGAAACGACACGATTATCGGCGGTGACATCGGCGACGTCATCTGGGCGGACTACCACCCAAGCGGCCAGCCGCGCTGGCAGAGCGCAACGATTCACGCTGGCAACGGCCGCAACGTGATCTATGCCAACGACACGATCAACCATGTATGGACGGGGACCAACCCGCGGACAGTGGTGCACGCGCACGTGTCCGGCATATCGGGGGACATCCACTGCGAATCGCCAGGCATCGTCGTTTTCCTAAGCACCGTCAGCGAACGCCATTTCAAGCGATACGGCTGCCGCCACATCAGCCACTACAGCGTCGGATACTAGTTGGGCCGCGACTTCCGTGCTCGCCGTCGATCTGGAAGGTGTCGCGAGCCAGGGAGCCGCTTTGGGGTCATGCCGTTCAGTGAGTGGCTTGCGCCCTTCGACGTGAACGACTCGCCGTGACGCTCCCAAGGCGATCACGCACGTCATCGAGGCTGCTGGCGAGCGCGACCGGCGCCTGGTGGAGAGGTGGCCGGGACATCGTCGGCCACCCACAGAAGCACCGCTTCGCTGCGATCTCTCGCTACGACAGTATGAGGTCAACCTTCGCTCCTAGGCGCTCTCGGCAGGCGGCGTAAAGACCGGTGGATCCTTTTAACGGGGCGTCAGCGTGATCGCAACGCGACGACCGCTCCCGGCTCGACGCTTCGATTCGACGGCTTGTGGCACCAGTGAGGACGGCCGGTGCCAAATGGCCAGCCCCGTACGCAAGCCAGCGCACTTCGACCCAACCAAAAGTCTAGTACCGGGCGCTCTGGTCGTTTGGGAAGCTGTTGTGATGACGATGCCTGCAACGAGGTTTCTAGCGATCACCGTGATAGGCGCGACGGTGCTGGGTGGGTGCGGCGACCACCGAATAGTCTCAATCAACGGCAACCACAGAGGGTAAGCATGTCGAGTCGAGGGCCCAACATCGCGCCGCTGTCGATCCGCAACACCGTCCGCGCCGGAAGGCACACCCTTTCGCTGACTGGCGAGCTTGATGTTGACTCGGCGAATAAGCTTGAGGAGGCGGTTCGAGAGGTTTGTGCCTCCGGCACTGGGCTTGTGATCGACCTGCGCAAAGTGACGTTCATGGACTCCACCGGGCTCCGGGTGCTCATTGTCGCCGGGACGCTGTGCGAGGAAAAGGGGCACGAATTGGGGATCATCCCCGGGGAAGACATTCAGCGCATCCTGGAGATGACCGGCCTCGATCGGGTGTTGCCATTCACGTCGCGATGACGCCGGCTCAGTAGCGCCCGCCTAACACGGCGAAGCCCCTACAGGGGACGTACCGAAGTCGAGGCCTGAGGACTGACTCCCGTCCACCCGCGCAGACGGTTGGCGCCGAGCCGCCCGCGAGCCGACCGCCTGCTGCAACAGCAGGAGGTCGGGCTGGGCTCGCCTCGCGCACGCACTTGCCGGCGACGTTACCGCCCTGGCGACTCAAGTGGACGCTGCTCGGTGACGCTCGCATTGATCTCAGTTAGCTCGTTGTTGCCAATCGATGTGACGGCTGCCGCGATCGTGTCGACCTTCAACTGATTGAGGATTTCGGGGCGCCGCAAGATCCAGTCGTGAAGGCGTGGGCCGTGGATGAAGATGCATCGTCCATCCTCGACGAGCTCTTCCGGGAAGTCAGCCCAGAAGACAACGACGGCCTGGACCCAGATTCGCTGTCCGCTCCGCTGCTCGATTTCCTTCTTGAGGCGTGCGGCGTCAGACAGCACCCGTGGGCGGATTTGATCTTGACGGCTATCAGCCTCTGGATCGAGCCGTCGGCGCACGTGAGGCACTCCAGCGCGGAGCTCCACACTGCCCTTCGGATTCTTGGTCTCTAGCAGGAAGACGCCCGCTCGACCGACTGCGATGTGATCGTAGTTGCCATACCGCATCTGCACATCGTGGACGACCCGTAACCCCGATCTCTCGAGCGGCTTGAGGGCCTCCTCGGTCTTGCGCTCACCTTCAGCGCCCTCGCGCCAGTGCTCGATGTAGGCCGGAGGCTCGTCGCGGATAATGAACCAGCTCGCGGCGAAGGCGCCAGTCACCATCCCGGCGACCCACGTGAGCGGATGTCCTTCAACGACGAGGAGCGCAAAGCCGGCGAGGATAAATGGACCAAAGACCCCGGCCAAGATAGGGCGTGCCTTGAGGCGGTAGTTGCGGCGGCCTTTCTTGTAGCGCTCATCGGCATACGCGCCGGCGCGGTGGGATCCGGTCTTGCGCGACACGAGGTGGTATCGGCATGATCGCGCTCTAGGCTAAGTGAAGCAGCCGGTCGTTGCCTTCACGCAGCGCGAAAACGGGACCGGATTGACTCGTCCGGACAGGCCGTCCGCAGAGCTGATTTGGTCAAGGTCGAGCATGGGTCCCTCGGAGATCGGCGAGAGCCCGCTCGGGCGATAGCCTCGGGTGCCGTGGTCGAATGCGCCAGCGGGGGTCAGGTTCGCCGCGACAGAGCCGCTCGTGCTGCACTGACCCGCCGGCCGTAAAGCAGTCGCTTTGGCACCGGCACCAGGCTAATGCGGCTCGCGGCCATCCCAAGTAGTAGGCGTGGCTCGAGCCTGCCCACGAGATATAACAACTCGCGCCGCTCGGCCCCGGTCAGCGAGCGCGGCCATCCTCGGGATCGAATGAGCAGCGTAAACAGCCGACGGCGTTGGGCTCGGTCGAGCTTGCTGAGATGACGTTGGGCCACGACGGCCACCTCAGCGACGAGCAGCAGGCGAGCAACAGGTACGCCGCGGCTCAGCCGCTTGACCCAGGGCGATCTCAACAAAAGACTAAGCACCCAGCGATCCTAGAGCGGATGCAGCGTGACAGGCCGATCGCCGGTGCGGCGACGGGTTGGTCAAGTGACCTCTTGCCAGGGGCGGCAGCAGGTCGCTGCGGCCTTGGACCTTCTCGCGGGACCTCACGACTCCAGAAAGCCCAGCAGCAGCGGGTGTCGATCACCTTCGAGATGGTCGATGAGTCGGGTGGGCGCGATCAGGCTGCCCCGTCCACTGTGCAAGGTCGCGTGACGGCCACGCTCTCCCCCTCCACAGTAGTTGGGGGTGGGGTTAGTCCGCGAGCTTCAAGTAGGCGATGACGCGGTGCGCCAGTACAGGCTTGATCTCGCCAGCTGTGGGCAAGTGCTCACCAGGATCGAACCGCTACCGTGGCGCGTCGACCTCCGGCGGCGCTGGGCACACGTGGGCGCTCGCGAGGTCCCGTCTCGGATGATCGCCTGCGTATGGAGCGGCGGATCTGTCGCGCCACAGTCGTTCGTGAAGAGTCGATCGAGGGGCACGGAGCTTGAGACCCGCGGTATCGCGCGCGTCGGCACAATGTCCGAGGGCGTCCCCGTCCGAATTGAGAACCGGCTTCCGGCTCTGTCGGTAGCGTTCACGCGGCAGCGGTGTCCTCGGTGTTCCCCGAAAGGAGCCCCTTTGAGCGAAACAGCGGTTTCGATCACCGCCATCGGCGTTTCCGGGGTCGTCGGCCCTGCTCTGGGTGCATTGTGGACTCGAAGCCGACAGCGGGACGACCACGAGCGCGATCTAAGAGCAGAGCTCCGGGGTGTCCTCGACGAAGGAGCCCACGCTGTCGGCCTAGCTAAACGGCGATTCGATGATGTCTACAACCTCCACCGGGACGGTATCGACCGGGACTCGGAGGACGCCCGCCGTGCCCGTGACCGGTGGCGCGAGGCAATGGAGGAGGTCCGGTCACTCGACGGAAGGATCGTTATTCGACTCGGCGACAAGCATCCGATCTTCCTCGCTTACAAGGAGTGGTTGGACACCCTAACGCCCATGCGAAATTTCGCTCGCGCTTACGAAAAAGACACAGTCTCAACTGACATAAGCAAACAGCAGGAGAACGCAAAGGAGGCGTTCGATCCTGCTCGGGAGAGGTTTGTCGAGGCCGCGAAGCAACTAGTTGGCCCGACACTACGCAGCGTCTAACCAGCGTCGCCGGGGGGTGCGGCCGCCTACCGAGCGAGAACTCCGTTGAGTCGCTAAGTCCCTCAGCGTCTGGCCCGAGCAGGACTTCCTCGAGTTCTCGACGGTTCATCGAGTCGACCTTTTCGATCGTCTCCGTGTGTGAGGAGCGCTGGGAGTACCAGAGCGCTTCACGCCGATGCCGTTGGCCAGTCGCTCCTCGGCGAAGATGCGCGGCAATGCCGCGATGCTCGTAATCGTGAGTCGCTGAAGCTGTTGGAGCGACAGACCGTCGTAAGCGTCTTCGCCGGCAGTATGCGCCTCCTCGAGACGTCGCATGAGGGCAGGCACTTCTCGATGGAGCCAACCGGGATCGAACCGGTGACCTCCTGCTTGCAAAGCCGGCGATGGCGCCCCGGGGCGATCAGTCAAGCGCGGTATAGTGGTCCAAATCCCGACGAAAGAGCGGCGAGCGAGGCTGATGTGGTACCTGAAGCGGTACCCAAGCGGCTGAGGGTACCCACGCGGTACCCGCGAGCCATAGGCTGTCGGTGTCAACGGAGAAGCCCCGAGCGACCGCCATCGCTGGGGCATGGACAAGGAGAGGGGTCGCATCGTGAACCCGAGCGCCGCCATCGTCATACGCGAGCACGGCGGTAGACCGTTCTATGAGGCAAAGTTCCGCTACCGCGGACGCCAGGTAAAGCGGCGTGTGGGACCTGCATGGCTCGACCGGGAGGGAGCGACCAGGGATTGGCGCCGGCGGAGGGGGAGGGTCCCTGAGGGCTGGTTCGATGAGCGGGCCGCACATGTGGCGGCTTCGCAGATTGTCGCCGCCTACAGCAAGGACGCTTCCGAGCAGGAGCGGGTCGAGCGCGAGCGACGTACGCGCGGCGTGACGTTTCGAGAGGTTTCACATGCATACTTAGATTGGCTAAGAGACACGAAGGGAGCGAAGCCGTCGACGCTTTCAGACTACGCCTACCTGCTTGCGGAGACCGGCGTCAAGGCTAAGCGGGGCAAGGGGAAGTCGAACGGACACATCATGAAGGCGCTCGGTGACTCGGCGGCCACGAAGATAACCACGAGGGACGTTGAGTTGATGCTCGCGGCAGTCGCTAAGAGCGGCGTGTCTGCCCGAAGCGTGAACAAGCACCGGGCGCTCGCCAGCGCCATCTTCAACTACGGCGCCAGGGACTCCACCTTCGGACT
>JAOPZV010000279.1 GCA_025963935.1 Solirubrobacterales bacterium
CGCGCGTTGCGCTCGGCCAGCTCGAGGATGCGGCGCTTCTCCCCGCGCTCGGCCGCGCGCAGCTCGACCGGGCCGTCGCGCCGGCTGGCGAGCGCGTCGCTCAGCGCGGGACGCCCGCCGAGCTCGCGCTGCACGACGAGCAGTGCGGGGATCGACATGTGCCCGCCGTAGTACTGGAGCATGAACTCCTCGCCCACCTCGGCCACGTCGCGCTCGGTCTCGTTGGAGAGGTAGAACGACTGGCGGTCGGAGAGCACGCCGTCGCGCACCTGCAAGACCTGCGCGTTGGCCTCACGCCCGTCGACGGCCACGGCGACCGCGTCGAAGGTCCCCACCGACTCGTTGGCCACGCGCCGGCGCTCGAGCAGCGAGCGGACGGCGCGCAGCCGGTTGCGCTCGAGCGTCGCCTGCTCGAACTGCTCCTCCGCGGCGGCGTCGCGCATGCGGCTGTCGAGGTCGCGCTCGATCGCCGAGAAGCGGCCGGAGAGGAAGTCGATCACCCCGTCGATGCTCTTGCGGTACTCCTCCCTCGAGACGTAGCCCACGCAGGGCGCCTCGCAGCGCTTGATGTAGTAGTCCAGGCACGGGCTGCCGCTGCGCCGCCCCGGCTCGGGCCCGGTGCAGGAGCGGAACATGAAGACCTTCGCGAGCACCTCGAGGGTGGCGCGAACCCGCTTCGCGTTCGAGTACGGGCCGAAGTAGGCGCGACCGGGGCGGTGGCGCTCGCGCGTGAAGTACACGCGCGGGTAGTCCTCGTCGAGGGAGATCGCGATGAACGGGTACGACTTGTCGTCACGCAGGCGGATGTTGAAGCGCGGCCGGTACTGCTTGATGAAGCTCTGCTCGGCGAGCAGCGCCTCTGCCTCGGAGGCGACCACCACGAACTCGACGTGCTCGACGGTCGCGACCATCTCCGCGTGGCCGGGAGAGCTCTGTCCCCGCCCACCCCCCTGCGCTTTGGAGAAGTGCGACGCGACGCGCTTGCGCAGCGACTTGGCCTTGCCGACGTACACCACGCGGCCCCGTCCGTCGCGGAAGATGTAGACACCCGGCTGGTCCGGCAGCCCGCGGCGCTGCTCGGCGAGACTCGCCTTCGCGTCGCCGCTGCCCGTCAATGTGTCGGTCGCTGCCATCCCACCGAGGATAGGAGGCGCTTCACGGGCAACACGCCCGACCGCGCCGCCGCCCGCCGCGCCCGGTCAATAGCTGCGGGAGTGGCGAAAGACCTCCAGCAGCGCGTAGACCACACAGCCGGCGAGCACGAACCACAGCAGCTCGCCGGAGCCCGTCTCCCACAGCCGCCGGCGCGCGGCGTACAGGAACACGCCAAGCGCCACCCCCCCGTACAGCAGAGCCCGGTGGCGGTCGCCGAGGCCATCCAGCCTCATGCGGTGTTCGCGATACATCCGCAGCCCGAAATAGGCGATCCCCACGCCGAACGCGACCCACAGAGCCGATTCGAAGGTGCTGGCCGCGCGCCCTCCGCCGGGCAGCAGGTAGACGGCGAGCGCGATGGCCACGACGATCGCGATGTTCCGTGCGTTCTTCGTCCGGTCCATGATCGAAGTCTAGGTCAGTCGACGAGCGCCTCGAGCCGCGCGTACGCGTCCTCGACCGCCCGTCTGGCGGCGGTGTGGCGTGCCTCGGACTTGGCCGACTCGTAGCGGGTGGCCCACGCCTCGGGCGCCGCGAGCTCGTCCTCGAGGGCGCGCATCGCCGCCTCGGCGTCCTCGACGGCGCGCTCGGCCTGCTCCTGCGCGCCCAGGCGGTTCTTCGACGGGCCCTTTGCCTTCGGCTTGCCCTTCGCCTTCTGCGCAGCGGCGCCGTTCGCGCCGGCGGGCTCCTCCTCGGTTCCAGTCACCGCATCACGCGAGTCCTCAGCTGTTCCGACCGGCGCATGCGCCGGTCGGCCGAGGGGCGCATGCGCCCCTCGGTGGGACCGCGCATGCGCGGTCCCTGTGGAAGCTCGCGATTCGATCGAGGATCTTTCGTCGCGCACGCGTGCGTACTCCGGCCATCCGCCGAGATAGCTGTGCAGGGCGCCATCCTCGACGGCGATCGTGCGGCTGCCCACGGCGTCGAGCAGCGCGCGGTCGTGCGATACGAGCAGCACCGCTCCGTCGAAGGAGCGAAGCGCATCCTCGAGCGCCTCGCGGCTCTCGATGTCGAGATGGTTGGTGGGCTCGTCGAGGATCAGCACGTTGGGGGCGTGGGCACCTCCCACGAGAACCGCGAGCGACAGACGCCTGCGCTCGCCGCCGGACAGCCCGCTCAGCGGCTTCTGCGCATCCTCGCCGGAGAACAGGAAGCGCCCGAGCAGCGACCGCGCCTTGCCGGGGTTCAGGCCTGTGGCCCGCTGCGCGGCGTCGAGCACCGTCTGATCCTGAGAGCCTCCCGCGCCGAGCTCCTCGGCATGCTGAGAGAGGTAGCCGACCTTCACGTTGTGGCCGACGCTCAGCTTCCCCCCTGCCAGCTCGCGCCGGCCGGCGAGCGTCTCGATGAGCGTCGTCTTGCCGCTGCCGTTGGCGCCCACGAGGGACACGTGCTCGCCGCGTTCGAGCCACAGCTCGGCGTGCTCGAGCAGCGTGACCGGCTGGGCGATCCGGCCGTCCGCGTCGCGCGAGCCGCCACCCACCTCGACGCGGCCGTCGAGCAGCTCGAAGATCACCCGGCCGGAGCGCTGCGGGGTCGAGAACGCGAACTCCAGGCCCTTCACATCGCGCGGGTCCCGCTCGATCCGCTCCATCTTCGCGAGGGCCTTGACCCGCGACTGCGCCTGGCGTGCCTTGCTCGCCTTGGCGCGGAAGCGCTCGATGAAGCGCTCCATCCGCTCGATCTCCGCACGCTGCGCGTCGATCGCCTTGCCGAGAGCCATCTCGCGCGCCGCCTGCTCCCGGCGCCACTGATGCCAGGTGCCGGCGAAGAACCGCGACCGGGTGGCCTCGAGCTCGAGCACCGACGTGCCGACGGCCTCCAGGAACCAGCGGTCGTGGGCGACCAGCACGACGGCGGCGTCGAGCTCGACGAGCGTCTGCTCGAGCCACTCCAGCGACTCGATGTCGAGGTGGTTGGTGGGCTCGTCGAGCAGCAGCACGTCCGCGCCGGTGGCGAGCGCCCGGGCGAGCGATGCGCGGGTGAGCTCGCCGCCGGAGAAGCTGTCCAGCGACCGATCGAGGTCCGCTGCGACGAAGCCGAGGCCGCGGGCCATCGCCGTCGCCCGATCGCGCCACAGGTAGCCGCCTCGGGCCTCCAGGCGCGCCTGCGCCCGGGCGTAGCGGGCGAGCGTCACCTCCTCGGCGCTGCCGTCGGCCATCTTCGCCTCGAGCGCGCCGAGGTCCGCCTCGATCTGGAGCTCCTCGGTGCAGCCGGACAGGAGGTACTCGCGTAACGGGAGCGCCCTCTCGCGCGGCGGGCGCTGGTCGTGCAGGGCGACGCGCACGTCCTTCGCGATGCTCAGCTCGCCGCGGTCGATCGACGCCTGGCCGGCGAGCATCCGCAGCAGCGTCGTCTTGCCTGCGCCGTTGCGCCCCGCGACCGTCATCCGGTCGCGGCGCTCGAGCTTGAAGGACACGCCGCGCAGCAGCGGCTGCCCGGCGATGTCCTTGTGCAGGTCGGATGCGCTCAGAAGGGCCATCGGCAGCTGATGGTAGGGCCGGCTGAGATAGGATCCCCCGTGATGCGCGCACACCTGCTGACGAGGGTCCTCGTGCTGGCCGTGTTCCTGTCGCTGGCGGCGGCTCCGGTGGCCGAAGCGGCCAACGACGGCCGCGGGCTGTACGGCGTCACGAACGACAAGGTGGTGACGAACGCCGGCTTCATCGTGATCGCCTTCTTCCCGATCTTCGTGTTCGTGATGAGCATGCTGCAGCGCGCGCTGGAACGCCGCAAGGAAGCGCGGCTGGCTGCCCAGAAGGCGCTGCTGGGCAACTCCCAGTGGCGCGGCGGCTGGTAGACCAAGCGCGGCGATGACCGAGCCGGAGCAGGCCGCCTCCGAGGCGCCGCCGGTTCGCTACGAGCGCCGCGGCGCGGCGGCGCTCGTCACGATCGACCGCCAGCACCGCCGCAACGCGGTGGACGGGCCGACGGCCGGCGCCCTGCACGACGCCTACTTGCGTTTCGAGGAGGACGAGCAGGCGCGCGTGCTCGTGTTGACCGGCGCGGGCGGGGTCTCCTTCTGCGCGGGCGCCGACCTGAAGGCCACCGAGACGTTCGTCGGACGGCTGATGAACCCCGAAGGGCCGATGGGCTTCACCCGCCTGACGCCGTCGAAGCCGACGATCGCGGCGATCTCCGGCTTCTGCCTGGCGGGCGGCCTGGAGCTCGCGCTGTGGTGCGACCTGCGGATCGCCACGGAGGACTCGACGCTCGGCTATCCAGAGCGACGCTGGGGCGTCCCGCTGATCGACGGCGGAACGCAGCGGCTGCCGCGCATCGTCGGCCTCGGCCGGGCGCTCGACCTGATCCTCACCGGACGCATGCTCGGCGCGCGCGAGGCGCTCTCGATGGGCCTCCTCACCGAGGTGGTGGGCGCAGGCGAGCACCTCGACCGCGCGCTGGCCCTCGCGGAGGGCCTCGCGGGCTTCCCCCAGCGGACGATGCTCGCCGATCGCAGGGCCGCCATCGAGGGCCTCGGCATGCCGCTCGCGGACGGTCTGGCGCTCGAGGCC
>JAOPZV010000286.1 GCA_025963935.1 Solirubrobacterales bacterium
CATCTCTCAAAGCGCCCTGCGGATCGCCGACGACTACGCCGAGTGGGACGCCGAGGAGCGCTTCTCGGTTCCGGGAGTCCGCGTGGCAGACCCCAAGGCGTGCCAGTGCGGCGAGGTGCTCAAGGGCGTGATCAAGCCCTGGGAGTGCAAGGTGTTCGGCACCGCCTGCACGCCGGAGAGGCCGATCGGCACGTGCATGGTCTCCCCCGAGGGAGCATGCGCCGCGTATTACAACTACGGCCGCTTCGCCCGCGAGCGAGAGGTCGTGTGATGCCCGAGATCGTCTCAGACCGCGAGTCGCGGATCCTCGAGATCATCGAGACGGCGCGTGCCAAGCGTCCCAAGTTCCGCGACGCGCACATCACGATGTCCCACGGCGCGGGCGGCAAGGCAACGACCTCGTTGATCGAGGGGCTGCTGGCCCCCGCGTTCGCCTCGCCTGCGCTCGACCAGCTCGCGGACGCCGGTGCGGTAAGCGTCGAGGGGCTCGAGCTGGCGCTCACCACGGACTCGTTCGTCGTGAAGCCGCTGAGCTTCCCGGGCGGCTCGATCGGAGAGCTCGCCGTCAACGGGACCGTGAACGACCTCGCGATGGCGGGCGCCCGGCCGCTCGCGCTGACGCTCTCGCTGGTGCTCGAGGAGGGCCTGCCGGCTGAGACGCTTCGCGCCGAGGTGCAGGCGATCGCGGACGCCGCTCGTGCAGCCGGAGTCGATGTCGTCGCGGGAGACACCAAGGTGGTCGAACGCGGGCATGCCGACGGCATGTACATATGCACCAGCGGTCTCGGCGTGCGCGACGCCCGCGCGCGGCTCGCCCCGGATCTGCTGAGGCCGGGGGACCGCATAATCGTCTCGGGGACGATCGGCGAGCACGGCACGGCGATCATGCTGGCGCGCGGAGAGCTGGGCCTCGACGCCGACATCGAGTCCGACACGCGCCCGCTGTGGCCGCTCGTCGACGCGATGCTCGACGCCGCCGGGCCGCGGCTCAGCTGCCTGCGCGACGCCACCCGCGGTGGCGTGGCCTCGGTGCTCAACGAGCTGGCCCGCGCCTCGGGCGTCGCGATGGTCGTCCGCGAGGCCGCCGTGCCGGTCCAGCCGGCTGTCGCCGGGGCCGCCGAGATCCTCGGCATCGACCCGATGTACGTGGCCAACGAGGGCAAGCTGGTCGCCTTCGTGTCACCCGACGCCGCCGAGCAGGTGCTCGCGGCGCTTCGCGCCACCCCTGGCGGTGAGGGCGCCGCGGAGATCGGCGAAGTCAAGACCGATCCGCCCGGCATGGTGCTGGTCGAGACGAGCTTCGGCGGACGGCGCGTGATGGACCAGCTCGTGGGGGACCCCCTGCCGAGGATCTGCTGATGCACGAGCTCTCGATAGCCGAGGGGATCCTCGAGCTGGCGAGGAGGCACGCGGCGGGACGGCGCGTCGTCAAGGTGGAGGTCCAGGTGGGACACCTGCGCCAGGTGGTGCCCGACTCGCTCCAGTTCGCCTTTCAGCTGGTCTGCCAGGGAACGGCGCTCGACGGCGCGGAGCTCGTCATAGCGCACATCCCCGCGGCCGGTCGCTGCCGCGACTGCGGCGCGGAGAGCGTGCTCGACGGCTTCCCCCTGCGCTGCGCGCCCTGCGGGGGTCTGGACTTGGACGTGATTGCGGGCGATGAGCTGCTGGTGGACGCACTCGAGCTCGAGGATGAAGTCGCGACGAACGAAAGGATGGGCCATGGCAGCCACGTTTGAACCGAAACCGTCTGGGGTCGAGGAGGTTCACATCCTGTGGATCTCCGAGGGCATGAGCTGTGACGGGGACTCGGTGTCCATCACCGCCGCCGGACAGCCCAGCATCGAGGACGTCCTGCTCGGCGCGATTCCCGGACTCCCGAAGGTTCACCTGCACAACAAAGTCCTCTCGCCGACGCTCGGCGGCGAGGAGTTCCTGCTTCCCTTCCGGCAGGCCGCGCGCGGCGAGCTCGACGCGCCGTTCGTCCTGGTCATCGAGGGCTCGATCCCGAACGAGAAGATCAACGGCGACGGCTACTGGACGTCGTTCGGCAACGACGAGGCGACGGGCGAACCGCTGACCCTCGACTACTGGCTCGACCGGCTCGCGCCGAGGGCGTGGGGCGTCGTCGCGATCGGAACGTGCGCCACCTACGGTGGCATCCACGCGATGGCCGGCAACCCCACCGGCTGCATGGGTCTCGCCGACTACCTCGGCTGGGACTTCCGCTCGGCCGCTGGGCTTCCGATCGTCAATGTGCCGGGTTGCCCGGTGCAGCCGGAGAACTTTATGGAGACGCTCACGTGGCTCCTCTATCAGGCCGCCGGCCTCGCGCCGACGATCCCGCTGGACGAGGCCCTGCGCCCCCAATGGATCTTCGGCAAGACGGTGCACGAGGGCTGTGACCGCGCCGGCTACTACGAGCAGGGCGACTTCGCGCTGGACTACAACTCGCCGAAGTGCCTGGTGAAGACCGGGTGCTGGGGACCGGTGGTGAACTGCAACGTGCCCAAGCGCGGATGGATGGCTGGGATCGGGGGCTGCCCGAACGTCGGCGGCATCTGCATCGGCTGCACGATGCCCGGCTTCCCGGACAAGTTCATGCCGTTCATGGATGCGCCGCCCGGCAGCACGGTCTCAGCGGGAATCGGCAGCGTCTACGGGCCGGTGATGCGCAAGCTGCGCGGGATCACCAACAAGACGATGAACAAGGAGACCAAGTGGCGGCACAACAGGCCAGAGCTGACCACCGGCTATGAGCCCCGCTGGGGCAACTAGAGAGGAGAGCAACTGAGATGGCAGCCACGCGCGAGCGCATCAAACCGGAGGCCGGCAAGCTCGTCGACATGTCGTGGGACCCGATAACCCGGATCGTCGGGAACCTCGGCATCTACACGAAGATCGACTTCGACAACCGCGAGGTCGTGACGTGCAAGTCGACGTCCTCGATGTTCCGGGGCTACTCCGTCTTCATGAAGGGCAAGGACCCGCGGGACGCACATTTCATCACCAGCCGCATCTGCGGCATCTGCGGTGACAACCACGCCGTCTGCTCGTGTTACGCGCAGCAGATGGCCTACGGCGTCAAGCCCCCGCCGCTCGGCGAGTGGATCGTCAACCTGGGGGAGGCGGCCGAGTACATCTTCGACCACATCATCTTCCAGGACAACCTGGTGTTCGTCGACTTCTGCGAGCAGATGGTGCGCGCGACGAACCCGAGCGTGATGGACAAGGCGGAAAAGACGGAGGCGCCCGGGGCGAACATCCACGGCTACCGGACGATCGGCGACATCATGCGCTCCTACAACCCCTTCACCGGGGCGACGTACAAGGAGGCGCTGCACATGAGCCGCATCGGGCGCGAGATGATCTGCCTGATGGAGGGTCGACACGTGCATCCCTCGACGATCTATCCGGGCGGCGTCGGAACGGTCGCCACCCCGACGCTCTTCACCGACTA
>JAOPZV010000300.1 GCA_025963935.1 Solirubrobacterales bacterium
CGGCGAAGCACTTCACTGGCCTGCGCAGGCCGCGACGCTACTCGCGGCGTACGACAGCGTGGGTGCGTGCATTGGCGGGTGCGAGCCATGAGGAGGCTCGGCATGAGCGCGGCGGCGCTCGCTGCGGAACAGATCGGCGCTCAGCTCATTGGCCTGGCGATGCTGGCCATCGTCACACGGCGGATCGGCCCGGCCTATCTCGGCGCCTACGCGTTCTCCTACAGCATTGTTGGCTACGTCGGCCTCGCAGCCGCGATCGGGCTGCCCGTACTGGGGATGCGCGACGTCGGCCGGTCGAACGCGGACCGCCGGAGGGTGTTGATCGACACGCTCTTTGCGCGTGTCCTTCTGGCGCTGACTCTGGGCGCGGCACTCGTATTTCTCTCGCGCTGGATCGCCCCTTCTCCGGCCTCGCGAGTGTTGCTGCCGATCCTCGCGATCAAGCTGCTGATCGATGCCCTGACCTTTGACTGGTACCTGCAGGGGGCGAGCCGCCACGCCGTGGTCGCGGCTTCGCGCTTCATCGGCCAGATCGTTTACGTCGCGGCGCTGCTGCCACTGCTGGCGGGCGGCCTGACTGGGGCGCGTCACTACGTCGTCGCGAACCTCGTAGGCCTCGGCGTCACGGCCGCCGTGATGCTGGTGCTCGCTCTGCGAGATGTCGGGCTGCGCTTTGACAGACCCGACGTCCGCCAGATTGCACAGCGCCTCAAGCGTTCCACACCGTTTCTGTGGTGGCTCGCCCTGACACAGATCTACTACTCGACGGACCTGATCCTGGTGGCTTATATGACGGGAGATCGCCAGGCGGGTCTCTACGCGGCCGCCTCCAAGCTGCCGCTCAGCGTGATCGGTGTTGCCTCTATGTGGTTCGCCGTCTCGATGCCGGAGACGGCGCGGCTGCATTCGACCGGGCAGCTTGACGCGATACGAGCACAGACCCGTGTGGCGACGACGACCGCAATCGTCGCAGGTCCTCCCTTCGTGCTGCTGGGTCCTGTGTTTGCCACCGACATCGTAAAGACTTTGTTCGGCGCGCGATTCGCCAGCGCGGGGCCGGCTCTGGCGATTCTCTCCATCAGCGTCGCGGTCTCCCTCCTGCAAATCGTCGTGACAAGCGTCGTCATGGGTGCTGGCCGCGAGCGCCCGTATGTCCGGGCCATGGCGTTCGGAGCCGCGATCAACGTAGCCCTGAACCTCGTCCTGATCCCGCTGTTCGGGATTGTCGGCGCTGCGATCTCGACACTCGTCTCTGAGAGCGTCGTGCTGTTTGCCGGGATTGTTCAGATGCTGCATATCACGGGTCAACTCGAGGTTCGCTGGCGCGCGATCAGCGAAGCGGCAACGACCGCGATGATCGCGGCGGCGGGCGCGTTGCTCATGCGCCGTGAAGCGGGCTTCGTGGCGGCCGCAGTCGGCGTGGTGGGGGTCTACGCCTTCGTGATCGGGGCTCGCACACTGCGCAATCCTCATTGGCTAACCGCCTGGCTGGGAAACACGTGATGTTCACGGCCGCGACGAGACGGATTACGGTGTGGACCAGCGAAAGGTGGTGGCTGGCGGCGGTGTTCGCGCTGGCAGGCATCTCTTCGGTCGCCACTGGGTTCCTGATAGCGCACACCGGTTTGGTCGTCGCAGTCGTGTTTCTTGCACTGCCCGTTGCGATCTGGATAGCGCTCTCACATCCCGGCGGCGCGCTGGGCGCGCTGTGGCTGGTGGCCTTGAACGGGATCCCGCTCGCCAACCTGCAATCCGGCACTGGCCAACTAAGGCCCACTGATATCGCGGTCGTCGCAATGGTGCTCATCGCCACCGGAAATCTGCTGTTGAGGCCACGGACCGCGGGCCGCCTTCCGGTCTCGGTCGCCGCGGCCTGCGGATTGTTCGGCCTCTGGTGGTTCCTGACGCTCGTTCGCTCACTGGACGCCGGCATCCCAGGGATCGACGCGTTCTTCTTCGGGCGTGACTTCCTTTCGTTCATCATCGTTGTCCCCGCGGCGTGGATTGTCTTCCAGACGCGCAGCGCTTGGCGTGAGTGCGTGATCGTCGTCGTCATGGGTGCGGCCGTTTACAGCTTCTTTTACGTCGCCGGCGCCCTCGGCTTGGTGAACGCGGTGCGGTTCACCCACCCTCAGCTGATCAGCAGCGCGGGCGGCATCCAGCGCCTGTACACGCCGATGAACGATCTTGTCATCACGGTGGCCGTATTTGCGGCCGCCGCGCTCGCGACGACACCCAAGCGCCGGGTTACCCCCTGGATCGCCTTGTTGACTGGTCTGACGCTCCTCGCTTTCCTGCTCCAACTCACCCGTGCCGCGTACCTGGGAATGGCGCTTGGGGCCGTGGTCGCGATCGTGATCGCGAGCACTCGCGGCCCTCAGGTACGCAAGGTGCTGTGGCGTCGCGCCACCATCTTCGTGGTCGTCGTCGGGATCGCTTTGACAATCATCGGCGCCTTCGGCTCGAGCTCTCTGCCCACGAAGGTGATCACCACGCGAATATCCTCGGGCTTTACCGATCTCGGCGAACGATCGGGAACCGTCGGCTACCGACTCAACCTCTACCACCGCATGGCCGGCGTTCTTGGGCCCGATTGGCCTGTCGGATTGACCTTCCTCCACCCGAAGGACCGATACTTTCCGAGCCTGCCCGAGGGCACCATACGAAACGCCGATGTCGGCCTCCTGAACGCGGTGATGACCATGGGTCTCATCGGACTGGTGCTCTTACTCGGCGTTCCGCTCGCCGTCGCGCGATATGTGATGCGCACGCGCAAACGACGTCCACCTTGGATGATCGTCGGGTTCTTCGCTTGGCTTGCCGTCCTGCTAGCCGGCCTTCCGACCCTAATCACACTGTTCAGCCCGACGGGCCTGTTGTCCACGGGCCTCACACTCGCTCTCGGTGCAGCGGCCGTGGGTGCGCATCCACCAGAGAGGGGCGGGGCAGCGAATGAAGCGTCGTCTCGATAGCCGGCTCGATAGCGGTACCGGGCCGCCACGCGTTGCATTCGTTTGCTGGCGCGGCGCGATCGGTGGAACGGAGACGCACAGCCATCTGCTGGCGCGCGAACTCCGAGCTGTCGGCGTCGACGCATCGATTCTCTTCATCGAGGGCGGCGGTCCACTCACCGGACGGCTCGAGCGCGATCTCGTTCCTTGGAGTGTGCTCGAACTTGCCCGTGGACGGTCAGTGTTCAGACACCCTCGCCTCTTCCTCTCGACCCTCAACGCCGTCGCCCCCGACGGGCTCATACTTCCCGATTTCGGTCTGCTGGGAGCCGCCCTGCGCCTTCTCGGATATCGCGGCCCGGTGGTGGCCGTGGACCACGGCTCACTCCTGCAGTTATCCAGCGTGTCCGCGTGGAAGCGCATGCGGCTGCGTCTCGCGCGCGCCGCGGCTCGATCCCCCGGTTACGTGCACGTCGTCGTCTCTCAAGCAATGCATGACGAGGTCCTGCGTCGAGCCGAGGCGAGCCGCTGCACGCTGATCTATAACGGTGTCGAGCTCCCGCTCTCGCCCACTCCCCGCGAGTACAGACCTAGCGAACGGCTGATCCTCGGAATTGCCGGACGGCTCGCCGCCGGGAAGGGCATCGAGTGCGCGATACGCGCGATCGTGGGACGTAATGCCAGGTTGCGGATCGCGGGCGACGGCCCATATCGAGCGCGTCTCGAATCACTCGCTGGAGAGCTCGGCGTCGACACCCAAGTGGAGTTTCTCGGTTGGGTTGATGACATAGCGGGGTTCTGGCGCGAATGCCATATGGCTCTCGTCCCGTCTACACACAGGGAGTCGTTCAGTCTCTCTGCCGTGGAGGCGATGGCCGCCGCTCGCCCCGTCATCGCCAGCCGTCAACCGGCGCTCGCCGAGGTCATCGGGACATCTGGAGTGCTCGTCCCGCCGGGTAGCTCTTCGGCGATCGCCGAAGAGATCGATCGGCTCATCACCCATCCGGAGCTGCTTGAGCGGCTGGGCCTGGCGGCGCGCGAGCGCGCCGAGGACATGTTCGACATCCGCCGCTGCGCCCGCGCTTACGCCCGGCTGCTTGATGTCCAGACGATGCCCCAGACTCAAGATGCTGGCCGGCGGGACTCGTCTTACGTCGACCCTGCCGAGGAGCTTCGCCAGGCCACGCCGGAGCATGCATGACCAGCCGGACCGGCCGACGCCTGCGAATCGCCGCCGATCCGGGCACGTGGAGCGGATTGCTCGCCGATCGACGTTGGAATCGAGAAGGAGCCCGTCCCATGCCGCCGGTCGGCGAGAGACCCGAGCGCGCTTCCCTCGTTCGCTGGCCGGCGGTCTACCAGCACCCGAACGCCGAGCCGTTCGTACGCGCCATCAAGGGAGGGCTCGAATCGTGTGCCCGCATGGTCCCAGCGGACATTCCCCAGCCATACGAGGGCATCGTCCTCTTCGAGGTCGAACTAGGCGACGGTCCCCGCCACATAGCGATCGACTACTTCGACTTCACGTTCGTCAACGAGCAATGTGCCGCCGAAGTGGATGTGTATTTCAAGTATCAGTACCTGCGCGGCGGCTATCCGGGGTTCACCAACGTGCTCCCCGGTGGCTACGTCACATCATCGTTATTCCCCTACACGCACTGGTGCAAGCTTCGTGCGCTCAGGCGATCGTCGAGCGGCACAGTCGACGTCTTTGGGCGCTTCGGATTGCGTTACTCGGCGCCGCTCCGACGCACCGCGATCGCCATGCTCGAGTCCGATGGTCGCCTGAGCTTTGCGGGCGGCGCACGACCGACGCAGTACACGCGCTATCTGCGCGAAATGGCGCGCGCACGAGTATGCGTTGATCTTCCCGGCCAGGGACCATTCTGCTACCGGCTGGTCGAGTGCCTCGCCATGGGCTGCTGCGTGATCGGACCGCGACACGCGACCGAGCTGCCGGTTGACCTGCGGGACGGCGTTGAGGTCGTCCACTGCGGCGACGATCTGGACGATCTCGCCGACCTGTGCGCGACCTATGCGGCCGACGCGCCCCGGCGAGCCCGTGTCGAAGCGGCGGCCGCCAATTACTTTGATCAGCATCTCCATCCGATGCGCATAGCGCAGCGCTACCTGGACACGGCTGCGGCGAGGATCGAGACTCAGCACTGACGTTTGGACCCGACGCAGCTCGATTCCCGAAAACGCTTCTCAGACGAACGCAGGCAGTGCATCGGTCGAGATTGCCGGCAGGTCGAGCGCACGTAGAAGCCTGCCGGCCAGCGCCCGCGACGTGAAGAGGCCCGCTCGCTTCTGCGCAAGGCCGCCGAGCCGCGCCGCCGTCGCGGGATCGCAGAGAGCCCGCATCGTCTGAAGCAGTCCCTCGTCGTCAAGCGGGTCGACGACCAACCCACCGTCGCGCACCAGCTCCGTGCTCCCGCCATTTGCGGTCACGATGCTGGGAATCCCCCACGCCGAGGCCTCGACGTAGGCTTGCGCGGAGGGCTCGTGGAGCGACGGCATCACGAAGCACGTGGCGCTCGCGAAGAGCTCCGCGAGCCGTGAGCGCTGGGCCTCGTCGTGGAGTGCCAACAGCCCATGTGCGACGACTCCGTCTGCGTGGATAGGCGGATGACCACCGACGACATCGATCCGCGCGTCCGGCACCTCTGTGCGAAGACGGGCAAATGCCGCCAGTACGCGGGGACCGTTCTTCCTCTCCCATTCGCGGCCGACGAACAGGAACCTCGGCGGGCTCCAATCGCGCCGCACGACCTCCGGTCCGGGCTCGACGTTGCGTCCAATGCCGACAACGTGGACCTTCGTGGGAGGGATTCCGTAGTCAGAGATGATCGACTCCGCGGCCCACCGAGTAGTTGCGCAGCAGGCACGCGCTCGCTCATACGCGCTGGCCTGACCCGCGATGCGCGCGGCAACTGCTCTCGGTGACATCGCGCGCCAAGCAGAGCCCACTTCGCGAGCCTGCACGACTGTCATGTCCTCAAGCGTGACGATCGGCGCATCCGTCGTCACGGAATAGCCGGTGCCGACCTGAATCAGTCCGTCGAGCGGTGCGCATTCGTCCAGGCGGCGCCTCGCGACCACCGATCTCAACGACGCCGCCGCGGGACTTAGGGAACCGATCGCTCGAAGCTGGCGTGGCGTGAGACTGACGCCTGCACGATTTATCGAAGGAGCCATCATGCCGCCCCCAACCAGTGACGCCCAACGCATCACAGTTCTGGGCGCATCGACATTGAGAGCGCAGACGTCGAGACTGCGTTCCCGCAAACCGTCCACGATCTGCCTCGGTATGCCCGACCACGTCGACGTGGCGGTCGGGTCTCCGGGACAGAGGATGCCAATGGTCGGGCTCACGAGCTCAACGACTTCACTTGTGGATAGCTGGGACCAGGCTGTCCAAGCAGCGTCGCGATCGCGCGCTTTGTGCTCTGGAGCTCATCGAGCTTTCCGCTGGCGCGACCGTGCAGACGCCCGCGCGCCGCCAGCGCCACCCACACGACAGAACATCGCCTTAGCGCCTTCAGGAGCATCCACGCGATTCGCAGACTTCGGCTGCCATTGACTATGCCCACCACCTCCACACTGCTCAGTGCGCTGGCGGCCCGCGGGATTGGGCGAAGCCCACTGTCGGCGGGAGACGACCCGCCGTGCACGTGGCGTCCCGTGATCGCGTCCGTCACGGTGAGCGGCA
>JAOPZV010000004.1 GCA_025963935.1 Solirubrobacterales bacterium
GACGGCGGCTGGGGCATAATCGACTTCTGGGAGTCGCGCGAGGCGTTCGACAGCTTCGTCCAGGAGCGGCTCATGCCGCGCCTGCAGAGCCTGGGAGACCGAGGCTTTCCGGCGCCCCCCGACGTCAAGGAGTTCCCGGTACACAATCTGCAGAGGGTCTGACGGCCAACCACCGCGCCGAGGAGGGCCGTTGCACCAACGGGGTCGTGAAACGACGCCGGCTCGATCGGCGCGTTCGCTGGAAGCCATCTGGAAGGGAGTAGGCTGAAGGAACGCGAGGTGGTGTCGAGCCGCGAGATCTTGGGCGCGGCGCTCCGCGGACTCGGCGGAAGGACTTCCCGTCTCTTCCTGACTTTCGCCGCGGGCCCACTCACAGGGGCGAGGCGAGAACCGAGCTCCGCATGCCGCAGAGTCAAAGCGATCAACGCATTGGCCATCGCAACTCCCACGACGGTCACGACGACCGGGGTGACCGAGGCACGATGGCCGCGGCGATCGCCCGGTCAACCGTCCAGCTGCTCAGCGAGTACACCGGCCGGGGCCCAACCAAGGCGCGGGCGTACATCAGCGCGGATCTCATCACGGTCGTGCTGCGCGACACCATGAACCATGGTGAGCGGAGCCTTGTCAGGGAAGGCAGGACCGAGCTCGTGCTCGCTGTGCGCAAGGCCTACCAGGACACGATGGGTCCGTCGCTGATCGAGGCGGTCGAGCAGCACTCCGGCCAGCGCGTGCTGGCGTTCCTCAGCGACAACCATCTCGACCCCGACATCGCGGTCGAGTCGTTTGTGATGGCTCCCCCGGCCGATGAGCCCATCTCGTCAGAGCACGACCAGCCCAGCTGAGCCCGCGCAGGAGCGCTGACCGGCCGCTACCTCGACGGGACAGCCGGGCGGTCACAGTCGACCTGCAGCGCGTCGGTGGCGCCTATCAGTGGCTCTGGATCCCCCGAGGGAGTCACGACTCACGGCAGGCGCAGGAAGTGCATCGCGGCGTGCACCGTGCGAAAGCCGAGCCCGGCGTAGATCTGCTTTGGCGTGTCATCGTCGTCGGCGCAGATCCACACGTCGCGGGCGCCGTCCGCGCGGGCCGTCGCGGCGCGCACGAGGGCGGATGCGTGGCCTCGGCGCCTGTGTTTCGGATGCACGTACACCTGGGTGATCTCCGCCGCTTCGCCGTCACGCTCGATCTGCGCGAATCCGACCGGGCGACCCTCCTCGAGGACAGCGAGCACCTCGGCGCCGCTCAGCAGCGCCACCTCGCGCGCCTGGGTCTGGAATGGCGGGCCCAGCTCGTTCGGCTCGGCGACCTCGTCGGGCCAGTCCTCCAGGTGCCATGCCGCGCGAAGCTCCTCGACGGCGTCGTAGGGGACGGCCTGCACCAGATCGCCGGGGTCGCTCCGCGGCGGACCGTCGGGCGACCGGCCCTCGTATCGCATCCACAGCAGGCGCAGGGCCTTCCAGCCGCGCGCCTCGAAACCCTCGCGCAGCGGCTCGGCGGCGCCGATCAGATCGAAGTCCACACGCCGGTGCGCCAGGCCGTCGAGTGCCTCCTCGGCGAACTGCGCGAGCGCCTCGTGCGACATGCCCGGACGATCCTCGACCCGCACGACGTTGAAGTCGAAGTACCTCGGATAGCGGCTCGCGCGAACGACTGTCCCATGCGCCCACGGGATGATCACATCGCACACGGCCGCATGCCTCGCGTGTTGCCAGGCACACGCCCGCGCCGCGAGCCCGTCCAGGGCCGCGGGTCTCACGACGCCATCAGCCACGCGAGGCGCCTGCCGTCCTGACACTCGCTACTGGGTCTGTGCGGCGCCGGCCACAGAGGCGGTCGCGTCGTAGTGCGACATGAGCTCCGGCAGCTGCATCTCCGGTGGATCGTTGAGGTCCAGCCCGGTGACGTTCGCCAGTTGCTCCTTGAACCACATGTCGAACGGCTCGCGTGAGCTGGAGAACAGCCCGAGTGCACGACCGAAGTCGCCGGCCTCCATGTAGGCCACGAGCATCTCCTGCTCGCCAAGGCCGCTGATGAACCAGAGCTCCTTCTCGATGCCGATGCGCTGCTCGGAGTCGGCGTAGTCCTCGCGTCGCGTGCTGTCCAGCTCTCCCATGAAGCTTCGCGCCGCAGCTCCGCTCCCGGGCAGGACGGGGATCGTCAGGCAGATGTGATCCATGGTGCTCCTCTCTCCCGAATGGAGAGCCGAGTCTAATCCCCTCCGCCGCCCGCGCGTGTAGCCGGCCAATCGTCAACGGCCCTGCTGCTTGACGCTCTTCGCGCCGGACACGGTTGGGTCCGGGTGTGGCTCGACCTGAGGTGTCGCTCCGAGCCGGCGTCTACGTGAGGGGCGCTCTGCAGAGGCTCTACCCCCGCCGTGAGCGACCTAACGGAGCGTCAGGAGGGATCCTCGGGGCGGGGCGCTCCGGCTCGAAGTGCAGAGCCTGCGTGACGCCCGTCAGCTCGAACAGGCGCTCCACGGCGCCGCTGGCTCCGGCCAACGAGAACCGCTGGCCGTTCCCGGAGCACAGCTTGTCAGCGGCCAGCACCGCGCGCAGCCCCGTGGAGTCCATGAACGTGAGCTCGCTCAGGTCGAGGACGATCGCGCGGCTGCCGTTGTCGCAGAGCGATGCGACCGTCGCCTCGAGGATGGGGGCCGAGGCGATGTCCAGCTCGCCCGCGAGCACGAGCGTGTGCTCGCCGTCGGCGTCCACGTCCCTGACCGTCAGGCCGGCGGACGCGCTCACAGCTGCCTGCCCCTCGTCGCGAGGCTCGGCCGGAAGGCTGGTTTGCGGTGGGCCATTCAAATTTCCCTCGAGCGAGGCGAGGTACTGACCGGTCCCCTCAACCCCCGCACACGAACTGGTGGCGTGGTAATCCAGCCCCGGCATCCGGCGCCAGCGCGTCCTACCGCCGATCAAAGCCTCCGAACCCGGAGCGAGCCCGGAAACTGCGGCGATCCTAGCGCTCGCACCTGCGGCGAGCAAGAAACCGTTTTTACGCAAACTCGCGCTGCGCCCAGCGGGGCGCCGGGGGCTCCTCCGGGCTGTCCCTGCGCCACTCGAGGAACGCGTCGACCACCCGCGGGTCGAACTGGCCCGCGGCGCCATGGCGTATCTCGGCGATCGCCTGCTCGACCGGCCACAGCGACTTGTAGGGACGGTCGTGCGTCAGTGCGTCGAAGACGTCGGCGACGGCCACGATCCGGCCCACGAGTGGGATGTCCTCGCCCGCCAGGGCCGCCGGGTATCCGGAGCCATCCCATCGCTCATGATGGCTGCCCGCGATCACGGCGGCCATCTCCAGGATCGGTGTGTCGCCACTCGCCAGCAGGCGCTCGCCGATCGCCGCGTGGGTCTTCACCAGCTCGTACTCCTGCTTGCTGAGCGCTCCGGGCTTGAGCAGGATCGCGTCCGGGATGGCCAGCTTGCCCACGTCGTGAAGCGGTGCCGCCTCGCGCAGCAGCTGTACCTCCCGAGGTTCGAGCCCGAGCTGGCCGGCGAGCTCAGCCGCCGTCGCCGCGACCCGCTCGGTGTGGCAGGGTGGCTTTTCGTCGCGGTTCTCAGCCGCCAGGGCCAGGCGCTGGAGGGACTCTGCGGTAATGGCCTCGAGCTCGCGCGTGCGTGCCGCGACCGCTCGCTCGAGTGTCGCCGACCCCGCGTGCTCCTCCGCCGCCATACCGACTTATCGTCCCGCGGTCACGGTGCGTGAGCTGGTGCCGAGGTTTGGACCAATTGCGTAGCGCAAAAAACATGCAATTTGGGAACGTTTCTTCGACGTCGCCGATCACCGCCGGCGACGCCTCTCGCGATGGGGGTAGCTGTGAGGAGGTCTGGGACCTGGGCAAAGGGGCGCAGACGGCAATTTGCGGCGGGAGGGTCGCCGGGGTCGAGCAGACCGCTGCTGCGATCGACAGTCCGGAGGCGACGATGTCTTACCTGAACTGCCCGGAGTGTGGCCTGACGGTCGCGCTACGGGGACTGGAGGCGCCGATCGAGCACTGTCCGCGGTGCATCGCATGGCGACGCAAGGCCGTCCGCATGTCGCCCATGCGGCCCGGCAAGCTGCAGGTCCGCGACATCTCCAAGGACGCGCGGCACACGCTGTTCCTCGTCGGCGAGATGGACTTCGTCACCGCCCCGATGCTCGAAGCGCGGATCGTGCAGCTGTGCGCGGCGGGAGCGTGTCAGATCGTCCTGGACCTCACAGAGCTGTCGTTTGTCGACTCGCGCGGACTCATGGCCATCCTGCTGAGCCGCAAGCGCTGCGAAAGCCGTGGCTGCGAATTCTCGATGACGCGCGGGCAGAAGCCCGTCCAGCGCCTGTTCGAGCTGACGGGGTTCATCGACAAGCTGCCATTCCGCGAAGCCGCCTCGCCCGCCCGTTACCGCAAGCGCCGCAAGCGACATCCCGCTCAGGGCGTGCCCACGTTCCTCGACACTCCCGTGAGGGCCAGGCGCGAGGATCGGCGCCGCTGACCCCGCGCGCGGGCGGCCAGCGAGCCATGGGCGGCCAGCGCAAGGGCGCACAGGGCGATCAGCACGTAGGCGTCGGCATACACGAGCTGCAGCGGATCGAGGCGCAGCTCCGAGTGTCGCGGATGGTTCACCGGGACCCACCAGATCATGTGCGAGAAGGCGACGATCGCGACCGCGAGCAGCGCGGCAAGCGCCGCGACGGATCGGCGCCGCTGAGCTTCGAGCACGCAAAGGAGCAGCGCCGGCACGGCCAGCGTCCAATGGTGTGACCACGAGACCGGCGAGACCAGCAGGCCGACTATCGCGCACAGCGAGAACCCGCGGCCTCATCGCCGCGCCTGGCCGCCGCGGCTGCCAGCGCCAGCCCGAGGATCGCCACCGCGGCGGCGAGAAGCAGCCACGCGCCGTCGACGTGGACGGTGTGCAGCACGCGCGCCAGCGCGCCGCGGAGCGACTGGTCGGCGGCGTTCTCTACGCGCCCCACACGGCTCGAGTTCAGGAACGCGCCTCCCCAGTATTCCCGTGAGTCGCCCGTGAATATCACGACGCGGCGAGGACCGGCGGGCCGGGCCAGGCACGCCGGTTTGGTTCCAGCTCAGACGGGCAAGACTCGCCTGTGAGCACATCCACCACCCAGGTACCCAGGATCCCCCTGAGCGGCGGCACGGAGATCCCGCAGCTCGGGTTCGGCGTCTTCCAGGTTCCGCCGCGGGAGACCGTCGATGCCGTCTCCCACGCGCTCGCCACCGGCTACCGGCACATCGACACCGCCGCCGCGTACGGCAACGAGGCGCAGGTCGGCGAGGCGATCCGCGCCAGTGGCCTCGACCGCGGCGAGGTGTTCGTCACCACAAAGTGCCCCAACGACAGCCACGGCTACGAGGAGGCGAAACGGGCTCTGCACGGGAGCCTCGAGCGGCTCGCCTTCGACTACGTGGACCTGTACCTGATCCATTGGCCGGTGCCGGTCTACGACCGCTACGTGGACACCTGGAGGGCGTTCATCGAGATGCGCGGCGAAGGGCTCGCCCGGGCGATCGGCGTCTCGAACTTCCTGCCCGCCCACCTAGAACGCGTGATCGCCGAGACGGGCGAGACGCCCGCGATCAACCAGGTGGAGCTGCATCCCTACTTCCAGCAGCGCGAGCTGCGCCGCGAGCACGAGAGGCTCGGCATAGTCACGGAGGCCTACAGCCCGCTCGCGCAGGGGCAGGCGCTCGCCGACCCGACGATCGTGGAGATCGCCGAAAGGCACTCCAAGACGACGGGGCAGGTCGTCATCCGCTGGCACCTGCAGATCGGGAACGTCGTCATCCCCAAGTCCGCCACGCCCGAGAGGATCAGGCAGAACTTCGAGGTCTTCGACTTCCAGCTGAGCGGCGAGGAGGTCGAGGCGATCAACGCCCTGGACGAGGGCCGGCGCATCGGAGGGGACCCGGCGACCTTCGTGCATCCCTGAGGTCCGCCGGCGCGTAAGCGGGCGGCTGTCAAGGAATCCGCTCGAGGCGCCGATGGGTAGGTGGTGTCGGCATCCGCGCAGCAGAGCATCCAACTTGCAGACCCCCTGCTGGCGCGTGCCGAGCAGGCGGCCGCTGCGGCGCTCGTCGAGCTTCCCGAGGCCCTGATCATCGTGTTCGACGACGACCTGCGCTTCGTCCTCACGGCCGGGCAGGCGCTCGAGCGGGCCGGTGACTCGAGCTTCGGACGCGAGGGTCAGCCCGTCGCCAGCGCCTTTCCGCAGGAGCTGTGGAGGGCCATCGAGCCGCTGTTCACCTCTGCACTAGAGGGCGAGACGCGCTCGCGGGAGGTCTGGACCGACGAGCAGCGCCACTGCGTGATGGTCGACGCGGGCCCGTTGCAACCGAGCGGATCCCCGGCCGCGACCGACGGCGCGGGCGCCGCAGGCGTCGCGGTTGTGCTTGACATCACCGCACGCAGGCGAGCCGACGTCCTCGCCCAGGCTCCGCGAGGAGGCTTCGAGGAAGTGTTCGAGCGCGCGCCCATAGGAACGGGGCTGCTCGACACAGATGGCCGCTGGCTGCTCGTCAACCGCCCGCTGTGCGACACCACGGGATACACCTCCGAGGAGCTGATCGGCACGCGCTTTGACGCGATCGTGCATCCCGAGGATGCCGACAGCGACGCCGAGCAGCGGGCCCGCCTTCTCGCCGGCGAGATCCCCGCCTTTCAGACCGAGAAGCGCTATCTCGACGCCGGCGGCGAGACGGTGTCGGCGATCGTCTCGATGTCGCTCGTACGGGACCGCAGCGGCGCGCCGCTTCACTACATCGCCCAGCTGCAGGACATCTCCGAGCGCAAGCGCCTCGAGGAGGACCTGCGCCTGCTCGCCGACCACGACCCGCTCACCGGCTTGCGAAACCGCCGGCTCTTCCAGAACGACCTGAAGCTCCAGGTGGCACGCTCGCAGCGCTACGGCGAGGTCGCGGGCCTGATGATCGTTGACCTCGATGGCTTCAAGAAGGTCAACGGGGATCACGGGCAGGACGTGGGGGACGAGCTGCTCAAGGCGCTCGCCAGGGCGCTCACCCGCCGGCTGCGCCAGACGGATCTCGTGGCGCGCATCGGAGGAGACGTCTTCGCGGTCCTGCTGCCCCACATCGACGCCGAGGGGATGGAGGTCGTCTCCGAGGGGCTCGCACGCGTCATACCCGCCTGCAGCATCGACGTCGGAGCAGGCGTCCTGCACCCGTCTGTCAGCATCGGCTCGGCGCTCATCGACGATCGCACCGCCGCCGCGGAGCAGGCGCTCGCAGGCGCCTACCGCGCGATGCGCCGCGAGAAGCACGCCAAGTCCGTCCCGTCGCACTGAGAGCCACCGCAGCGCCTCGCAGGCCCCCCGGCCGGGCCGTCGCGCCCCGCCCAGCAAGCCCCCGGGGCCCGCCGCTGCTGTCAATACGCTCAGCGCATGAAGCCAGACGAGCGACTTGCCGTCATCGACCTCGGGTCGAACTCATTCCGGCTGGTCGTCTTCACCGCCGGCGAGGGCTGGTGGAAGCGCACCGATGAGATCTATGAGCCGGTGCGCATCGGCCAGGGCCTCATGGCAAGCGGGAGGCTCGGCGAGGAGCCGATGGCGCGGGCGCTCTCCACGCTCGACGTGTTCGCGCACTTCTGCCGGGCAAGCGGCCTTGGCGCGGACGCCGTGGACGCCGTCGCGACCAGCGCGATCCGCGACGCCGAGAACGCCGCGGGCTTCCTGAAACGGGCGCGCAAGACGCTCGGGCTGCCGATCCGCGTACTCAGCCGCGAGGAGGAGGCCCGCTACGGCTACCTCGCGGCGATCAACTCGACGACGCTGACCCGCGGCTGCGTGCTCGACCTCGGCGGCGGCTCGCTTCAGCTCGTCGACGTCTCCGAGCGGCTCGCGCTCCGCTCGGGGTCCTGGCCGCTCGGCACGGTGCGCATGAGCGAGCGCTTCCTGCCGCCGAACGGACCCGCCAAGCGCAAGCAGCTGGACGAGCTCCGAGCGCATGTCCGCGGCAAGCTCGAGGGCGCGCCGTGGCTCACCGACACCGCTCTCGAGGCCGGTGGGGGGCGCCTCGTCGGCATCGGCGGAACGGTGCGCAACCTCGCCGCCGCTGCTCAGCGAGCGGCGGGGCTGCCGTCCAACGGCGTCCAGGGGATGGTCATCGAGGTCGATGCGCTGGATGAGCTCGTGCAGCGGCTCGCCGCGCTGCCCGCCTCCGAGCGGGCGAGCGTCCCCGGCGTCAAGCCTGCGCGCGCCGACCTGATCCTCGCCGGGGCGGTCGTCGTGCAGGCCGTGCTGGAGACGGGCCGCTTCGAAGGCCTCGAGACCACCGAGGCCGGTCTGCGCGAGGGGGTCTTCTTCGAGCGGCTGCTCGCCGGCCGAGACGAGCCGCTGTTCGACGACGTGCGGCGCACGAGCGTGTTGAACATGGCCGCGCGTTACCACCTCGACGCGGAGCACACGCGCCACGTCGCCGATCTCGCGCTCGGGATGTTCGACGAGCTGGCCGAGGTCGGCCTGCATGACGGCGACCCGCGCGAGCGAGAACTGCTGTGGGCGGCCAGCATGCTGCACGACATCGGCATGTCGATCGACTACGACGACCACCACAAGCACTCCCGCTATCTGATCCTCAACGGCGGACTGCCCGGGTTCGCGCCCGTCGAGACCGCGATCATCGCCCAGGCCGCCCGCTATCACCGCAAGGGCATGCCGATCCCCGGGCCGATGGCGCCGCTGTTCGGCGAGGGCGACGCCGCGCGCCTCAACCGCTGCGCGGCGCTCCTGCGCCTCGCCGAGGATCTCGAGCGCTCACGCGATCAGCTCGTGCGGAGCACCAGCATCGCGCTCTGCGACGGCGAGGTCGAGCTGCGCCTGATCGTCGACGGCGACGCCGCCGTTCCCCGCTGGGCGGCCGGTCGCGAGCGTGAGCTCTTCGCGCGGGCCTTCCACCGCGGGCTCGCCGTCGCCGCCTGAGCCCGGCGCAGGAGGCCGGTGAGCGCTCGCGGCCGCGGCAGCGCTCGCTCCCCCGACAGCGCGGACGCCCGACGCGCCTACGACGCCGCGAGGGCGCGCTGGCGGCCGGCGCAGTCGAACAGCGCGAGGCCGAACGGCGAGATTTCCGGGCCGTGCCAGACGCGCGGGGGGATCAGCCGGCAGGCATGCAACGCGGCGGCCGTCGCCCGGTTGCCGCCGCGCGAGGCGAACTCCCCGCCAAGCAGCACGTAGCGGGCTTCGCCGCGCGAGACCACGCGTGCGAGACCCGGGCCGCCGAGGGCCGGGTCGATGCCGCTGTAGCCGGCGAGCGCGCCCGCGTTCAGGCCGAGCAGGATGAACGGCGCCGCCGTGGGCGCCGAGTCGGTGAAGAGTGCCCAGCGCGAGCCCGCGCCGGTGGACTGCACGTAGCGGATCAGCTGGCGGTAGGTCTGCAGGTGGCTTCCGCTGACGCCCACGCCGCCCGCCCCGGCGGCCGCTTTTGGGCCCGCCGCGGGGAACGTGCCCTCCACGGGCGCCATCCAGGTCGTCGTCGCATAGGCCGCCGGCGCAACGGCGAGCAGGCAGAAGAGCAGCGCCATCGCCGGCGCCGCGAAGCGCTCGCGCAGCAGGAGCGCGGTGAACACGGCAGCCGCGCCGGCCATCAGCAGCGGGATGAACCAGATCATGTAGTGCTCGCGGTGCAGCAGCACGATCTGCGCGCCGAGCGTCGCGAGCACGCTCGCGGCGAGCAGCCCGAGCGCCCACCAGCGCATCCGCCCGCGCAGGAGCGCCACGAAGGCCACCGCGCCGGCCCCCGCCATCGCCCCGGTCCCCGGCGCGAGCGCGGAGGCGTAGTAGGGGTGCACTATCCCCTTGGACATGCTCAGCACCAGCGCCTCCGCCAGGAACCAGCCCCCCAGCACGAGCACGGTGGCCAGCCGCGGGTCCCGGCGCCGGCGCCGGCGGAGCTCAGACGGCTCGGGGGAGCGCCACTCGGCGAGCGCCAGCAGCGCCAGCGCGAGCAGCCCGAAGAAGGCGAACGGCACCAGCCAGCCCGCCTGGTCGCCGAGCCCCGTGCCGAACAGGCGCAGCGGGCCGGTCGGGCCGCCGAAGGGGATCGGGTTTTTGTTCCTGCCGTTCGCCAGCAGCGACGCCGAGGAGCCGGTGAATTCGGCGCCCGAGCCCTTGCGGGCGGCCCGGTGCTTGCGGATCGTCTCGAGCGCCTTGGGTGAGAACGGCACGAGGGCCCCCGGTCGCACCGGCACGCGTCCGGGGCCGCCGATCTGGCCGCTGACGCGGCCGAAGCCGTTGTATCCGAAGGTCAGCCCGAGCTCCGAGTTGTTCGTCGAGCTGCCCACGTACGGGCGCTTGGCCGCCGGCGTCAGTTCGACGGCGGCCATCCAGGAGAAGGACACCGCCGCCATCACCAGGCCGGCAACAAGCAGCTGCGCCCCGCGCCGGTAGAGCGAGCCCGGGGCGCACGCGAAGTAGGCGAGCCCGATGCCCGGAACCACCAGCAGCGCGGCGAGCGTCTTCGTGTTGAAGGCGAGGCCCACCAGCAGTGCGGAAAGCAAGAGCGACCGCCAGCGTCCCGTTTCGACAGCGTTCAGGCCCGCTGCGCACGCGAGGAGCAGCAGCAGGATCAGCAGAGAGTCCACGCCGTTGTCGCGGGACACCGCCACGAAGGACGGGAACACAGCCATCGCGAGCGCCCCCGCGATGCCCGCGGCCGGACCGAGCCGTCGCGCCAGCAGGCGGTAGAGCAGCGCCACGGCGAGGACGCCCATGATCGCCTCCGGCAGCAGCAGGCTGAGCGGTGAGAAGCCGAACAGCTTCGCGCTGAGCGCCTGCACCCACACGCCGAGCGGCGGCTTGTCAACGCTCACGAGGCCGCCGGCGTCGAAGGACACGAAGAAGAAGTTGTGCAGCGAGTGCAGCATCGACTTCACGCCGGCCGAATAGAAGACGTTCGCGTAGCCGTTCTGGGACAGCCGGTAGGTGTTCAGCACCGCGGACAGCGCCAGCACCCCGGCGAGTGCCGCGTGCCGCGGGTGCGCCCTGATCACCAGCAGCCGCGCGCGCAGGCCGGCCCGCGGGGCTAGCGGGGCGAGCTCGGCCGTCACCGGCGCGCTACCCCGGGGGGTCGCGGTCTGCTGGGCGGAGTTCATCGGGCTCGTGTCGTTTCGAGGGTGTTCTGCTCGGGGACCGCCGCGACGATGCATCCGCGCCGGGGGACTGTCATTTGAAGAGCGTCCCCAGCAGCCGATCGAGGTCGTTCTCGTCGTTCCACGCCCCGACGGACGCTCGCAGCCAGGGCCGCGCAGGAATGTTACGCACGATTACCCCCTGCTCGGCGAGTCGTTCGCGCTCCGCGAGCGGATCGGGGCTGGGGAACGACACGAGCGTCGTGGCGTCGCGCGGCGCCGGCTCGCGTCCGGCGTCCGCCAGCAGGCTCGCAAGGCGGGCCGCCTGCGAGGTGGCGCGCTCGTGCACCGCCGGCCAGCCGGCCTCCTCGAGCACGGCGACCGCCGCCAGCGCGCACGCGACCGTCTCCGCGTTCAGCGACAGCGTGTCGAGCCGCCGCGCGTCGTCGTGCAGGCGCGCGTTCAGCCCCTCGTCGGGGTCGGCGAGGTTCGGGTAGCCGCGCCGCGGCACCGCCAGGCGCTCGCGGAGCTGCGGGCTCACATAGAGCATGCCGGTGCCATCCGGTCCGCAGAGCCACTTCTGGCCCGCACCGGCGTATGCGTCGCAGCCGAGCGCGGCCACGTCCACCTCGATCGCACCCACTCCCTGGGCGCCGTCCAGCAGCACCGGCACGTCGACCTCCGCGAGCTCCGCGGGCGCGAGGCACCCGCTCATCCAGCTGACGTGCGAGCACGCCACCATCCGCGTGCCCGGCCCCACCTCGTTCGCCAGCTCGCGCAGCGGAACTTCGCGCACGACCACGCCGCGAAGCTCCTGCGCCGCCGCCAGCGCCGCGAGCAGGCCCGGGTGCTCCTCGTCGCTCGTGAGGATCTCGTCGCGCTCGCCGAGACCGAGACCGCCGATCGTCTGTGCGATGCCCTCCGTGGTGCTCGTCGTCAGCGCCACGTCCTCGGCCTGGCAGCCGAGCGTCCGCGCATACGCGGCCCGCAGCGCATCGGTCAGCTCTCCGCGGCGCGCGAAGTGGTCCTGCGAGCGTCCCTCCTCGAGCTCGCGCGCGAGCTCGTTCCTTGCCGCCTCGACTGCCCGCGCGGGCAGCGGGCCGTCGGTGCCCGCGTTCAGGTAGGCCAGTCGCCCGAGTACCGGGAACTCGGCTCGCAGGGCGGACAGGCTCACAAACCGCGAGAATACCCGCATGACCAGCCACGATCCGCAAGTGCCCCTGTGGGAGCCCTCGGCGCAGGACCGCGAGCGCGCCGAGATGACGCGCTTCATGCGCTGGGCCGGTGAGCGCCACGGCCGCCGCCTCGGCGGCTACGACGAGCTGTGGCACTGGTCGGTGCAGGAGCTCGAGGAGTTCTGGGGGGACATCTGGGAGTTCTGCGGCGTGCGCGCGTCCAAGCCGTATGAGCGCGTGCTCGGCTCGCGGGCCATGCCGGGCGCGAGCTGGTTCGAGGGAGCCGAGCTCAACTACGCCGAGAACATCCTGCTCGCCGACCGTGACCCGGACGCCGTGGCGGTGCTCCACACCTCGGAGCTCCGTGAGCTCGGAGAGCTCACCTGGGGCGAGCTCTCCGCGCAGGTCGCCGCCGCCGCTGCGGGCCTGCGCTCGCTCGGCGTCGAACGCGGCGACCGCGTCGTCGCGTACATGCCGAACATCCCCGAGACGCTCGTCGCGTTCCTGGCCACCGCCAGCATCGGCGCCATCTGGTCGAGCGCCGCCCCCGAGTTCGGGGCGCGCAGCGTGATCGACCGCTTCTCGCAGATCGAGCCGAAGGTGCTGTTCGCCGTGGACGGCTACCGTCACGGCGGCAAGGACTTCGACCGCACCGCCGTCGTGGAGGGCATGCTCGCCGAGCTGCCGACCGTCGAGCACACCGTCATGCTGCCCTACCTCTCAGCGGGCGAGCTGCCCGACCGCAGCGCCCCCGGGCGGCTGTCCTGGAGCGGGCTGCTGGCGCTCGGCGACGGCGCCGCGCTCGTCTTCGAGCAGGTCCCTTTCGAGCATCCCCTGTGGGTTCTCTACTCATCCGGGACCACCGGGCTGCCCAAGGCCATCGTGCAGGGCCACGGCGGCATCCTCGTGGAGCAGCTCAAGAAGCGCATGCACCTCGACCTGCGCCCCGGCGACCGCATGTTCTGGTTCACCACCACCGGATGGATGATGTGGAACTTCCTCGTCGGCTGCCTGCACAGCGACGCCGCCATCGTGCTCTACGACGGCAGTCCCGCGCACCCGGACCTGGATGCCCTGTGGAGCCTCGCCGAGCGCGCTCGCATCACCTGCATGGGCCTCAGCGCAGGCCTCCTCGCAGGCATGGAGAAGGCGGGGGTCGAACCGGCCCGCGACCACGACCTGAGCGCCCTGCGCGCGATCGGCTCCACGGGCTCGCCGCTGGCCCCTGAGGCCTTCCGCTGGGTCTACGGGCATGTCGGCTCGGAGGTGTGGCTGTTCTCCACCAGCGGCGGCACCGACGTTTGCACGGCGTTCGTCGGCGGCTGTCCGCTGCTGCCCGTCTACGAGGGCGAACTGCAGTGCCGCGTGCTCGGCTGCGCCGTCGAGGCGTGGGACGAGGCCGGCAACAGCGTGGTCGACGAGGTGGGGGAGCTGGTGATCACCGAGCCGATGCCATCGATGCCGCTGTTCCTGTGGGGCGACGACGACGGCGAGCGGCTGCTGGACAGCTACTTCTCGACGTATCCGGGGGTCTGGCGGCACGGCGACTGGATTCGCATCACGCCGCGTGGCGGCGCCGTCATCTACGGCCGCTCGGACTCTACGATCAACCGCCAGGGCGTGCGCATGGGGACCAGCGAGATCTACCGCGCGGCGAGCGCCGTGCCGCAGGTGCTCGACGCGCTGGTCGTCGATGTCCCGGGGCGGGCGGGCAGCAGTTCGGAGGGCGAGCTGTGGATGATCATGTTCGTCGTGCTCGCACCGGGCGTGCTGCTCGACGAGGACCTCGCCGCGCAGATCAAGCGGCGGATCCGCGAGGACTGCTCGCCGCGCCACGTGCCCAACGAGCTCCTGCAGATCGACGAGGTGCCCCGCACGCTGTCCGGCAAGGTGCTCGAGGTGCCGGTCAAGCGCATCCTGATGGGCGCGCCGCCGCAGGAGGCGGCGAGCGTCGACTCGCTGGCCAACCCGAGGTCGCTCGACTACTTCGTCGCGCTCGCCGAGCAGCGCGCGCCCGCGCCGCAGGCCGCCGACTCGGCCGGCGGGCGCTGAGGCCGGCCACACGGGCCAAGCTGCGGGGGCGACGCTCGATTGTCTCCCGCTAAAGACCCAGCGAGCGTCCCACGATCTCCTTCATGATCTCGTTCGAGCCGCCGTATATCCGCGTCACCCGCGCGTCCGCGTAGGCACGCGCAATCGGATACTCGAGCATGTAGCCGTAGCCGCCGTGCAGCTGCACGCAGCGATCCACGACGCGTCCCTGCAGCTCCGTGCACCACCACTTGGCCATCGCCGCGTCCTCCGCGGTCAGCTCGCCCTCGTTCAGCGCCTCGGCGCAGCGGTCCACATACGCCTGGGCGATGTCGACTTCCGTGCGCAGCTCCGCCAGCGCGAAGCGCGAGCTCTGGAAGGAGCCGATCGGCTGGCCGAAGGCGCGCCGCTCGCGCACGTAGTCGAGTGTCCAGCCGAGCGCCGCCTCCGCCGCCGCCACCGCCGAGGCGGCGATCGACAGACGCTCCTGCGGCAGGTTGGAGACGAGGTAGCGAAACCCCTCGCCCTCCTCGCCGAGCAGGTTGGCCGCCGGCACGCGGACCTCCGAGAACGACAGCTCGGCGGTGTCCTGGGCGTGCTGGCCGATCTTCTCGAGGTTGCGCCCGCGCTCGAAGCCCTCCATCCCGCGTTCGATCACCAGCAGGCTGATGCCGCGATGACGCTCCGCCGGATCGGTCTTCGCCGCCACGATCACGAGGTCCGCGTTGATCCCGTTCGTGATGAACGTCTTCGTGCCGTCCACCACGTAGTCCTCGCCGTCGCGCACCGCGCGCGTGGACATCGCCGCGAGGTCAGAGCCGATGCCCGGCTCGGTCATCGCGATCGCCGTGATCAGCTCGCCCGAGGCGATCCCTCCGAGCCAGCGCGCGCTCTGCTCCGCGTCGCAGTAGGTCAGGAAGTAGGGCAGGCAGATGTCGTTGTGCAGCGTGATGCCCAGACCGAAGCCGCCGACGCCCGCGCGCTGCGTCTCTTCGCCGATCACCAGGTTGAAGCGGAAGTCCTCCGCTCCCGCGCCGCCCTCCTTCTCGGGGACGGCCATCCCGAGGAAGCCGCCGCGACCGGCCAGCGCGAACACCTCGCGCGGCACGATTCCCGCCCGCTCCCACTCGCCGTAGCGGCCGTCCTCGCCGACCACCTCGCGGTCCAGGAACGTGCGAAAGCTCGCGCGGAAATCTTCGTGCACGTCCTCGAACAGCCGGCGCCTCATGCAGCGCGCAGCATATTGGCGGGGAGGAGTGACGGGCCGCCGCGTCGAACAGATGCGCCGAATGAAGCGCGCCTCCACCAACACCACCGAGCGTCCGCCCGCCAACGGCACCAGCGAGCACCAGAGCCTGTCGAAGTACATACAGGCGCGCTTCGATGAGTGCTCACGCTCCCAGAAGGACGTCGCGCAGTACATCGTCGACCACCTCGACGAGGCCGCCTTCCAGACCGCCGAGGAGCTCGCGCGCAGGGCCAACACGTCGAGCTCCACCGTCGTGCGCTTCTCCCAGGCGCTCGGCTTCGAGGGCTTCCCCGAGCTGCAGGCCGCCGCTCGCGAGGAATACCGGCGCGTCTACGCGATGGCCGTCACCAACGGGCAGAGCAGCGGGTCCACGCCGCTGTTCTCGCTCGACCAGAACGAGTTCGAGTCCGCGCTCACCGCCGACCACCTGAACGTCGAGGACACCGCGCGCAAGGTCTCCAGGAGCTCCGTCGACGCGCTGATCAAGGCGATCGCCGACGCCGAGAAGGTGCTCGTCGCGGGGACCGACCAGATGGCCTTCTTCGCGAGCTACATGCGCCACCTGCTGATGCTCCTCGACCTGCGCGTCGACGTCGTCGCCAGCCCCTCGCAGGAGGCGCTCAGCCGGCTCGGGCGGATCGACGGCGCCACGCTCGTCGTCGGGCTGTCAGCCGGGCGCCCGCATCCGCTCGTGGTGCGCGCCATGAAGCTCGCGCGCCACCGCGAAGCGCGCACCGCCGCGATCACCGACGCGACGCTCTCCGAGGTGGCCAAGCTCGCGCAGATCAAGCTCTACTACTCCTCCAACAGCCCCGCCTACGTGCGTTCGCACACGGCCCTGCTCAGCATCATCCAGGCGCTCGCCTACGGCGTCTACGCCCAGGACACCGCGCAGTACGACGACCGGATCAGGGCCTTCCGGCTGAAGTAGCGTCCTCGACCGCTCGCGAGCGCAGATAAACTTCATCTGCGATGCGGGACGAGGCGACATTCGCTGTAAAGACGGGCCTTGCCGAGATGCTCAAGGGCGGCGTGATCATGGACGTCGTCACGCCGGCGCAGGCCGTCGTCGCCGAGGAGGCCGGGGCGGCCGCCGTGATGGCGCTCGAACGCGTGCCCGCCGACATCCGCCGCGACGGCGGGGTCGCACGCATGTCCGACCCGGAGATGATCTCCGGGATCCAGGAGGCCGTCAGCATCCCCGTGATGGCCAAGGCGCGGATCGGCCACTTCGTCGAGGCGCAGGTGCTCGAAGTGCTGGAGGTCGACTACCTCGACGAGTCCGAGGTGCTCACCCCGGCCGACGAGACGCACCACATCGACAAGTGGTCCTTCAAAGTCCCGTTCGTATGCGGCGCCACGAATCTCGGCGAGGCGTTGCGGCGGATCGGCGAGGGCGCCGCGATGATCCGCTCCAAGGGCGAGGCCGGCACCGGCGACATCGTCGAGGCCGTCAGGCACATGCGCCGCATCACCGGCGAAATCCGCCGTCTCGCCACGCTCGGCGCCGACGAGGCAGCGTCCGCCGCCAAGGACATCGGCGCGCCGCTCGATCTCGTGCGCGACGTCGCCGAACAGGGCAGCCTGCCCGTCGTCCTGTTCTGCGCCGGAGGCATCGCCACGCCCGCCGATGCCGCGCTGATGATGGCGCTCGGCGCCGAAGGCGTGTTCGTCGGCTCGGGGATCTTCAAGTCCGAGGACCCGCCAGCGAGGGCGCGCGCGATAGTCGAGGCCACCACGCACTGGCAGGACCCCGTGCGCGTCGCCCAGGCCTCCCGCGGCCTCGGCACGCCGATGGTCAGCCTGGAGAGCTCAAAGCTCGAGGACGAGCAGCTCTTAGCCCAGCGCGGCTGGTAGCAGGGCGGTCGTCCTGTCCACTGACATGAGCGCGCCGATGAGCGCCCCGCTCATCGGCGTCCTCGCGCTGCAGGGCGGATTCGAGGCGCACGAGCGCGTCCTGCGGCGGCTGGGGGCGCGCACCCGGGAGGTGCGCGTACCGGGCGACCTCGACGGGATCGAAGGCCTGGTCCTGCCGGGAGGGGAGTCGACGACGATGACGCTCGGCATCGCCCGCGAGGGTCTCGGCGAGCCGCTGGGCGCCCTTGCGGCGGCCGGCACGCCGATCCTGGGCTCCTGCGCCGGCCTGATCATGCTCGACCGCGACCACCTCGGCCTGATGGACATCCGCGCCGAGCGCAACGCCTTCGGTCGTCAGGTTCACAGCTTCGAGGCGGACGTGCCCGTTCGCGGGATCGAGGGCGGGCCGATGCGCGGCGTGTTCATCCGCGCGCCCTGGATCGCCGAGCACGGCCCCGGCGTGGAGATCCTCGCAAGCGTCGACGGCCACGTCGTGGCGGCGCGTGAGGATGGGATGCTGGTGGTGTCCTTTCACGCCGAGCTCGGGGGCGATGACCGGCTGCACCGGCTGTTCCTGAGCGGTCTACGGGAGCGGAGCGTCGTCGGTGAGGAGCGCTGAATGCTGATCGCCGTCGCCGCCGATGAGCTGACCGGCATCGCGCCGCTGCTGCGCCGCGAGCTCGAGCGCCGCGGCCACGAGGCGCTTCCACACGGCGCGCTCGGCGACGGCGAGCGCCCGGACTGGGCCTGGGCGTCGGAGGCGGCGGCGCGCGATGTCGCCGACGGCCGGGCCGGCCAGGCGATCGTGTGCTGCTGGACCGGCACCGGAGCCTCGATTGCCGCCAACAAGGTGGCCGGCGTTCGCGCCGCCCTGTGTCTCGACGCTGCCACTGCCGCCGGTGCGCGCCGCTGGAACGACGCGAACGTGCTCGCCCTCAGCCTGCGCGCGACCTCCGAGGCGGAGCTGGGGGAGATACTCGACGCTTGGTTCGCCGGCGAGCCGAGCGGGGAGGCCGGGGACCGAGCGAATGTCCAGCACGTCCGCGAGATCGAGCGAGACGCCGCCGGCTGATCGCCGAGGTCGCCCGAGGGCCGGTGAGGGCCCCCGTCCCCAGGCCGGCCATGGGTACGCCGTTATTAGGCGCCGGCGAGTGCCGCGAAGGACGGCTTGTGGCTGTGGTCTCTGCGCTCGATGCCGTAGTAGTCGTTGCTGCCGTAGTCGATGTAGTTGAAGATGACGACCATTGCGACGTATTTGGTTTCTCTGGCCCAGTGGACGAAGCCGACGATGTTGCTGGCCTGTTGCGCTTCGGTCCATTGCAGGCTGTCGCCTGTCGGGGGCTGCCCAACGGCCGTCGGCCAGCCGATCTCGGTGACATATACCGGTAGCCCCGTCTCGTTGTGCGCCTGCACCGCGCGTTCGCGATGCCCTTCAGCGCTGACCGCCGGGTTGCTCTTCCCGCCATACGGGTGCACCGTCACACCATCCGCGAGGGCCCCCGCAGCGAAGATCGCCCGGCCATATTCAGACCCCGAGAAACCCCCGTCATACGACAACAACAACTTCGGCCTGTTGACCGGCGCGAAATTCGCTTCAAGCGCCGCATGCACAACCCGCGAAAGCGCCGCATACGCCGCATAGTTCGAGGAATCCGACCAGAAATACGGGTTCCCCGGCTCATTCAACAACTCCACCGCCGTGCCACCCAAATCCGGGCGGCCAGCCCAAAAACTGCCGCCCTTGCCATACCGCTTGAACAACGACACGATTTCCGCCGCCATCGACGCCGGATTGATCGCCGCGATCGAACCACCCCCACCAACCAGCCACGACGCCACCCGCACACCAGCAGCCGCCGCCCCACCAACTTCCGAATCCGTCGCAAACCGCGACGACAACCGCACAGCCTTCACAGCCCCCGCAATATCCCCAAACGCACCAGCACCCCAACCACCCGCATCCAACGCCACAGTCAT
>JAOPZV010000021.1 GCA_025963935.1 Solirubrobacterales bacterium
TTCGGTGGTCGCGGCGCCTTCGCCGGTTTTGGGCGTCGTTTTCGTGGCCGTGGTCGAGGTGGAAGTCGTCTGCGCGGCTGCCTTTTCGGCGCTCGTGTCGCTTGGAGGCGTGATGTCGGGGGTGCTCTTTGGCAGCGGTTCGGAGACGCTGCTGCTCCCACACGCGCCGAGGGTCCCGCCGGCGAGCAGCGCCACGCAGGCGGCCGCAAGGGCGCGGACCGTCTCCGGCCGACGGCGCCGGGCGCGGTCGCCGCGCGCCTGCTCAGGCATGTCGCTCGGCGCCAGTCAGCGGGCCCATCCGCCTGCCACATGTCGGGCAGTCGTTGAGGTCCTTCTGGGCGAGCTGGTCGCACCACGGGCAGAAGCGCAGGTTCTCGATCGCCCATGGGAGTCGTGAGGGCCAGGGTGCCAGGGGCAGCAGCTTGCCGACCACTTCGAGCGGCTCGCCCGAGTCGTGGTCCAGGTAGATCTCGCCTGGCTCCGCCTCCATCACGACTTCACGCCCGGTCGCTGGGTTGCGCAGGCGGTAGAGCTGCCTCGTGGTCACGGCCGGGACTTTACCTGAGCGGAGGGCGGCCGAGCGCCTTTGCAGCGTCGCGAGCGCCCGCTGGGACCCGGCCAGCGCAGCGGCCGTGAGCCGGGCCGATCGCGGGAGCAGCGGGGCGGGTCCGCACCACGCGCAGGTAGGGTGCGGGCGGGTGCGCGTCCTGATATTCCATGGCTACCTGCTCGGCGGGACGGGCTCGAACGTCTACAACGCGAGGCTCGCCGAAGCGCTCGTAGGGCTCGGCCACGAGGTGCACCTGCTCAGCCAGGACCGCCATCCGCAGGATCACGCGTTCGTCGATGCGGTCGGCGACTGGGACGAGGGACATCTGCGGGTCCGCGAGACGCACCGTGTGCATCGCGCATTCGCCGGCTCGGCTCCGGCCGGCCGCTGCATCGTCTACCGCCCGAACATCGGCGGCCTGCTGCCGGTCTACGTCGCTGACCGCTACGAGGGGATCGAGGCGCGGACGTTCGCCGAGTGCACCGATCAGGAGATCGGCGCCTACATCGACGCCAACGTAGGCGCCGTGCGTGAGCTCGTCGGACGCGTGCGCCCCGAGGTAGCGCTCGCCAACCACCTGGTGATGGGACCCGTGATCCTGGCCCGCGGTCTGGGGAGAGCGGCTCCCTACGCCGTGAAGGTGCACGGCAGCGCCTTGGAGTACACGGTCAAGCCGCAGCCGGAGCGGTTCCTCCCGTTCGCCCGGGAGGGCCTTGCCGGCGCGCGCGCGGTGCTCGTCGGCTCGCGCCACACGGCGCTCAGCCTGTGGGACGCGCTCGGCGATCCCCAGCTCGAGAAGCGCACCAGGCTGGGGCCTCCAGGCGTCGACGTGGCGAGATTCACCCCCAGGAACCCTGCAGAGGCGGCCAAGGGCGTCCGGGCGCTCGCAGAGCGGCTGCGAGAGATCTCGGCACGCCCGCCGGGCAGCGGCGAGGCCGGCGCGGTCGCCGAGGCCAGCGCCGCTGTCGAGGAGCCCGCCAGCGCGTTCACCCGCGACCCGGGCGCTGCAGCCGACGCCCTGGAGCGTCTCGATCCGGCCGAGGACGCACTCGTCGCCTTCGTCGGCAAGCTGATCGTCAGCAAGGGCGTGGACCTGATGATCGCCGCGTGGCCGCTGGTGCTCGAGCGGGTGCCAACGGCGCGCCTCGTGGTGGTTGGCTTCGGCGCCTACAGACGCGGGCTCGAACAGCTGTGCGCGGCGCTCGCGTCTGGCGACGTCGGGCAGGCGCGTGAGCTCGCCCTGGCCGGCAGGGCTCTCGAGACGCAATCTGCCGAACCGAGGCCGCTGCGCCATCTGCTCGCGTTCCTCAACAGCCTCGACGCCGACGAGCTCGGCCGCTACCTCGCGGCCGCCGGGGCGCTCGAGGACCGCGTCGTGTTCACGGGTCGCCTCGAGCACGAGGAGCTCCCCGAGCTGCTCCCGGCATGCGAGGCGCTGATCGTTCCGAGCACCTTCCCGGAGGCGTTCGGGATGGTCGCCGCAGAGGCCGCCGCGTGTGGCGTGCTGCCGATCAGCGCCGCCCATTCCGGCCTCGCGGAGGTGAGCGAAGCGCTCGCCGGAGCACTGCCGCCCGCGGTTGCCGAGTGGCTCTCCTTCCCGGTCGATGACGGCGCGGTGCGCGCCCTCGCAGCGCGGCTCGTGTCGTGGCTCACAGCCGACGGCGCGCTGCGCTCGCGCGCGCGTGCGGGGCTCGTCGAGACCGTGCGCGAGCGCTGGTCCTGGGACAGCGTCGCGGAAGGCGTGATCGCGGCGGCCAGCGGCGAATTGGACCGCCTCGACGGGGCGTGAGGGACGAGCGCGGCACCCGCGTGGCTGCCGTCGAGCCACCGGTCCTTCGGATAGTGTTCCGCCCGCTCATGAGCTTCAACGACCGCTTCCCCATGCAGTCCCCTGCCCGTCGCGGCCCCGTCGGCGGGCTGCGTCGGCTGGCACTGCTCAGCCGTCCTGCGGGCGCCGGCGCGCTGCTGGCGGCCCTTGCTCTGACGACGGCCGGGTGCTCGCTCAAGGGCGCCGACAACGCCAACGTGATCCAGGGCAAGCAGGCGTTCGTGGCGAAGTGCGGCTCCTGCCACACGCTCGCTCGCGCCAGCACCAAGGGCATCGTGGGGCCCAACCTCGACGACGCCTTCCACGCCAGCATCGCTGAAGGGCTCAAGCGCAACGCCGTGCGGGGCGCGGTCGAAAAGCAGATCCTGATCCCGAACCCCGAAGGCGCGATGCCCGCGGAACTGGTCAAGGGGCAGGCTGTGAAGAACATCGCCTCCTACGTCGCCCAGGTGGTCGACCGTCCGGGCAAAGACGCGGGCCTGCTGGCTACCGCCGTGGAAGCCCCCGGGTCCGGCAAGCCGGCGGTCGAGCAGAACGGCAAGCTGCAGATACCGGCCAGCCCGAGCGGTCAGCTCGCCTACGTCGCCAACAAGGCATCGGCCAAACCCGGTCCCGTCACGGTGGAAATGCCGAACGCGTCCGGAGTCGCGCACAACATCGCCATCGAAGAAGGGGCTCACGGGGCGACGCCCGGGGGTCCGGTCCTCGGTGCGAGCCCGACCATCCCCAAGGGCGTGGCGACCGTCAAAGTCACGCTCAAGCCCGGCACCTACACGTTCTTCTGCGAGGTGCCCGGCCACCGCCCGGCCGGCATGTACGGGACGCTGACCGTCAAATAGGCGTCGCCGGTCGACGCCGGCAAACAGCGCACGGCGTCGACCATCAGCCCCTCGGTGTGGGCCACCAGCTCCTCGGCCCCCGGCGACAGACGCGACTCACAGCTGCGCTCAGAGCAGCGCGCGCAGGATGGCGATCAGGCCGGCGATCACGACGATCACGGCGATCGCGTAGAGGAGGAAGCGGAAGGCCTCGTCCTCGGAGCGCAGAGGGTTGAGCAAGAGAATCCTGACGGCTTGAGGCCCGCGGCCGCGGCGGCCTAGAGAACGTAGACGGTCGTGTAGACCACGATCCACATGATGTCGACGAAGTGCCAGTAGATGCCCGGCACCTCGACCCCGCGGTGCTCCTCGGGGGTGTAGTGACCGCGGAAAGCGCGGATCGTGACGAACAGCAGAAGCAGCAGCCCGATGAACACGTGGGCGCCGTGCAGGCCCGTGAGCGAGTAGAAGATCGTCTGCTGGGCCCCGTCCTGCGGCGCGAAGCCGATGTTGGCGTACTCGTTGATCTGGATGAACAGGAAGGAGCAGCCGAGCAGGAAGGTCGTGAGGATGCCGGCCTTCAGGCCGAAGCGGTTGCCCTTCTTGATCGCCGTCTGCGCCCAGTGGACGGTGAAAGAGGAGGACACGAGGATCGCCGTGTTGACGCCGGCGACTTCGACGGGGAGCGTGGTCCCATGGGCGGGCCATGGGTTCCCCTGGGCGACGCGGATGAAGAAGTAGGCAGTGAAGAAGGCCCCGAAGACCATCACCTCGGAGATGATGAAAAGGAGCATCCCGAGCAGCTGCGGCTCGACCCGCGAGCTGCTGTTCGCCGGCGGCGGTCCGTGGTGCTCGTGCTCGGCGTGTGCGCCGTGGGCGATGCCGGCTGCCTCCATCGTGCCTCCCCGCTACGCGGCCGGTGCCGCTGTCGTGGTGGCCTGGGGATCGACGACTACACGCTCGACGCTCGCCGACGTGGCGCTGCGGACACGCTCGATCAGGTTCGAGCGCAGCCAGCCCGAGCGCTCGTCCGGCAGCGTCGAGATGACCACGTCGTCGACGCGGAACAGCTCCAGTGCGTTGACCGCCGCCGTGTAGGGGTCGGGATCGCCGATCATCCCCGAGCTCAGCAGGCCGGCGGCGTGGAGCCGATCCAGCATCCGTGCCAACCTCTCGCGCGCCTCACCGGGAGCGCCGCCGCTGCCGTCCGCCTGCGGGACGACGGCGATGAACAGGTGACCGTCCCCGGGGCCGGCCTTGGCCTTGAGGTGCTCGATCAGCTCCTCTCCGCTGGCGGTCTTGTTGGCGAGGACCAGCGTCACGTTGAAGGGCAGGCCCTCCTGCTCGAGGTCGACGACGATGTGCTCGACGGGGAGCCCTGACGCGTTCTCGATGCGCTCGATCAGGTCACGCCGCAGCCAGCCCGACTGGGTCGCCGGGTGCGTCGAGACGATGACTTCCTCAGGCCGTCGCTCGGCGACCGCGTCCATCGTCGCGAGAAACGGGTCCGCATCGCCGACTTCCCCCGTCGCCGAGATGCCCTCCCCGGCGACCGCCGAGAGGGCGAGGTCCACGCGCACCTGGGCCGATTCGCGAACCGCCTCGTCATAGATCACGAGGCCCGCCGTGGGCTTGCTCTG
>JAOPZV010000027.1 GCA_025963935.1 Solirubrobacterales bacterium
GGCTCGTTCCACTTGATGCCGGAGTCGAGCTCGCCGATCGCGACATCGGGTCGACCGAGCGTCACACCGAAGGCGGTCTTGACGGGGGTACCCGCGGCGATGCAGGAGCCGGTACCGGCAGGGAACGTGGCGTTCGCATCGACTAGGCTCATGCCGGTGACGCCGCAGAGCTCATCCTGCTGGGAGTTGTTCTGTGCGACCGCCTGTGTTTCGGTCGGATTGGACGCTGGGTTCGCCGGGGTTGCCGCGAACTTCCAGCCAAGGCCGCCGAGGTTGCTCGGCACATGGCCCGGCGCTAGCGCCCAGCTCGCCGGATCGCCGGCGGTACCGTCGCCAACGTAGGGAAACTCCGCGCCGGCGCGCGGAGCAATCGCGAGAAAAGCGAAGGTGAGCACCAGAAACGCCACGGCGCACACGTGCCGGCGTGCGCGCGATGCTGTCACTCGCCGCCTGCCCACCCGTGCCCCCACCAGTGCGTCCTCTCTCCCTTGTTCCCAACCCGACCCGCTGGCTTGCGGCGATACCCGCTATCGGCTGCCGCTAAACAACGGCGCCCGCCCGCGAAGACCTCCTACGGTGGAGGACGGCGCAGCCAGCGAGCGCGCAAACGCCGCAGATGCGGCCCGATTCCCAGCTCCTCGGCGAACAGCAGCGCGATCAACAGCATCCCGGACAGCACGATCCCGACCGCCAGGAGAGTGCCGCCCGCGCCGGCTGTGCGGCTCAGCCCGAGGGCGTTTGGACCGCCCGCCGCCGGCGCCTGCGTGCCGCCGACGCTGGACGGTTCCTGCGCAGGCGGCTTGGAGTAGCGCGCCGCCTCGACGCCGCCCGCGGCGAGGGGTGGCTGACTTTCGCTGCCCAGCAACGGTCCGCCGAGGAAATTGAAGGCCACCGGCGTGGGCGTGGCGCCGCCACAGGTGTGCGTCCGGGCGGTGAGGATCAGTAGCCGCAGCCCGCGCTTCTGTAGCCGACGGACCTGCTTGACCGTCAGATGGAGCTGATGGGAGACGACCGCGACGCTGAGCGGGCGACCGGTGGCGATGCCCGCCCTCAGTTCCAGCACCAGGCGGAGGCGCTCGGGCAGACTGCTCAGGCAGCCCGCGAGGCGCTGCACCTTGGCCCTGAGGGTGAGCCCACGGAGCGCCGCCGCATCGTGGCTCGACCCGGTGGGGCCGGCTCCGCCCGCTGAGCCCTGCCCTCCGTATGGCGAGAGGAGCGACGCCGTGCCGGCGAGGCTGCTCCCTCCCGATGCGAGGCCGCGAGGGGGTTGCAGCGGCACGGGACCCCGCGCCGCACCGCCGGCGCGCGAGATCGCCCGGGCCAACGGCGGCGTGGCTGCCGGGCGTCCGGATCCCGAGGGGATCGGCAATGCCGGGGGCGCCACGTGCGGAGGCGACGGAACTTTGCCGGTGACTTTCGGCGGCGTGAGTTTCGGGCCGGGAGGCGGCGCCGTCAGGTGGACCGGCGGCGGAGGCGTGACATGCACCGGCGGCGGTGGAAGGCGGACGGGGGGAGGCGTGATGTGGGGGGGCGGCGGAGGCGTGACATGCACCGGCGGGGGTGCGACTTGGATCGGGGGCGGAGGCGTGACGTGAACGGGGGGCGGCGGAGCCGGAAGGCGCACGGGCAGGGCCGGTGGCGTCACAGGCACCGTCGGGGTTTTCAGCGGCACGGGCAGCTGCGGCAGTGATGCGAGGCTCGCCACCGCCTTCACCGCTGGGCCGGCGGAAGGACGACGGGAGGGCCTGGCCAGACGGACCGGGACTGCCGGTGCGAGCGGATGCAACGTGACGGGAGCCGTCTTGGGAACGGTCACGAGTGGCGGCGCGAGGGCTGCCGAGCGCAGCGGCGCCGGTCCGGATGTGAGGGGCAGTTCCACCGCGCTCGCCGGTACCGGTGCAACCAGGGCGCCAACCAACACCGCCCAGGCAATCCGCCTGTTCGTCTTTCCGGGCGAAGCCCCCATGCCACTCCTAGAACAGACGTCCATGTACGCAAGACTCCGTTACCCCCCCTGTTGTATTTCATGCAGATACCCGACAAATCCGAAATGTTGGAAGCCTCCGCCTGGTCCAGACGAGGCTCGGGCGGTGCTCAAGGTCGCCCGTGGGCACCGGTACCTTTGTGCGACGGGCGTGTTCAGGCGGACATAACGGTGATCCTCACCATCCCCGAGCGACTTGCCATGACTCGCGCCGGGCTCCGCGCGCGGAGCGCTGTCGTGGTGATGAGTCTCACTGCGGGCCTCGCGGCGACGGCCTTTTCAGCTGCTGCCTATGCAGAACCCTTTACGACGATTTCCTCCGGGCAGGGCCACACCTGTGCGACGCGAAGCGGCGGCGCGGTGGAATGCTGGGGGCACGACTACGTGACCAACCAGCAGGCGCCGCTGCCCACGCCCGTCCCAGGGATCGCCGGCGCAACCGCTGTGGCGACCGGATTTCATTTCAACTGCGCGCTGCTTTCGAACGGTGCTGTGGCCTGCTGGGGAGACGACGGCTACGGCCAGCTCGGGAACGGAAAGACCGAAGACTCGGCCGTGCCGGTGAACGTTCTCGGCATCTCAAACGCGACGGCCATCTCGGTGGGAGCCTTTCATGCGTGCGCGCTGCTGACGGGTGGCGCCATTTCGTGCTGGGGCCGCAACGCCCACGGGGCGCTCGGCAACGATTCGACCGCGGACAGCTCAACACCGGTTGCGGTGAGCGCCATCAGCAACGCGACCGCGATCTCCGCGGGCTACAAGGAGACGTGCGCGGTGCTGGCAACCGGTGGGGTGGACTGCTGGGGCTCGAACTACCACGGCCAGCTCGGCAACGGCACCAGGCTCGACAGCTCCACTCCGGTCGCGGCTGCCGGTATCACGAAGGCAGCGGGCGTGAGTGTCGGCGGCGCCCAAGCGTGTGCCGTGCTCGCGACGGGAAAGCTCGACTGCTGGGGTGACAACCGCTTGGGTGAGCTCGGCGTGGGCCGCGGCAGAAGGAAGTGAGGAGGCCCGTCGAAGTCGGGTTGGCGGGCCAGCGAGTGTCCAGCGTGTCTGCGACCTCGCTCTACACCTGCGCAGTGCTCACTTCCGGCGCCGTGGATTGCTGGGGCATAAACCGTAAAGGCACGCTAGGCATCGGGCACCTGTCGAGGGCCAGCCGCTCGCCGGTACAGGCGCACGCGATCAGCAACGCCGCGTCCATCACCACATCGAACTTCCACGCCTGTGCGCTGCTGTCGACCGGCGCGGCCATGTGCTGGGGAAGCAACGACTACGGTGAGCTCGGGGCCGGCCTGCACGGCAGGCTGTCAGCCACGCCGCTGCTGGTCCTCTGAGCGCGCACCGTCGGACGACGTGCGCGCGAGTCCGCGAGTGGGCGATCCTGGACTCGAACCAGGGACCTCTTCCTTATCAGAGAAGCGCTCTAACCAACTGAGCTAATCGCCCTTGTCCTGCACACACGCGTTGACCGCAAGGTTCTCAGGACGAAGCCACGCTAAATGACACATCCATGACACTTGGTGGTCGGCGCGCCTGCATGAATGGCCATGTTACCGCTGCTCTGCGGGCGGCTGACACGCGCCCGACTGAGCACGCGAGCCAACTGTGAGCTGCCTTCCTACGCCGTGCCCTCGCCAGCAATTGGGCGCGGAGGCAGGGAAGGCTTCACGCGCAACAGCCGTGCGGGCAGCCGCGGCAGCCACCAGTTCCAGCGCCCGAATAACGAGATGACAGCCGGAACGAGCAGCGCCCGGACCACGGTCGCGTCGAGCAGGATTCCCGCCGCGAGTCCCGTGGCGAGGACTTTGACGTCGGTGTCCGGACCCGATGCGAGTGAGACGAACGCGAGGAACAGGATCAGGGCTGCGCTCGTCACGAGTCGCCCGGTGCGCCCGATGCCACGCACGACGGCCGTGTCGGTCGAGCCGGTCGCGTCGTACTCTTCCCGCACGCGGGAGAGGATGAAGACCTCATAGTCCATGGAGAGCTCGAACAGGAACGCGAACTCCATCTGCGGGAGCCACGCGTTCACCGAGCCGGTCGCGGGGATCCCCCAGATGAGATCGGACCCGTGTCCGCGTTGCCAGACCAGGTCGAGCACTCCCCACGCGGCGCCGACGCTGATCACGTTGAGCACCACGGCCTTCAGTGGGAGCAGAAGCGAGCGGAATGCCCGGGCGAGCAGGATGAAGGTGATGAGTGCGATCAGAGCAATCATCAGTGGGAAGTTGCCGTAGACCGCGTTGACAAAGTCCTCGTTCTGGGCAGCGAGACCGCCGAGGCGCACGTCGGGTCCCGCCGCGTGGGAGGCGACGCGAACACGCTTGAGCACGTGGCGGCCGGCGGCGGATGATCCGTCGGCCATGGTGAAGGTGTCAACGATCGCCGCTCCGGCGTGCTGCCACTGCGGCGAGCCGGGCGCAACTGAGCCGTGGACGCCTGGGATCGACGCGAGTGCGCCTGCCACCTTCTGCGGTGAGGTCGTCCCTTGGATCAGGGTCTCGTTGGGCATCAGCGCTCCGGAGCCGATGCCGGAGCGCTCGAGTGCGAGCAGGCCCTGCCTGGCGTCGCCCTGCTGGGCGAGGGTGTTGACGTTGGGCAGACCTGGCTGCAGCGAGGTGGCTGCGAGCACGAGCGCCGCCAGGATCGCCCCTGCGCCGATCGCCGCCACCCAGCGGCGGCGCACGATGAGCTCCGCCCATCTGGTCCATGAGCGGCTCGCCATGTCGTCGCTGCGCACGTGTGGCCAGTCAAGCCGCGAACCAATCTTGCTCAGCACGACCGGGAGCAGCGTGACGGCGACGATGACGCTGATCAGCGGGATCAGCATGCCTCCGTAGCCAACGGAGCGAAGAAACGGAAGCGGCAGCGCGACGAGTGCCAGTAGTCCGATCGCGACGGTCGTGCCACTGAAGACGACCGCCCGGCCGGCGGTCGCCATCGCTCGTTCGATCGCCGCGTCGCCCTCGAGGCCATGCGCGCGCTCCTCACGCCAGCGCACCACCACGATCAGGGCGTAGTCGATCGACACGCCGAGGCCGATCAGCGCGATCAGGAACTGCACGATTTGAGAAACTTCGGTGACGGTCGTCAGGCCCCACACGACCAGGAAAGTGGTGAGGATTGAGACGACCGCCATGATGATGGGGACGATCGCCAGCAACGAGGCGAACACGAAGGCGAGTACCAGCAGGGCGCCGAACCCTCCCAGCAGAGCCTCGACGAGCACACCGGGTCCGTTGCCCCCTCCGTGCTGGACGGCCAGCGCGTCGTAGCCGGTCAGGTGTACCGGCGCGCCTGCCACGGTGGTGCCGGCGAGCGCTTTGGTCGCTCTTTTAGCCGCTTCCGGGTTGTTGTTGAACGACTGCTTCGTGTCGGGCGGCGGGTAAGCGACGATGAACGTCGTGCGCCCGTTCTTGGAGACGAAGGCGGAGTTTCCGGTGCTGGCATAGCCAGCCGTGCGGCTTCCGGGCAGCGCGTTCTGCAGCCGGGCTTCTACGGTCCGCAGTTCGGTCCTGACCGTCGGCGAGCTCAGCGACTGGCCCGCCGGCAGCGTGACCACCGGAAGCAGTGGCGCGTTGTTGCCACCCGTCCCGTGGAACCCTTGGGCGATTCGCTGGTTGGTGACCCACCCCTCCTTGCCCGGCACTGTCACATTCTGTTTCAGTGCTTTGGTGGCGGACCCAGCCGAGGCCACCCCGATCAGCGTCAGGGCCACCCAGAAGAGGACGACGATCCGCTTGTGTGCCAGTACCCAGCGTGTCAGCAGTGCCATGTGGTCGCCCTTTGTCAGAGACAGGAGGACTACCGGGAGTAGTAGCCCGGCACGTTGTCCTCCGATCGGTGAACAAGCGGCCGGGGAAACCCGCTGCGCCACGCAGCCAAGGTCACCTGCTTGAAGGACGCGAGCTGGGTGGCGTAAAACGGTCCAGACGCGTTAAGTCAAGCTAGCATGCTGGCCCATTCGGCCTTCGCTGCCTCTGGCCCGTAGTCCGAGATGTGGGCATCGGGCGTGTGGACGATGCGCGCGGACGCCTGGTCTCGGTGGGGGAGTTGCCCTAGCACTGCCTATGCAAGTGCCCGCGGCCGCAATCGACGGGCGAGCTCGATCGCCTCCTCGAGCGTCGCGAAGGACAGCTGGGCGCGATAGCCGCCGTCAGGCGTCGCCTTCACGCGGACCTCGGCGCCCAGCGCCCCGCCGAGAGCGTCAGATATCTCCCTCTCGGCCTGCTCCTGGTCGGCATGCTTGCGCGGTGCCGCCGGCCCCGGTGCGCCAGCTTTGCCACTGCGGGGTCCAGCGGCATTGCTGTCCCGAGCGCGCATCTCCGTTGCCCTCACCGACCAGCCGTCCTCGGCGGCTGCCCTGGCGAGGCCACGGCGCGCGCCATGGTCCTCGGCAAGCAGCAGCGCGCGACCGTGCCCCTCCGTCAGCTTGCCCTCCTGCAGCAGCTCCACGACCTCGTCGGGCAGGTCGAGGAGGCGGACCAGGTTGCTGACCGCGACGCGACCGCGCCCCACCCGACGCCCAACCTCCTCGCGCGTGAGGCCGAGCTCCTCGATCAGGGCTGCGCAGGCACGCGCCTCCTCTATCGGGCTCAGATCCTCGCGTGCCATGTTCTCGATCAGCGCCAGCTCGAGCGTGGCGGCGTCCTCCCGCGCGCGAACGAGCGCCGGGATCGTCGCGAGGCCCGCGATCCCGGCGGCGCGCCAGCGGCGCTCGCCGGCGATGAGCTCGTAGGTGCCGCCGGCTCTCGGCCTGACGAGCACCGGCTGCAGCACCCCCTGCTCACCCAGCGAGGAGGCCAGCGCCTCGAGGCTCTCCTGATCGAAGCGGCGCCGCGGCTGCTTCGGATTCGGCGAGATCAGCTCGATTGGCACCTCTCGCAGTTCTTCCCCGCCCGCCCTCGCGCCCTCGGTGGATACCGACAGGATCGCGTCGAGACCTCTGCCCATGCCCGGCCTTGGCTTAGCCACGGGCCGCCACCTCCTTCGCAAGCTCGAAGTATGCCTCGGCGCCGGCGCTGAGCGGGTCGTGATGGGTCACTGGCAAGCCGTAGCTTGGCGCCTCTCCCACCCTGACGTTGCGGGGAATAACCGTGTCGAACACCAGGTCGGGAAAATGCGCACGCACCTCGCGCTCGACGTCTTGGCCGAGGCGTGTGCGGGCGTCGTGCATGGTCAGCAGCATCCCGGCAACGGTCAGCCGCGGGTTGAGCTCGCGACGCACCAGCGCAAGCGTCTCCAGAAGGCCCGCCAGCCCCTCCAGCGCGAAATACTCTGTCTGCACCGGGACGATCACACGGTCCGCAGCCACCAGCGCGCTCACGGTCAGGGGGCCGAGCGAAGGCGGGCAATCGAGCAGCACGTAGGCGAAGCTGTCCACGACGGGCGCGAGGGACTCGCGCAGGCGCTGCTCGAATCCCTCCATGCGGGGAAGCTCCACGTTCGCACCTGCGAGGCCGGCGCCCGCAGGCAGTATCTGCAGGCCCGGGACCGACGTCGACGTCAGGGCGTCCTGCGCTCGAGCCTCTCCGGTGAGCACCTCGTAGAGACCGGGGAACTGCGTGCGAGCAACGCCCAGCCCGACCGTCGCGTTCGCCTGTGGATCGACGTCGACAAGCAGCGTGCCATATCCCGCCTCGGCAATGCACGCCGCGACGTTCACCGCGGTGGTGGTCTTGCCCACGCCGCCCTTCTGGTTCGCAATGGCATACACGGTGCCCATCCGCTGCAAGCTAGCGCCGATCGGCGACGGCTGGCGTCTCCTCTCCGGCAAAGTCGGCGAAACGGCGGCTCTCGGAAGGGGGCTCAGCCGCCGAGTGGTCGCTTGCGGGCGATCCCTGCGCGCCTTGGGAAGCGCGACGGCGTCTCCTCGACCTTCGCGAAAACGTGCAGGTGGTGGTCTCGTGCGCCCTTGAACGGCCCGACCCGATGGATCGCCAGACGCCGCATGCCGAGCTCCGCGGCGGCCCTGTCCGCGTTCTGCTCCTCGGAAGGCGAGCGCCTACCGCGCCAATCCACGAGCGACCCGCCCATCTGGAGCAGCGGCGCCGCGTACTCCAGCACCACGGGCTGAGGAGCCAGCGCCCGCGCCACCACGAGATCGTGGACCGAGAACCCCTCCGACCAATCCTCGACGCGGGCGCAGATCACATGGACGTTCTCGAGCTCCGCGGCGATGCGGATCCGCTCGAGGAACTCGCACCTGCGGCGCTGGCTCTCCACCAGGCGAACCTCGGCGGAGGGCAGCGCGACTGCGAGTGCGACGCCCGGAAACCCCGCGCCGCTTCCGAGGTCCGCGACGCGCGTGGCAGTGCGAACGGGGTCGAGCTCCAGCGCCACGAGAGAGTCCGCGAGGTGCAGATTCGCGGCCTGCTCCTGCCCGCGGATCGCCGTTGGAGCATGCTCGTCGGACTCGAGGAACTGCAGCACCGCGCCGAGCTGGCGACGCTGGCGTGCCGAGAGGGCGTCGCCAGGACGACCTGCGGCGAGCGGGTCAGAGGTCTCGTCATCACTCATAGCGTGCGAAGAAGTCCGCGTATTTGCTGCGCATCTCCCTCACTCGGCCCATAACGTGTGCGTCGATCTCCTCGCTCAGGACGGCCTCGACTACGGGTAGCACGTCCTCCGCCAGCGCGGGGCCGCGCGCCATCCACTGGTAGTAGTGCCGGCCCCCGTGGTGATACGGGCCGTAGAGACGCGTGCGCGGGAAGCACCTCAGGAGCCACTCGAATAGCGCAGCGTGCCTGACGTGCATGCGCAGCGTGATCTGCGGATACCTTCCATCGCCGCCAAAATGCCCCTCCCCGACGAGGACGCCGACGAGGAGGCCCCGCTCAACATCCGTCAGTTCGGGGGGCGGTTGCACCAGGCTATTGTTTCACCGTCATGAAAAACGTGAAACATCGACGTCCGTACCCGCCCGTTTGTTTCACCGTCATGAAAAACGTGAAACGCCCCTGCGGGCCCGCAGCTACGGTGCCTGCGGCGTGATGATCAGATACCGCTCGGGCTCGTTACCCTCGCTGTGCGTGTCTACGTCCCCGCGCTCTCGCAGGTACTCGTGAACGACCCGGCGCTCGAACGGGGGCAGCGGATCGAGCTGGACCGGCTCTCCAGTGCGGAGCGCGTCCTCGGCAGCCTCGTCGGCCTCGGCGCGGAGGGCCTCGGCGCGCCTTTCGCGGTAGCCATTGGCGTCGATCACGACGCGTACGTCTGAGGGACCGTCGGGGAAGACGATCCGCTGCGCCAGATGCTGTACCGCGTCGATCGTCTGGCCGTGGCGGCCGATGAACAGGCCGACGTCCTCGCCGTCGACACGCCCGCTGAGCACCTCGCCGTCCTCCTGCACCTCGATCCCCACCTCTAGGCCCAGGGCGTCCACGATCTCCTCGAGCAGCTCCTGCAGCGCGTCGGCGGGCTCGAGGTCCTCGGCCATCACGTCGTCGCCGTCGACAGTGTCGTGGTCGGTCATCGCCGCCTGCCCGAGCGCTTCTTCTTCTTCCTCGGCGAGCGCGGGGGGGGACCGGCCGTCGCAGCCCGGCCGCTCACGCCCGCCAGGGCCGGCTCGCCCTTCGCCGGGCCGCCGCGTGGCTGATCGGACTTGCCGTTCGGAGACCCTCCTCCTCCACCTCCTCCTCCTCCCGACTCAGGACCCTGCCCGGGGGGGACCACCGCGTGGCCCATGTGGCGACGGATCAACAGCTGCTGACCGATAGTCCACATGTTGGTCGTGATCCAGTAAACGAGCAGGCCGGCCGGGTACCGGTAGAGGATCACCACGAACACGAGCGGCAGCAGCAGCATCAGTCGCCGCTGGTTCTTGTCTGCCGTTGCGGTGGCCACCAGCGTCGAGGCGATCTGCGACCCGACATAGAGCACGATGAGGACGATCAGCGCAGCGCCCGTCGCCTTGTTCGTGATGTCCGGCAGGAACAGGAATTTCGCCGAGCCGTGGGCAACCGTTTGGCAGCTGGTGTCTTCGATGTACTTGGCGGGAAGGGCGCTCACTTTGGTGATCGCCGTGTGGTGCACTTCGTTGTAGTGCTGCACCAGCTGTGACCCGCAGATGTGCTTCTTGAGGTCGCTCCGCAGCATGTAGAACAGCGAGATGAACACCGGCAGCTGCAGGAGAAGCGGCAGGCAGGATGCCAAAGGATTGATTTTGTTCTCTTGGTAGAATTTCATTATCTCCTGCTGCTGGCGCTGTTTGTCGTCCTTGTATTTCTCTTTCAGCGCGGTGATCTGAGGTGCCAGCCGCTGCATCTCCTGCATCGACTTCAGCTGCCTGAAGGTCAGTGGGACGAGCGCCGCGCGGATCACGACGGTCAGGCCGATGATGGCCAGTCCCCAACTCCCTCCGACGAGGTTGTTGTGGATGAACACCATGATCGCTTCGAACAGCGTGATCAGCGGCGAGAAGGCGTTCTCGATGAAGTTGGTGGCGAGGGTTGGCATGCGTTCTAGTGGCTGTTTGCGATCGTCATGGGGCCTGTGCTGGGTGCCTCGCGGGATCCGGACTGGTTCCCCGCTACGGGCTAGTGCTCAGTGCCCGCTCAGCCGCCGGTATCGGAACGGGTCCTGAACACTCGCTGGGCCTCGACCGGATCGTATCCGCCGTAGCTCCACGGGTTGCACCGCAGCAGGCGCCACCCCGCGAGCACCAAGCCCCTAAGTATGCCGTACCGCCTGATCGCGTCGACCGCGTAGCGGGAGCATGTCGGCTCGTACTTGCAGCGGCGCGGGATCGCGGGCGATATGAGGCGTTGGTAGACGAAGATCGGCGCCGTTGCGATAGTCCGCAGGACTCGCGCAGGGGCGCTCACCGCATGAGCGCGTGCTCCAGCCGGTGCCGCGCCACTCATGCGCTCGGCCCGCTCGCAGGTGCAGCAGGTGCGGCCCGCAGTCCCGACTTGACGGTCAGCTCGGAGAGCGAGGCGACGACCCCGGCGAGACCCTCGCGCTCCACGAGCTCGCCGATCGGCGGGCGTGCGACGACGACCAAATCATGGCCCGGGCTCAGATCGCTCCCGGCCTGCGCGAAGGCCTCGCGGAGCAGCCGCTTGACACGGTTGCGCTCGACCGCGCCGCCTACCTTTCGCGACACGGACAGCCCCAGTCGCGGCGTCTGCACAGCGGGATTGGGGAACGCGTAAAGCACGAGATGCCTGTTCGCCGTCGAGCGCCCCTGGCGGTACACCCGCTCGAACTCCGCGCTGCGCGACAACCGGCTGGTCGACGTCCGCCGCTTCATCGCGTGCCGGTCGCCGTCGAGCTCGATCTCAACACAGCCTCAGGTGGACAGCCGCTTGCGTCCCTTGTGCCGGCGGCGCTTGAGCGTCAGCCGTCCGGCGCGCGAGCTCATGCGTGCCCGGAACCCGTGGGCGCGGGCTCGCTTTCGCTTCTTTGGCTGGTAGGTCCGCTTCATCTCTGTGGCTCTCCGCTGGCGTGCATCCTCCTCCAGCCGGCGCGGTCGAGCTGCGCCGACGGGACATGACTCGCGCGCCCAGTATAGGGCCGGCCGGCCCATCCCGGGACACCATCGCAAGGCCCTCAATGGGCGCCGTCGATTTTTCCCGCCAATTGCGGCGAGCCGCAGAGCCGCTGTCAGACCGTTGGTTATAGTCGCCGAACCGGGCTCGACGTGAGCCCCCTGTGAATACGTTTCAGTCACTTTCTCTGGGAGAGAAGCGGATAGACGACGCCGTGAGCGAGGAGCTCGAGCACATATGGTCACGCGTGCAGGCCGAGATCGCGCTGACGGTCGATGAGCCGACCTACCAGATCTGGCTGGAGCCCTTGCGTGCGGTCGAGCTGTCGGGCAACCGCCTCCTGATCGAAGCGCCACCACAGGCTTGTCGCTGGGTCCGCGATCGCTTCGGCAAGGTTCTCGAGGCGGCCGTCGAGATTGTGCTCGGCGCGGGCACCACCGTCGAGCTGATGGGCGGAGTCGGCGTGCAGCCCGCGGTCGCTCGGCCGCGCAGCGCGCAGCGCGGTCGATCGCTCACGCAGAGCGTCGGCGACGAGGCGACGCAGATGCCGGCGCTCCCGCCCGCGGCCGGGCCACTCGGCAATCCAAAGCTCACCTTCGACCAGTTCGTCATCGGCGACTGCAACAGGCTCGCGCATGCCGCGGCGCTGACCGTTGCCGAGATGCCAGCGCAGGCCTACAACCCGCTGTTCATCTGCGGACCGCCGGGTGTCGGCAAGACGCATCTGCTGAGCTCCATCGCAACCCTCCTGCTCTCCCACAGCCCAGGCCTGACGGTCCGTTGCACGACGGGCGAGGCCTTCACCAACGAGTTCATCGGCGCCCTCGGCGCCGGCCACACGGAGGGCTTCAAGGCGCGCTTCCGCGACATAGACGTCCTGCTGATGGATGATGTCCAGTTCCTCGAGCGCAAGACCAGAACCGAGGAGGAGTTCTTCCACACCTTCAACGCGCTCCACGACGGCGGGCGGCAGATCGTGGTCACCTCCGATCGACCGCCGCGTGATCTCCAGGCGCTCGAAGACAGGCTGCGCGAGCGCTTTGAGGCCGGGCTGGTGGCCGACATCACGCCACCCGAGATGCCCACGCGCCTCGCGATCTTGCGCATGCGAGTACATCACGACCAGATCAAGCTCGCCGACGATGCAGCGCTCCGTGTCATCGCGGAGCGCATCGAGAACCACGTCCGCGCGCTCGAGGGTGCGCTGATCCGCGTCGTCGCGTACAGCTCGCTGACGGGCCGGCCCATCACCGTCGACCTGGCCCAGGAGGTGCTCGACAGCCTGTATCCACAGACCGCCTCGACGGCACGCGCTACGCGGTCGGTCGGAGACATCCAGGCCGCCGCCTGCGCCTGCTTCGACGTCTCCCCTGAGGAGCTCCTGTCCTCGAGTCGCACGCCTCGTCTGGCCTGGCCACGACAGCTTGCGATGTACCTCTCACGCGAGTTGACCGATGAGTCCCTGCCTGCCATCGGACGACACTTCGGCGGGCGCGATCACACCACCGTGCTCCACGCCTGGCGCCGGACGACGGCGCGGATAGCCACCGACGAGACGGCTCGTGAGGCTGTGGAGAAGCTGTGTCGCGCCCTCGGCACGCCCGCTCCGTGACCGGCTGCCCGCGCCCGACCGAAGCGCCTGGGACACTTCCTGATCTGCGACTCCACAGGATGTCCACCGTCCTACCCTGGGATTCGCCAGCCCCCGAGCCAAACGCACAATCGCACCGACCCTACTGACTACTCCCTTCTTCTCGTAACAGGACCATGAAGCTCTCCATTTCCACCTCAGAGCTGTTGACTCAGCTGCAAACCGCAACGCGGGTCGCCTCGACACGGAGCGCCGTGCAGGCTCTGTCCGGCGTCATGATCTCCGCCGAGGAGGGCTCCAAACCAGAGCTTCTGGCGACCGACATGGAGATCGGCTTGCGCGTGCCACTCGATGCTGAGGTCGCCCGACCGGGCGCCGCCGTCCTGCCCGCGCGACTGCTGCTCGACGTAGCACGGTCGCTCTCGGCGGACCGTGTGACGCTCGAGTTGCGCAGCGCCGAGCAGGACGTCGAGCTGATCTCCGGACCGACCACATTCCACCTGCGGACGCTTCGCGCCGAAGACTTCCCCGCGCTTCCCGTGCCGTCTAGCGACTCACGCGTCGCGCTCCCGACGGAGGCCTTCGTCGAGACCATCTCTCGTGTCGCCCGCTCCGCGTCGCGCGACGAGACGCGCCCGGTGCTCACGGGCATCCTCATGTCGGCCTCCGCGCAGGAGCTGCGCATGGTCGCCACCGACTCCTATCGGCTGAGCGTCAAGCAGACCGAGCTCGAGGCGCCCCTGGAGGGGAACCTCGAGGCGAATGTTCCGGCGCGCGCGTTGCAGGAGCTTGCACGCATCGCCCAGCAGGCGCCGGCCGAGTCGCTCGCGGTGAGCGTCGGGCAGAACCAGGTCATCTTCGAGCTCGGCGACATCGTCCTCTCCTCGCGCCTCATCGACGGCCAGTTTCCGAACTACCGCCAGCTCCTCCCGGAGTCGGTCGAGCATGAACTGCGCCTGTCGAGCGCCGAGCTGACCGACGTCGTGCGGCGGATCAGCCTGCTCGCACAGAAGAACGCGCCGCTACGGCTGAGCTTCAGCGAGGGAACGCTGACCGTCTCCGCACAGACCCCAGACGTGGGCGAGGCCAGCGAGGCGATCCCCGTCCCCTTCCACGGAGATCCGTTCGAGATCGGCTTCAACCCCGAGTTCCTGCGCGACGGACTCGAGAGCATCGAGTCCGAGGAGCTTCTGCTGAAGCTGATCAGCCCCCTCCGCCCCGGCCTCATCGAATCGCCGGACACCGGCGACTTCGTGTACCTCATCATGCCCATCAGGCTGAACGTGTAGGCCGGTCATGCGCGTCGTCAGCGTCGAGATGCGCGACTTCCGCACCTACGCCCGCGCCGAGGCTCGACTGGGCCCGGGCCTGACCGTGGTTCACGGCCCGAATGGCGCAGGCAAGTCCAATCTGCTGGAGGCGCTCTACTTCGGCTGCACGGGGCGTTCCCCCCGCACGCGCAACGAGCGCGAGATGGTGCGCTTCGGCGCCAGCACCACACGCGTCTCGGTGCGCCTGCTCGACGGAGCGCACGGACACGAGCTCACGGTCGGCTACGGAACGATCCCCGGGGACACTCGCGCGGAGAAGCGCATGACCGCGGACGGCGCCCCGGTGGAGCGCCTGCTCGACGTCGCCGACCGACCACTCGTGAGCGTCTTTCTGCCGGACCGGCTCGAGCTGTTGAAAGGGCCTCCGGCACTGCGGCGCGCCCACCTCGACCAGGTCATCGCGGCCGTCTGGCCGACGCGCTCGGACACGCGCCGGGAGTATTCGCGGGTGCTTGCGCAGCGCAACGCCCTGCTGGCGGGCATCCGCTCGGGCCGCGCATCGCGCTCGACGCTCGCGGCTTGGGATCGCGAGCTGGCGCGTAACGCGCTGTCGCTCGCCGCGCATCGCGCGGAGGTCGTCGAGCTTCTCGCGGAGCCGTTCGCGGAGCGCGCCGAGCAGCTTGGTTGCAGCGGCCAGGCGACGCTCGAGTACCGGCCGCGCTCCCGCGCGGGCGACGAGGATGCCTTCGTGGCGGAGCTGCAGGAGCGACTTGCGCACGACCTCGAGCGGGGCTTCTCCAGCCATGGTCCGCATCGCGACGAGCTCGCGATCAAGCGCGACGGGCGGGAGCTGCGTGTCTACGGATCCCAGGGCGAGCAGCGGCTGGCACTGCTCGCCCTCCTGCTCGCCGAGCGGGCGGTCCTCTCGCAGGAGCGCCGGCGCACGCCCCTGATGCTGCTCGACGACGTGATGAGCGAGCTCGATGCAGAGCGCCGCGAGCTGCTCGCCCATGAGCTCTCCACGGCCGGGCAGAGCGTCATCGCGACCACCGACCTCTCACACGTTCCGGGCGCCGGCGACGCGTCGGTGACACGGCTGCGCATCTCCAGCGGTGCGATCCTCCAGGAGGCCATCGCAGCATGAGCAACGCGGCCCCGCGACTTCTGTCGAGCGCCCTCGAAGAGCTCGCCTCAGAGCTCGCGCCGACGACCACGCTCGCGCGCGTGCAGGCGGTCTGGGCGAGCGCCGCCGGCCCAGCGATCGCCGCCGCCGCCAGGCCCACCGCAGAGCGGGGCGGGGTGCTGACCGTGACCTGCTCGGCGGCCGTGTGGGCCCAGGAGCTCGTCCTCATGGCAGACGATCTGATCCCTCGCGTGAACGGCGCTCTGGGTGAGACGGCGGTCCGCGAGCTGCGCTGCAGAACGGCCTGAGAGCCGACCGTCACGCCGGCGCGTCACACGACGGCCGGGGCACCCCTTCGAGCGACCGGCTTTTCCTGCATTTTGCAGGCATTTAGCTGCGATTCAGGGCCTGATCCGCACCCGGATCGTGCTATTCTTTTACACGTATCCAATACGCCCCAGCCGTGGTCCTCGCGCCCCGGAGTCCGGGG
>JAOPZV010000052.1 GCA_025963935.1 Solirubrobacterales bacterium
TAGTCGCTTCCGCCGCCGTCCGCCTCCGCGTCGATCTCCGCCACCAGCCGTCCCAGCGCCTGCGGATGGCGCACCAACCGCTCGATCGCCCACGCCACCGAAGTCGCCGTCGTCTCGTGCCCTGCCAGCAGGAGCGTCACGAGCTCGTCGCGCAGCTCCGCATCGGTCATCGCGCGGCCGTCCTCATCGCGGGCCTGCAGCAGCAGCGAGAGGATGTCCGTGCGCTGCTCCAGGTCGGGCTGCTCGCGGCGCCGGGCGACCTCCTCGTAGATCACCGCATCCAGACGCTCGAGCGCACGCGCGATCGAGCCCGTCGGCGGTCCGGGCCGCGGCCGGCGCAGGGCGAACAGGATGATCGCCAGCGTGTTCGCCGGTTCCAGCAGGCCAGCGATCGCCTCGCGCAGTGGCTCCATGCGCTCCGCTTCCACGCCGAACACGGCCCGCAGGATCACCTCGAGCGTGATCGCCCGCGTGCGGTCCTGCAGGCGCATCGGCGTGCCGAGCGGCCAGCTCGCCATGTCCCTTCGCGTCGCCTCCACGATCACGTCCTCGTACTCGCGCATCCGCTCGCCGTGGAACGGCGGCAGCAGCAGCTTGCGCTGGCGCATGTGCTCCGGGCCGGTCAGCACGAGCACCGAGCTCGGCCCCACGATCGGCGCCACGGGCGAGTTCGACGTGCCCGAGGGAGCCAGCTCAGGCGGCGCCGTGAACACCGTCTTGACCGACTGCGGGTCGCTGACGACCGCCAGTTTCAGGCCGCTGGGGAAGAACGTCAGCGTGAAGGAGTCCCCCAGGCGCTTCGCGTAGCGATCCATCACCCACGTAGGCGCGAGCGCCCACCCCAGGGTCTGCAGCAGCGGATGCATGCGCGGCCCGGGCGGCAGCCCCGGTGCGGGCGGGGACGGGTCAGCGCCGGCAGGCCGAAGCGAGCTCTCCGAGGTCCGCGGCGCCGTCGTCGCCATACGCCTACGGTACCCCCACGCGGCAACGCGTGCCGGGCGGGCGCTCAGCGCTTCGGCGCAGCCGCCGGCGCAGCGGGGTGCAGCGCCGGCGAGTGCTTGGTCTGATCGTGGTCCAGGACATGGCTCACCGTGCCCTTCACGCTGTGCGCCGCGTGTCCCACCGCGTGCCTGACCCCCGGCGAGATCGCGTATGCGAGGAGCGTCGCAGCTATTCCGAGGATCGCGATCGCCACGATCAGCCGTACCCGTTTGCCTTCGGAGTCGGGCGACGTGGGCCGGGCGCTGAACGGGGAGATCGACATGCTCACACCAACCTATCGAGGCGCCCCAGCGCGCACAGCGACCGGCAGTCCTCTAACGGTGGTATCGGCGGCGCTCGTCGGCTCGGCGGGCGCCCTCCATCCACTCGACCAGAGCGCCCGCAACGGCCTCGCGCGCCTGCTCTACCTCCTCCGGGGAGAGCCTGTCCGCTCGCTTGCCGAGATAGCCGAGGAGCATCCGTGCCGGGACGATGCAAACCCCCTTGCGCCGTGCCAGCGGCCGGTCGACCCAGGCGCGGCTGAAGACGATCAGCGGCTCCACCTCCAGGCCCGTGACGCGTTCGATCGCCTTGCGCTGCGCCTGCGCCTGGCTGAGCGTCGCGCCGTGCACACGCGCGACGCGCACCGGTCCCGGGTGGCTCTTCGTCTCCACGGTGAAGACGCCCGCCGGCCCGATCAGGATGTGGTCGACGTTCCCCCGGCCGAGCGTCGCGTCGTGGATCACCTTCCAGCCGCCCGCCGAGAGCTGCTCCAGCAGGCCGCCCACGTGCTCCTCGCCGGCCGCCCCGCGATCGCGGCGCTCGACGAGTGGAAGCACGTAGCGAGAGATCACGAACATGCTCACCAGCAGCGCCACCTCTGAGGCGAGGAAGAGCGTGTCGTGGAGCCCGAAGGCGCGGCCGAGGAGCGCCGTCGCGACGGCGAGCCCGCCGAGCGCGAGGAGCGTGCGCAAACGGAGCCGTCTGACGGTCGCGCGTGCGTACTGCCCGGCCGTGCGACCGGTCGGATCGGAGTCAACTATGTACATCTCTCCTTCTTCGTCGCCTTCCCCTACCCATCGTCCGCACGAAGGCAATTCTTGAGCGCGCACGGAGGCGCCCGCCCTGGAGAAGCGTGGAAACTACTCCAAGGTTTCTAAAGCACGGATCGCCGCCCGCCGAAGCCAGAAGCAAGATCACGCCCCCCGAGCAAGCACGGATGCCTGCCATGACCAACCGCCCCAACTTCCCTCAAACCGCCGATATCTGCCTGCTGTTGCGGGCCCACGGCGAGCAGCGCTGGCTGATCTACGAGGTGGTGCCCGTCGTCCGCCAGCTCGAGCAGCGCTCACTGCCAGAGGACCAGTTGGGCGCCGCGCTGGCCTACCTCGAGGCGCTGCAGATCGAGGCGCGCCTGCGCGCCGCCGAGACCGACGCCGCCTACGCCGAACTGCACGCGCCAGGCGGCGGCGGCGACGTGTCGCTGCACGAGAAGGCGCGGCGCTACCACTCTGCGGTACGCCGTTTGCGCTATGCGCTCGCGCAGCGGATCGACCGGCTGCTCGCCGCCGACAGCGAGGTCGAGGCCTACGAGCCCGCATTCGGTCGCTACGCGAGCTCCTGAACCGATCGCATACGCTGCCGCGCGTGCCGCCCCGCTTCGACCTGCAGTCTCACTCGACCCACTCTGACGGCGCGCTGCCCGCCGCCGAGGTCGTGGCGCGCGCCGCCGAGGCCGGTGTGGAGCTGCTTGCGCTGTCCGATCACGACACCGTCAGCGGCGTCTCCGAGGCGATCGCCGCAGGCGAGCAGCAGAGAGTGCGGATCGTCCCCGCCGTCGAGATCTCAGCCGTCGACGCCGACGCGCCGGTCGGGCGCGAACTGCACATCCTCGGCTACAACATCGACCACGCCGACCCGCGCTTCACCGAGCGACTCACCGCCTTCCTCGCCGACCGCGAGCAGCGCACGCTGCGAATGGCCGCCGCGCTCAAGGAGCTCGGCTTCGAGCTGGACGAACGCGAGATCTCCGAACGCGTTGCCGGCGGCCAGCCGATCGGGCGTCCGCACCTCGCCGAAGCCGCGCTCTCCGCGCCCGCCAACGCGGAGCGGCTGAAGGCCGAGGGCATCGACGACATCGGCTCGTTCATCAGGGCCTACCTGATCGAGGGTCGCCCCGCATTCCGCCTGCGCGAGACGCCGACCGTCGCCGAGGCGATCCAGGCAATCCACGACGGCGGGGGACTCGCCATCTGGGCGCACCCCTTCTGGGACATCTCCGACGCCGACGAAGTGCTCGCCAGCATCGAGCGCTTCCGGGCCCTCGGAATCGACGGCGTCGAGGCCTTCTACGTCACGCACACGCGCGAGCAGACCGAGCTGCTCGCCGAGCGCTGCAGGGCCATCGGCCAGCTGAGCACCGGCTCCTCGGACTTCCACGGCCCCGATAACCGTCTCTTCTCGCGCTTCCTCGCCTTCGAGACCTACGGCCTGGAGCCCAACCTGGGGTCGATCTCAGGCGGCTAGGAGCGCTTCGAGGCGATACGCGAGCGCCTCCACCGCCAGCTCCTCGGAGACGTTCAGCGAAAGGCTCAAGCGAGTCTCCGCCACGAGTTCGATCCCCTCCGCCAGACGAGCGCCGTCTCGCGCGCGCGCGTCGTCCTCGAGCTCGCCGCGCCGGTCCACCGCGTACACGAGCTCCGCCGCTCCTTCGCTCACACACAGCAGGTCGCGCAGCCACAGCTCCGCCACGCGAAGGCCGAGATCGAGCGTCTGCGTGCGCACCCGCCGCTCGCCGCGGCGACGTGCGTCGAGGCCTTCGCGCTCATAGCGCCGGCGCTCCTTCCCCGGCACCAGCTCCAGTTCGTCCGCCAGCCGCTCCTGCGCCTCCTCGCCCGCCCGCGCGCCCGCCGCGCGTGCGCCCTCCAGCAGGCCAGTCCACGGACGTCCCCCCGCCGTGCCAGCGAGAGCGGAGCGCACGAGACCCTCGGCGCTCGCGCGCAGCGCCGCGCCGTCCTCGCTCGCCAGCCACGCCGCCGCCCGCGCGTCGCCGAACGCCAGACGCGCACAGGCCTGCGCCCGCTCAGGGTCGACGCCCTCGAGGCCCGCCGCGATGCGGCCCGGCGGGAGAGGATCGAAGCGGACATGCTGGCAGCGCGAGGCGATCGTCGGCAGCACGTCCTCGCGGCGGTCGGTCAGAAGCAGCAGGTGCGCGAACGCCGGCGGCTCCTCGAGCGTCTTCAGCATCCTGTTCGCCGCCTGGTCGTTCATCGTGTCCACCGCCTCGATCACGAACACCCGGCGGGTCGACTCGAACGGCGTGCGGCTCGCCGCCGCCACCACCGGCTCCTCGATGTCCGCCACGAGCACTTCCGCGGCCCCCGACGGCGTTACCCACGTCAGGTCCGGATGGGAGCCGCGGCGAACGCGCTCGGCGACCGCAGCCGGGTCGCTTGCCCCCTCCGCGAGCAGGGCCGCAGCAAACGCGCGCGCGACCGTCCGCTTGCCGGTGCCCGACGGGCCGTGGAACAGATACGCGTGCGAGGGATCGCCCTGCGGCGGGAGCGCCGGCACGAGCACCGCGCGTGCGTGCGGATGCGCGTCGATCCCCGGCAGCCGCGCGGCGGCGTCCGCCTGGTGCTGGTCGGAGGATCCGGCGACGACGCTCATCCCGCCATCCTAGATGCGGGCCGCTCAGCCAACGCCCGGGCCGCGTGCGGGTGCGGGCCGCGCGCATCTGTACCGTGGCCGCGTGGCCCGAGGCAGGCTGATCACGATCGAGGGGCTCGACGGCGCGGGCAAGTCGACGCTCGCCGAGGGCCTCCAGCGCGAGCTCGCCGCCCGTGCGCCGCACGTCGCACTGCTCCGCGAGCCCGGAGGCGTGGAGGTCTCCGAGCGGATCCGCGCGCTCGTCAAGGACCCGGCGCTGAGCGTCGCCGCGCGCGCCGAGGCGCTCCTGTATGCCGCCGCCCGCGCCCAGCTCGTCGAGGAGCGGCTGCTGCCGCTGCTGCGCGACGGCGCCATCGTGCTGCTCGACCGCTTCGTCGACTCCTCGCTCGCCTATCAGGGAGCCGGCCGGTCCCTCGGGGTGGAGCAGGTGCGAGCGATCAACCTGTTCGCCACCGGCCCGCTCGCGGCGGATCGCACGCTGCTCCTGCGCATCTCGCCCGCCGCCGGGCGCGAGCGGGCGCACGACCGCGCACTCGAGCCCGACCGCCTCGAGCTCGAGGGCGAGCGCTTCTTCGCCACGATCGCCTCCGCCTACGAGGAGCTAGCCCGTGCCGAGCCCGACAGGATCCGCGTGATCGACGCGACCCAGCCTCCCGCGCAGGTGCTGCGTGACGGCCTCACCGCCGTCGAGGACCTGCTGCCGGGCGCCCGCGCCCCCGACTAGCATTACCACCGTCATGTCGCACCTCTCCCGCCGCAGCCGCCGTTCCCGCCTCCTGCTGCGTGCACCGCTCGCAGGCGCCGTGGCGAGCCTCGCCCTGCTGCCCGCCTTCACCGCGCCGGCGTCCGCCGCCCCCGTCAAGACGATCAAGACCTCGACCGGCACGCTGAAGATCTACAACCCCAAAGCCACCTCGGTACGACCCTCCGCCACGGGGAAAGTGGGCGGGGCGGCCGCTCCCAAGAGCACCCACCTTCCTGCGAAAAAACGCAAACTGCAGGGGTTGGCCGCCGGCGGCGCCAAGACGCCGGCCACGCCGGCCACGCCGGCGGCGTCGCCGACTCCAGTGCCCGCGGCAGCAAAGACGTCTCCCGCGTCACGCGCGCCTGCCCGCGTCGCGGCTCAGCGCTCAGGGGGGCTGTCGAGTGGCGCGATCGCGCTCGCCGCGATCGCCGGCCTGGTGGCCCTCGCCTGCGCGGCCTGGGGGGTCGCCCGGATGCGGGCCTTCGAGCCCCACTGGGTGCTCTCGGCCCGGCACGTGGTGTCCGAGGCGGGCTTCCGCGCGTCCTCCACGTGGGCCGAATTCAGCGACTGGATTCGCGTCGGGCATTGAGGCCGGACGGCCTCCCCGGCGCCCGGCCCGGAGGCCGTCCGGAGCCGCAGGCGCGGTCGGCGCCTTCTACAATTGAGGGTGTTCTCCTCCACTTTTCCGCTCTATGCGGAAGACGCGCACGGCGTTCCATTCCGTCTGACCTGAGAGGGATGATCGTCGACCCCAACAAGAGCTAAAGATTGCGCGACCAGCACGCCGGCGCCGCAGAGGAGGAAGGTCCGATGAACCCACACCAGCACCCCACCGCCACCCCTTACACAGCGTCCGGCAGGGCGCTGTCGATCGAGCGTTTCTTCACGACCGCCGAGACACACCCATTCGACGCCGTCGAGTGGGAGCTGCGCGAAGCGCGCATCGGTCACGGCGACCGGGTGGCCTTCGAGCAGAAGGACGTCGAGTTCCCCAAGAGCTGGTCGCAGAACGCCACGAACATCGTCGCCCAGAAGTACTTCCGGGGCCAGCTCGGCTCCGACGCGCGCGAGAGCTCGGTCAAGGAGATGATCAGCCGCGTGGCCGGCACGATCACCGGCTGGGGACGCGCTGGCGGCTACTTCGCCGGCGAAGAGGACGCGCGCGCCTTCAATCACGAGCTCACCCACATCCTGGTCAACCAGATGGCGGCGTTCAACTCGCCCGTGTGGTTCAACGTCGGCTTCGAGGAGAGCCCGCAGTGCAGCGCCTGCTTCATCCTCAGCGTCGACGACACGATGGAGTCGATCCTCGACAGGAACACCAAGGAGGGGATGATCTTCCGCGGCGGCTCGGGCTCCGGGATCAACCTGTCGAACATCCGCGGCTCGTTGGAGCCGCTCGCAAAGGGCGGGACCGCCTCCGGCCCCGTGTCGTTCATGCGCGGCGCCGACTCGTGGGCGGGGACGATCAAGTCCGGTGGAAAGACACGTCGCGCGGCGAAGATGGTCGTGCTCGACATCGACCACCCCGACATCCGCGAGTTCATCTGGTGCAAGGCCAAGGAGGAGGACAAGGCCGCCGCGCTGCGCGACGCCGGCTTCGACATGTCGATCGACGGTGACGGCTTCAAGTCGATCCAGTACCAGAACGCCAACAACTCGGTGCGCGTCACCGACGAGTTCATGCGCGCCGTCGCGGAGGACGGCGAGTGGCAGCTGCTCGCCCGCTCCACAGGCGAGCCCGTCGGGGAGCCGGTCAGCGCACGCGGGCTGATGGGCGAGATCGCCGAGGCCGCCTGGCGCTGCGCGGACCCGGGCGTGCAGTACGACACGACGATCAACCAGTGGCACACCTCGCCGAACAGCGGGCGCATCAACGCCTCGAACCCCTGCAGCGAGTACATGCACGTCGACAACTCCGCATGCAACCTCGCCTCGCTGAACCTCATGAAGTTCCGCCGCGCCGACGGCACACTCGACGTCGGCTCCTTCGAGCACGCCGTCGACATCATGCTCCTCGCACAGGAGATCATCGTCGGCCCCTCCAGCTACCCGACCGAGGAGATCGGCGTCAACGCGCGCGCATTCCGCCAGCTCGGGCTCGGCTACGCGAACCTCGGCGCCTACCTGATGAGCGACGGGATGCCCTACGACTCCGACCGCGGGCGGGGAACCGCAGCGGCGATAACCGCGCTGATGACCGGCAGGGCCTACCGCCGCTCGGCCGAGGTCGCGGGCGCGCTCGGTCCCTACGAGCACTACGAGGAGAACCGCGAGCCGCACAACGCCGTGATGCGCATGCACCGTGACGCCTCCTTCGTGATCCCCGAGGAGGCCTGCGCCGACTCGGAGCTGCTCGCGGCGGCGCAGCGCTCATGGGAGGAGGCTGTCGAGCTCGGCGAGCGCCACGGCTACCGCAACGCGCAGGCCACCGTGCTGGCGCCGACCGGCACGATCTCCTTCCTGATGGACTGCGACACGACCGGCGTGGAGCCCGACTTCTCCCTGGTGAAGTTCAAGGAGCTGGTCGGCGGCGGGCAGATGACGATCGTCAACCGCACCGTTCCGCTCGCGCTGCAGACGCTCGGCTACTCAGAGCAGCAGGTCGAGCAGATCGAGGCGCACCTCGCCGAGCACGGCACGATCCTCGGGGCTCCCGGCCTGAGCGACGAGCACCTGGCGGTGTTCGACGTGGCGGTCGGCGAGCGCGCGATCTCGCACATGGGGCACCTGAAGATGATGGGTGCCGTGCAGCCGTTCATCTCCGGGGCGATCTCCAAGACAGTCAACCTGCCGCAGGAGGCGACCGTCGAGGACATCGCCGACGCCTACACGCAGGCCTGGCACCTCGGCATCAAGGCGCTCGCCATCTACCGCGACGGGTCAAAGACGGCGCAGGCGCTGCGCACGGACGCCGGCACCGCCGCAGGCCTGGGTCAGGGGGCCGGAGTCCCAGCCGCCGACGTGGACGCGATCGTCGAGCAGGCCGTCAGCCGGGCGCTCGCGGAGGCCGGGCCGCGGCGCAAGCGGATGCCGCGCGAGCGCCACTCGATCACGCACAAGTTCTCGATCGGCGGCCACGAGGGCTACATCACCGCGGGGATGTACCCCGACGGCAGCGTCGGTGAGATCTTCCTGACCGACTTCGGCAAGGAGGGATCGACTCTGCGCGGGATGATGAACTCCTTCGCGACCGCCATCTCGATCGCCCTGCAGTA
>JAOPZV010000057.1 GCA_025963935.1 Solirubrobacterales bacterium
GTCCCGTGGCGATCTGCAGGACGTTCTCGGGCAGTCCGCACTCCCTGAGCCCTTCGGCCATCAGCAGCGAGGTCAGCGGCGTGATCTCCGAGGGCTTGAGGATCACGCTGTTGCCGGCCATCAGCGCGGGGATGCAGTCGCCGAAGGAGTTCGTGAGGGGATAGTTCCAGGGCCCGATCACGCCGATCAGCCCGAGCGGCTGATAGCGCAGCACGAGCTTCTTCCCCTTCACCAGGACCTGGCTGGACTTGACCTTCTCGTCGGCGAGGTAGGAGGGGCCCTCCTTGGCCCAGAAGCCGAACGCGTTGCCGGCGTAGCCGATCTCTGCGAGCTGTGCATCCTCGTAGGTCTTTCCGGTCTCCGAGACGATCGTCTCGACGACCCGCTCGGCGTTGTCCATCAGCCACTTCTGAGCGCGCTTCATCACCCGCGAGCGTCCTTCGAACCCGTACGCCTCCCACTCCGGCTGCGCTGCGCGGCCGCGCGCCGCCATCTCGGCTACCGCGTCGGCTCCGAGGTCGGGAACCGTGGCAACGGTCTCGCCGGTGGCGGGATTCTCGACGGGGATGCCACCACCCGGCTTGCCGTTGCCGGACTCGGCTGCGTCGCCCCGCATCTGCTGAGAAACCTGCTGCTCCACCGTGGCCATCTCGCCCTCCCGTGCTCGCTCGCTCGTAGCGAAGAAGACTACTCCGACCGTGCGGCCGGCGGGAGGGCTACTCGGAGAGCTCGATCGACGCGATGCCGATCGGCTCGAGCGGCTGGTCACGAGAATCGGTGGCGACGCCCTCGAGCTTCTCGACGACATCCATCCCCGAGCTCACCTGACCGAACACCGTGTGTTTGCCGTCGAGCCACGGGCAGGCGTCGGCGGTGACGATGAAGAACTGCGAGCCGTTGGTGTTGGGGCCGGCGTTCGCCATCGCGAGCGCCCCCCGCACGATCTTGTGCGGGTTGATCTCGTCCTCGAAGGTGTAGCCCGGGCCACCGGTGCCGGTTCCCTGGGGGCAGCCGCCCTGGATCATGAAGTCGTCGATCACGCGGTGGAAGGTCAGCCCGTCGTAGAAGCCGTCGCTGACGAGCTTGCGGAAGTTCTCGACCGTTTTCGGCGCGTCCTCGTCGAACAGCTCGAAGACGATCGGCCCTTCGGTGGTCTGCATGGTGGCCATCGACATGCGCCTACCTTACCTTCACGCGCTCGAGGCTGAGCTCCTGGCCGCGCATCTGCTGTCCGTCGAGCGCATCGATCACCCGCTCGGCCTCCGCGGCGGGAACCGATAGGAAAGAGAAGCGGTCGAGTACGAGAACGTCACGGATGGCCTCGCCGTCGAGGCCCGTGGAGGACGTGACGGCGCCGACGATGTCCGCGACCTGCAGGCCTGCCGCTCGGCCGCCGCCAAGCACCAGCTTGGCGTAGGGCTCTCCGTCGTTGCGGCGGGATATGTGCGGCTTGGAGTGCCGGCGCGGGCGCTCGCGCACCGGCGTGGGCGCGGCGGTCGCGCCCTTCTCCCACTGGGCGACCGCCGTCCCGATGTGCCGTTCGATCGCCTCGAGCTCCCGCTTCTGGCGGTCCTCGACGAACGTGATCGCCCGCCCGGAGCGCCCGACGCGCCCGGTCCGCCCGATGCGGTGCACGTAGGTGTCGGGGCTGGTCGGCACGTCGTAGTTGATTACGTGTGTGACGGTCGAGATGTCCAGTCCGCGGGCCGCGACGTCGGTGGCGACGAGGATCGGCACGCGGCCCCCCTTGAAGGCGAGCATCACGCCGTCACGTGAGCCCTGCGACATATCGCCGTGCAGCGCCCTCACGTTCATCCCGCGGTCGCGGAGGGTGCGGAACAGCTGGTCGCAGCGGATCTTCGTGCGCACGAACACGATCGCCTGCTCGGGTGACTCGTCGCGCAGCACCTCGACGAGCTTGTCGGGCTTTCCCTTGGCATCGACCGGCAGCTGGAACTGCGCGACGGTGTCGATCGTCAACGTCGCGGCCTCGACCTGGATCACCGTCGGGTCGTACATGTAGCGGTCGGCGAGCGTGCGGATCGGCCCTGGCATGGTGGCCGAGAAGAGTGCCGTCTGACGGCTCGCGGGGGTCAGCGAGAGGATCTTCTCGACATCCTCCAGGAAGCCCAGGTCGAGCATCTCGTCCGCCTCGTCGAGCACCACGAATCGACAGTCGTGCAGGACGAGCGAGTGGCGGGAGATCAGGTCTAGGACCCGCCCGACGGTGCCCACGACCACGTGACCGCCGGCCCGCAGCTGTGCCTGCTGCGTGCGGATCGGCGCGCCGCCGAACACTGCGACCACGTCGATGCCGGTGTGGGCGCCGTAGGTCCGCAGCGCCTGCGTCACCTGGATGCACAGCTCGCGGGTGGGCGTCAGCACGATCGCCTGCACCGACGGCTCCGATGGGTCTATGTACTGCATGATCGGCAGCCCGAAGGCGGCCGTCTTGCCCGTTCCGGTCTGCGCCTGGCCGATCACGTCCCGGCCTTCCAGCAGCGCCGGGATCGCCTGTTCCTGTATCGGACTCGGCGACTCGTAGCCGACATCGCGCAGCGCGTGGAGAGTGGACTCGGAGAGCCCGAGATCGGCGAAGGACTTGCTCACTCGGACGGGTCGAGCAGCAGCTTACCTGTGGTGCGCCGCTCACGCAGGTCAATCTGCGCCTGGGCGGCTTGTCCCAGGGGATAGGTGTGGCCGACGATCGCCTTCAGCTCACCGCGGGCCGCGCGCGCGAACAGCTCGGACAGCGCTTCCGCGAACATTCCGGGGCGCTCCAGGCAGTGGAACAGGTAGAAGCCGACCACCGAACGCGAGTTGCGCAGCAGGGAGCCGGTAGACACCTTGTTCGGCTGGCCGGTGGCGATGCCGTAGGCAACGATCCGTCCGAACGGCGCGAGGGCCCGGTAGGAGGCGTCGAACACCTCGCCGCCGGACATCTCAAAGACGACGTCCACGGGCCGGCCCGCGTTGGCCTCGATCAGGCGCTCGGTCAGGCCGTCGGGGTCCGGGTCGATCGCCACGTCGGCCCCCAGCTCGAGGGTCAGCGCGCGCTTCTCCTCGGAGGAGGCCGTCGCGATCACAGGGCCGGCGCCGAGGGAGTGGCCCAGCTGGACGGCCAGCGATCCCACACCGCCGGCGGCGCCGTGCACGACGACGCTCTCGCCGCTGGCGACTTTGCCGGCGGTGCGGTAGAGGTGCCACGCGGTGAGACCCTGGACGATCATCGCCAGGGCGGTGCCGTCGTCGAGCTCGTCGGGGATCGGGAAGACCAGGCTGCTGGGCGCCGTGGCGTACTCGGCGTAGCCGCCGCTGCCGACGAGCGCGACGACGCGCTGGCCGGTGTCCTCGCGGACGCCCGCAACCTCGCCGCCGGGGACGAGCGGCAGGGTGGCCTTCTGGACGTAGGAGTTCGTGCGCGTGTGCGTGTCGGCGAAGTTCATGCCCGCGCGGGTGACCCTGATGAGGACCTCATCGGGGCCGGGCCGCGGCTTGGCGAGGTCCACGAGCTTGAGCACCTCGGGGCCGCCGAACTCGGTCATCTGTATCGCGCGCATGGACCGAGGCTAGCGGAGAGCTGAAGCGCGAAGCATGGCGCGCGCCGGCGCCGACTCCCAGCACCGGCCGCTGCGCTCGGGGACACCTCGCCGGCGCGCATGTCGGCGCCGGCGTCCTCTAAGGTGCGCGCCCATGTCAATCACCGTGGTCGGATCGATCGCCTATGACACCGTCAAGACGCCGTTCGGCTCGCGCGAGCGCATGCTCGGCGGCGCGGCAGTTCACTTCGCGCTGGCCGCATCGTTCTTCGAGGACGTGCACGTGGTCGGCCCGGTCGGCGATGACTTCGGCGAGGAGCAGCTCGAGGTGTTGCGCCGCCGCAACGTGGATGTGACGGACGTCGAGCGCGTGGCGGGCGGCAAGACGTTCTTCTGGCAGGGCGAGTACGGCTGGGACCTGAACTCGCGCGAGACGCTCGACACCCAGCTCGGCGTCTTCGAGGGCTTCACGCCGAAGCTGTCGGAGCGCTCCCGCTCCAGCGACGTGCTGTTCCTGGCGAACATCCAGCCGGAGCTGCAGATCGAGGTGCGTCGCCAGATGCCCGACGCCCGCTTCGTCGCCCTGGACTCGATGAACCTGTGGATCGACATCGCGCGCGACTCGCTGGTCAGCGCGATCGAGAGCGTCGACTGCGTGATCCTCAACGACGCAGAGCTGCGCCAACTGACCGGCAAGCCCAACCTCGTCACGGCGGCCCGCGAGATCCTCTCGTGGGCACCCGCCGGGCGTGCCGGATCCGAGCAGCCGCGCGGTCCCAGCGTGATCGTGGCCAAGCAGGGAGAGTACGGCGCGGCGCTGGTCACCCGCTCCGGGTTCTTCGCGCTACCCGCCTATCCGCTGGAGACCGTGATCGACCCCACCGGTGCCGGTGACACCTTCGCGGGGGGTCTGGTCGGCTACATCGCCGCCCACCTGGCAGGCCGGGACGCCGGCGACGCTGGTCCCGAGGAGCTCGACGAAGAGCTCTTGCGCCGCGCCATGGCCCACGCGACGGTGCTCGCCTCGTTCAACGTCGAGGAGTTCGGAACCGAGCGCCTGGAGCGCCTGGCGGGTCGGGAGATCGTCGCGCGGATTGCCGAACTGCACGCGATGACGCAGTTCAGCGGCGCTCCCCTGGAGCTCCGCGGCTGACGGCGAGCCCTGTGCGAGCATCGCGCCTGCACACGGCACCGCGCGGGGTTGTACGGATTCCGCACCGGGTATACGATCGATCGGAGTGGAAGTGTGGACGTTCATCTGGTTGATGGTCTTCCTGAAGATCCCGATCGTGGCGTTGTTCCTGCTGGTGCGCTGGGCAGTGGGCCAGGCACCCGAGAGCGCCCAGGGCCAGGACGGCGGGACCGGGCCGCGCCCGCGGCCGGTTCACCCGCACCATCCCCGCTCGAGGCTTCCGCGCCCGCCGCGGCGCGGCCCACACGGCACGCCGTCGCCCTCTTCGCCGGCCCGCGTGCGCGCGCTCGCGGCCCGTCAGCGCCTACCCCGCAGCTGAGCGCTGTGATGCATGCGCCGCGGCTCGCGGGGCGGTTGGCCCATAATCGGGTAGAGCAGCCCGTAACCGTGGACAGGAGACGCACATGACGACCCATGCACAAGCGGGCGCCCCCGGGCAGACGTCGGACGGCGCCATCCAGGCGGAACAGACGCTCACCGTGACCGACAACCGCACTGGCACGAGCTACGAGCTGCCGATCGAGGACGGGACGGTGCGGGCGATGGACCTCAGGCAGATCAAGACCGGGGCAGAGGACTTCGGCCTGATGGCCTACGACCCGGCCTACACGAACACCGCCTCGTGTCGCAGCGCGATCACCTACATCGACGGGGATGCCGGGATCCTCCAGCACCGCGGCTATCCGATCGAGCAGCTGTGTGAGCACTCCACCTATCTGGAGGTCGCCTACCTGCTGATCAACGGTGCCCTGCCGACGCGCGCTCAGCTCGAGGACTGGGTGCACGAGATAACGATTCACACGTTCGTGCACGAGAACGTCAAGGACTTCATGCAGGGCTTCCGCTATGACGCCAACCCGATGGGCATGCTCGTCGCCTCCGTGGGAGCCCTCTCGACCTTCTATCCGGACGCCAACCAGATCCATGACGACGATGTCCGCCGGATCCAGATCATCAGGCTGCTGGCGAAGATGCCGACGCTGGCTGCATTCGCGTTCCGGCACAACATGGGCCAGCCGTACGTCTATCCGGACAACGACCTCAACTATGCGGGCAACTTCCTATCGATGATGTACAAGATGACCGAGCTGAAGTACGAGCCCGATCCTCGTCTGGAACGCGCGCTCGACGTGCTGTTCATCCTGCACGCCGACCATGAGCAGAACGCATCGACCAGCGCGGTTCGCTCCGTCGGCTCCACCCAGGTGGACCCATACACCGCGGTCGCGGCGGGGGTCGCCGCCCTGTACGGGCCTCTCCACGGCGGCGCCAACGAGGCGGCGCTGCGGATGCTTCAGCGGATCGGCAGCGTCGAGAACATCCCCGACTTCCTCGCCGGGGTGAAGGCGGGCGACGAGCGGCTGATGGGCTTCGGTCATCGCGTCTACAAGAACTACGACCCGCGGGCGAGGATCATCCGCAAACACCTCGACGACGTGTTCGAGGTGCGTGGCAAGAGCCCGCTCCTGGAGGTCGCCACGGAGCTCGAGAAGCGCGCGCTCGACGACGAGTACTTCACCTCACGCAAGCTCTACCCGAACGTCGACTTCTACTCGGGCCTGATCTACGAGGCGCTCGGCCTGCCCGTCGCCATGTTCCCGGTGATGTTCGCGATCGGCCGCACCAGTGGCTGGATCGCCCAATGGCTGGAGATGGTGGAGGACGGCGAGCAGAAGATCGCGCGTCCGCGACAGATCTACACGGGCGATCGCGATCGCGACTACGCACCGATCGACCAGCGCAACTGACCCCATCCCCCAAACGGCCGATACCTGGCCGATGCAACGTTCCATAAGCTGGATTCGCGCCCGTCAGGTTGCGCCGGGACATGCTGGAAGACATCTCAAAGCCCCCTTCTCCGAACGGCCTAGCCGAGTCGTTTCTGGCCGTGTTCGCGCAGTCGCGAATCCCGATGGCGCTCGTCGACCGCGACCGCCGCTACGTCGAGGTCAACGACGCGCTGATCGAACTCTACGAATATCCGCGCTCGGAGATCGTCGGGAGCATCTCCGACAGCATGGTGGTCGACGAGAGCGACAGGATCGCGACGCGCTGGGAGAAACTGATAGACACGAATCAGCTCTACGGCGATCGGGTCATAAAACACGCGAACGGCACGCAGCTGAACGTGTCCTATGCGGCCCACGGCACGATGCTCGACGGCCGCTGGGTGGCGCTGGTGGTCACGCTCTCGGCCCGCTTCCAGCCCGACGGCCCCGAGCTGATCGGCAGCCCCCCGCCCGAGCCGCCGCGTGGCGTGGAGTCGAAGCTCACGACCCGCGAGCGTGAGGTTGTGCGACACGTGGCGCTCGGGTCGAACACCCGCCGAATCGCCGCCGAGCTCTCGCTCTCGCCGGACACGGTTCGCAGCCACGTCCGCAACGCGATGGGGAAGACCGGCGCACACACGCGTGCGCATCTGGTTGCCCTGGTGCTGGCCGACGGCCTGATCTCGGAGTAGCCGCGAAGCCGAGCCGGCCTGCGCCGCAGATGAGGCGCCGGCGATAGCGGATCGGTCAGAGCACCAGCGTCGCGCCATGGCGCCTCAGCCAGGCGCGATCCTCGGCGTATCCGGGCCAGCGGCGCTCCAGCAGCGACCAGAAGCGGGGCGAGTGGTCGAGGACCTCCAGGTGGCAGACCTCGTGCCACACGACATAATCGAGCACGCGCTCGGGCGCCAGCAGCAGCCGCCAGTTGAAGCTCATGCGCCCGCTCGGCGAGCAGGATGCCCAGCGCGTGCGCTGGGCGCGGATGTCAAGCGCGCTGTAGGCGCTCCCGGCGAGCTCCGTCGCGCGGTCCAGCCGCCTGCCGATCTCCTCGCGTGCCGCGCGCCGGTAGAAGCGCTCGATGGCCGGCTGCGCGTCGGCGGCGGGCACGAGCAGGCGCTCCCCGCTGCGGTGCGCGCGTTTGCGGCCCGACTCGGGTACCAGCTCCAGGGGCGTGCCGAGGTAGGGAACCGTCCCACCGCGAGCAGCAATCCGGGCGCGTACCTCGCGCGCCTCGTGCAGCCGCCGCTCGATCCACGGTCGCAGCTCGCTGACAGCGGCCGCGGCGGCCCGCTCTGGAGCGCGTGCGGGCAGGACGACCTCGACGCCGGTGTGCGCGTGGACGTTCACGCGGACCCGCCGCGCCCGGCTCGAGCGCCGGACGGTGTAGGAGATCTCGCGCGTAGGGTGCTGCTCGGGCATCGGCTTGTGAGAGTACGCGTCGACGCGGCCGGCTGACAAGGCCGTCCGCCTCGATCGCGCGGCGTAGGCTTCGCGCGTGCCATCCGACGGGGAGAGCCAGCACCGGCGGGGCAGACCTTCGATGAGGAGCTGCTGCTGTGGCTCGGTGGCTGACTCACTCGCACAGCCGCGCCGCACAGCTGCCGGGGACGAATCGTCGCAGTCATAATGTCGGCGAGGTGACCAGGTCAACGGTCAGGCTGCCGCGCGACGTACGCGATTCCTATGAGGTGTTCCTCAACGGGGTGCCGCAGCGGCTGGGGGCGGACTACACGGTGCGGAACGGATCGCTCGTGTTCGAGCGCGAGCTGCGCAAGGACCGGATCAGCGGGTGGCGCTGGCTTCTCGGCGCGTGGGGCGTCGGCACCTACCGGCAGAACGACTCGGTGGACGTGCGCTATGAGGCGGCGGACGGGTCGCCGCGCGTCGCCGAGGCGCTCGAGATCGAGCCGGGATAGACGGCCTTCTCCCACGGCCTGGCGAGCTTCAGGGCGCCGAGGATGGCACGCGTGGCGGGTGATCGGTTGAGCGTGTAGAAGTGGATCCCGGGAGCACCCGCGGCGAGCAGCTCGGCGCACTGGAGCGTCGCGTAGGCGACCCCGAAGTCGAGCACCGCCTCCGGGTCCTCTTCGCGCGCATGCAGCTCGCTGCGCAGCTCCTCGGGGATCGAGGCGCCGCACATGCTCGCCATCCGCTCGACCTGGCCGACCCGCGTGATCGGCATGATGCCCGGGATGATCGGGACCTTGATCCCGGCGGAGCGCGCACGCTCCAGGAAGCGGAAGTAGACGGCGTTGTCGAAGAACAGCTGTGTGATCAGGAAGGCAACCCCCGCGTCGACCTTCTCGGCGAGATGCTCGAGATCTGCCTCGGGGCTCTCGGCGTGTATGTGAGTCTCCGGGAAGCAGGCGGCGCCGATCGCGAACGGGTAGTCGGCGGCGATCAGCTCGACCAGCTCGCGTGAGAACTCCAGGCCGCCCTCGGTCATCGTCCAGCTCTCCTCGCCCGCGGGGGGGTCGCCGCGCAGGGCCAGCACGTTGTCGATGCCGGCCTCCTGCATCTCGTCGAGCGTGTGCCGAAGCTGCGGCACCGTGGCGCCGACGCACGTGAAATGCGCCATCGCCTCCAGGCCGTGCTGATCTCGGATGCGCTTGACGATCTCGATCGTCTTCTCCCGCGTGGAGCCGCCGGCCCCGTAGGTGACCGATACGAAGGAGGGCTCCAGCGTGCGCAGCTCGGCGAGCGCGTTCTCGAGGTTGCGCTCGCCGTCGTCCGTCTTCGGAGGGAAGAACTCGAAGGAGAAGACCGGCCCGTCGGCGGCGAGGATGTCGTCGATGCGCATCACTTGATTATGCAGTTCGGCGTTACGCAGTCCAGCGCTCGAGCTCACCCGGAATGCGCGTGGCGCTCCCGACGGCCTCCAGATGCGCCAGATAGGCGAGTACCTCCGAGAGGAGCCGGTGGGCGTTTGCGGGGGCAAGTGATCCACCGTAGATGTGGGGAGCGATGTCGAACGCTGTGAGCGGACCCCCGGCGAGTGCCGCGAGGGTGGCGCTGAGGCGCTCGTCCACGAGCGTGCGGTTTCCGCGGATGTGAGCGTGGACGTCGGTAAATGTCCGTCCATGCCCCGGGAGGCAGAGGCGTGCGCCCAGCCGCTCGACGTTCTCGAGCGACTGCAGGAACTCTCCGACGGGGTCGGGCGTATAGCCATAGTCGAAGAACAGCGAGATGCGTCCGAGCAGATGGTCGCCGGAGATCAGCATCCGGCGCTCCGGCTGGAACAGGCACACGTGAGACGGAGCGTGGCCAGGCGTCTCATGGACCGTCCACTCGCCTAGGTCGGTCTCGATGCTGAGCCCGGGAAGCAGCTCGCGGTCGGGCTCCACGACCGCCGCGACGCCCGTTTCCCGACGGGCGCGCTCGGCCGCATAGCGCCGCAGCGGCTCCTCCGGCACACCGCTTTGGCGCGCCACCTCCAGCCGTCGCGCCAGCAGCGCCGCGGGGTCTTCGGCCATGCGCCTCATGTGCTCGTGGTTGGGATGCATCCACAGCTCGCAGCCGGCCCGCTCGACGACCGTGGCGGCCTGGCCGTAGTGATCGGAGTGGGCGTGGGTGCAGACGACAAGGCTCGCATCCTCGAGACGCAGGTTGCACATCGCCAGTGCCCGTTCGAGGTCGGCGAGCGAGTCGGGCTGGTGCATGCCGGTGTCGAACAGCACGAACCCATCTCCGGCGCGCACCGCCCAGGCGTTGCAATGCGGAACGCCTGGCCACGGCAGCGGCAGCCGCAGGCGGTACACCCCGGCGACCACGCGCTCGCCTCGTCCCAGCTCGCGCTTGACCGCGGGCGTCGCCGGCGACTCGGACGATCTGCGATTGGTCGCCTGCGCCACGCGGCGGAGACTAGACTACGGCTCTTCAGCGGCGTAAAGGAGGCGGGCATGGCCGAGGAGGAGAGCACCAGCGAGGCGACCACCAAGGTTCAGGAGGTTGCCGCGAACATGCAGCAGGCGGCGATCCGCCGCAAACGCATCTCCGGGAGCAAGTCCTCCAAGGCAGGACCAGAGGGCGTGACGCGACGCTATTTCGAGGCGATCGATGCGTGCGATCTCGACACGGCTGTCTCGCTATGGGCGGCGGGAGGCCGCGAGAACGTGCGCGGCCGGGTCGACGTGCTCGCCCCAGAGGGCGTCCGCGAGTTCATCGGCGAGCTGATCGGCGCGCTCCCGGACCTCAGCATGGAGATCGTCTCGACGACCAGCGAGGAGGATCGCTGCGGGGTGCACTGGCGCATGACAGGGACATTCGCGGGACCGGGGAGCTTCGGCGGGGTCGCTCCGACGGGCAACCCGGTCGTCCTGGAGGGCTTCGATCTGATCACCGTGCGTGACGGCCTGATCGAGAGCAACGATGCGTTCACCGACTCGATGACCTTCGCCCGTCAGATCGGGATGATGCCGCCCCAGGGCTCGGCCGCGGAACAGCGCATGATGGGCGCGTTCAACGCCAAGACGCGACTGGCTGACAGCCTCGGCCCCGGCGACGCCCAGCTCGTCGCGGAGGGCGTGTGGGTCGTTCAGGGGCAGCCGGGACGCTGCAACGTGTATCTGATCGAGGATGACGGCGGCGTCACGCTGTTCGACGCGGGCGCGCGCACGATGACCCGCGCGGTGGCACGCGCCGGTGCGAAGCTCGGCGGCATCCGCCGGGTCGTCCTCGGACACGGACACACCGACCACCGGGGCGTCGCCCCGGCGCTTGGGGTGCCCGTGCTGTGCCATGCCGACGAGGTGCAGGACGCGGAAGGCACCGGCGGGTTCCGCTACTGGCCGGACGGGCTCCTCGGTCTGCCGACGCCCCTGCGCCAGTTCCATCGACTGCTCCACCGCTACGCCTGGGATGCCGGCCCAGTGAAGATCTCCGACACGGTGGTCGAGGGCGACGAGGTGGCCGGCTTCCGCGTGATCGATCTCCCGGGTCACGCGCCGGGCCTGATCGGGCTGTGGCGCGAGTCCGACCGCCTCGCCCTGAGCAGCGACTGCTTCTACACGCTCGACATGTGGGGGCGCGGATCCGGACCGCGGGTCCCGGCGGCGATCTACAACTTCGACACCGAGCAGGCGCGGGCCAGCATCCGCAAGCTCGCGGCGCTCGAGCCGGCGGCCGCCTGGCCCGGTCACGCCAAGCCGGTCACGGGCGACGTTCGCGCACAGCTCGAGCGGGCTGCCGACGCGGGCTGAGCGTGGGCAGGCGCGCGCGCCGGCGGGACAAGCTCACCGCTCCCAGCAGCGACTACACCGACGCCGCCGGCAACACGCTGAGACTGCGTGGCTCACTGACCCCCGGCTCGAGACGGGAGTACGCACGAGTCCTCGCGGGCGGTGCGGGCCGGGCCGCTGCTACACGCGAGGATGCCTGGCAGCGAGCGGTGGAGCTGCTGTTCGAGCAACTGGCGGAGCGCTGGATCATCGCGGGAGCGCCGATCGAGCGCCCGCGGGAGCTGCTCGCCCGGTTTCGCGTCGCCTCACCGGATGAGCGGGCCTGGGTGCGGGGTGCGCTCCGAGAGCACTGCGCCGAGCACTTCCCCGACGTCGAGGCGCCCTGAGATCAGCCGTCTGCGAGCAGCTCCAGACGCGGACCGTGCGGGCTGTTCGCCGGCACGAACCTGGCGGTCGCGGGGCTGAGCACGAACTCGATCACCTCGCCGGTCTCGCCGCGGACCTCCAGTCGCTTGCCGTCGTCGTGCACGGCAAGCACGGTCGCTAGCTCGAAGCCGCCGCCGAAATGGGCGATTCGCGCCCGCGCGCCGACGCGCGGGAGGGGTCGTGAGGGACCGAGCACGAATCGATGCTACGCCGCCCGTCCGACGCGCATGCGGCCGACGATCGATACCGTCAGTTCGATGCGCCGCACAAAGATCGTCGCAACCATCGGGCCGGCCTCCCGCGAGCCGGAGACGCTCGTGCGCCTGGTCGAGGCGGGGATGGACGTCGCGCGGCTCAACTACTCGCACGGAACGCTCGAGGAGCACGCGGAGACCGTTCGCCGCGTGCGGGATGCGGCCGGGCGCGCCGGTCGCCCCGTCGCCATTCTCCAGGACCTCCCTGGACCGAAGCTGCGTATCGGCCCACTGCGCGAGGACGTGGTCGAGCTGACGCCCGGTGAGCGGCTGACCTTCTCGTGCGGCGACGGTGAGGTGCCCGGCGACGCGCGGCACATGAGCATGTCTTGGGGAGGCCTCGCCGACGTCATCGAGAAGGACGCCATCCTCTACCTGGCCGACGGCTCGGTTCGCCTGCGCGCCGTCGACGTGCGCTCGGCGGCGCACGAGGTCGAAGTCGAGGTCGAGGTCGGCGGCGCTGTCGCCTCGCGCCAGGGGCTGAACATCCCAGGCCCGCTCGCGCTGCTGCCATCGGTGCCCGAGGAGGACCTCGAGCTACTGCGCCACGGTGAGTCGATCGGCGTCGACATGGTCGCCCTGTCGTTCGTGCAGACGCCCGAGGACGTCAACGACGTGCGCGCCCACACGCGCCTGCCGCTGATCGCGAAGATGGAGAAGCCGCAGGCGGTGGAACATGCCGAGGAGATCGTGAGGGTGGCCGACTGCGTGATGGTGGCGCGTGGCGACCTGGGCATCGAGCTGCCGATCGAGCGGGTGCCGATCGTGCAGAAGAACCTGCTCGAGCTCGCCGGACACTTCGCTCGCCCGTCGATCACCGCGACGCAGATGCTCGACTCGATGGTCAGCTCCTCGCGCCCGACCCGCGCCGAGGTGGCCGACGTCGCGAACGCGATCCTCGACGGCACCGACGCTGTGATGCTCTCTCAGGAGACCGCCGTGGGTGCTTATCCGGTCGAGGCCGTCGCGATGATGGCGGCCGTGGCCGTGGAGGCCGAGTCGATCGCCCCGTACGAGCGGTGGAACGAGTCCCGTGTGCGCCGCAGCCAATCGGATCCGGCATACACGCTGGCCCACAACCTCTGCGACGCCGCACGCGAGCTGCGCCTGGACGCGCTGGTCATCCCCACCCTGTCCGGCCGCTCGGCGCGGCTTGTGTCCGCGCATCGCCCGACGGTGCCGATCTACGCCCTGTCACCGGGCAAAGAGACGGTCAGGCGCTGCGGCCTGATGTGGGGCGTGCGGGCATCCTCGATGCGTCGCCACGAGACGACCGAGGCCCTCATCGCCGACGCGGCGCGGCGCGTGGTGGAGCTCGGCTGGTGCAAGCGCGGTCAGCGCGTGGGGATCACCGCAGGACTCCCCTCCGGCAAGCCGGGGACCACGAGCCTCGTGCAGATCCAGACGCTCTGAGCAACTGCCCGGCGGGCGAACGAGGGCGTTCGGCGACGTCACGTCGTCAACCTGTCCATCGTCGATCCGATCAGCACGCACTTGACCCGGATATCGTCGGCTCAGCATGGCCTCGGGATCCGGCTCTACTCCTGCCGTTAGCGTCCAGCGTCTCTCCAAGCGCTTCGGGGCGACGACTGCCCTCGCCGGCGTCGATCTGGAGGTCGCCGAGGGAGCGGTGTTCGCGCTCCTCGGCCCCAACGGCGCAGGCAAGACGACGCTCGTCCGTGTGCTCGCGACGCTGCTCGAGCCCGACGCGGGCCGGGCGGAGGTGTTCGGCCGCGATGTCGTGAGAGACGCCGTCGCGGTTCGCGAGATGCTGGGGCTGACCGGGCAGTTCGCCGCGGTCGATGAGATTCTCAGCGGCCGGCAGAACCTCGTCATGTTCGGCCGCCTGTTCCGGCTCTCCCCCGCCGCGGCGCGCGAGCGCGCCGACGAGCTCCTCGAGCGGTTCGAGCTGGCCGACGCGGCCGATCGGCCCGCGCGCACCTACTCGGGCGGGATGCGCCGGCGGCTCGATCTTGCGTCGAGTCTGCTGACGCACCCGCGGATCCTGTTCCTGGATGAGCCCACAACGGGGCTGGACCCGCGCAGTCGCAACGAGATCTGGGCGACCGTGCGAGAACTGGTCCGCGAGGGAACAACGCTGCTGCTGACCACCCAGTACCTGGAGGAGGCCGACCAGCTGGCGGACAGGATTGCTGTTATCGACCACGGACGCGTTATCGCGCAGGGCACCGGCAACGAGCTCAAGGACCAGGTCGGAGGACAGATCCTCGAGGTGGAGCTCACCAACCCCGCCGAGCGCGATCGCGCCCAGGCGGTGCTCGCGCGCATCGGCTGCGGAGCGCCCGAGCCGAGCGAACGCGCCGACCGGCTGACTCTTCCCGCTCCGCGAGATGGCCTGGAGTTGATCGAGGATGCGGCCGCCGAGTTGCGCCGAGCAGCGATAGAGGTCAGCGATCTCGGTCTGCGTCGCCCGACTCTCGACGACGTGTTCCTGCAGCTCACAGGCTCACCGCCCAGCGAAGACGGCGCCGGTGGGTCCCCGGCGGCGTCCGGACCCGTCCACGGTGCCAGGAAGCTCCGGCTGCAACGACACGCAGCGCCGCTCCTGCGGCTGCGCGTCCCCTCGCCGGTTGAGCTGCGCGCGGCGATCACAGACGCCGGCGTCGTGACAGCACGCAACCTGCGGCATTTCGTCCGACAGCCGCAGCTTCTGATCTTCTCGACCATCCAGCCGATCATGTTCGTGCTGCTGTTCGTCTATGTGTTCGGCGGAGCGGTGAAGGGGTCGCTCCCGAAAGGCATCAGCTACGCCGACTTCCTGCTCCCTGGGATCTTTGTGCAGTCGGTGGCATTCCGCGCCACGCAGACGGCAATCGGACTGGCGGAAGATCTCGACCGCGGCGTCGTCGACCGTTTCCGATCCATGCCCATGGCCCGATCTGCAGTACTGCTCGGCCGGACGCTCGCCGACCTCGCCCGCAACGTGCTGATCATCGCCCTGATGATCGGCGTGGGATACCTGGTCGGCTTCACCTTCCGCGCCGGGGTGCTGCAGGCGATCGGTTGCATCGCGGTGGTGGCAGCCTTTGGGTTTGCGTTGAGCTGGATCTTTGCCTTCGTGGCACTGACTGTGCGCGGCGCCGAGGCCGCCCAGGCGGCCGGCTTCGTCGTGATCTTCCCGCTTGTGTTCGCGAGCTCCGTGTTCGTCCCGCTGGCGACGATGCCGGGCTGGCTTCAGAGCTTCTCCCGAGTGAGCCCGGTCACGCTCACCGCGAACGCCGCACGCTCATACGCGCTGAGCCCCGGGACGCCGAGCTCGCTCGGCGAAGCCGCGGCTTGGATCGGCGGCCTGCTGCTCGTGTTCATCCCGCTCTGCGTGTGGCGATACCGACGGATGAGCTAGCCGCGGGTCGCACCTGATGAGAAGCCCGGCGCCCCCCGGTGACGGGTCCGGTGTGACCCAGGCCGAAGACTCGCCGCGTGTGGCGCTAGTTTTTCGGGTGCGATGAGCAATCCGCCCGAGCGCGAGCAGATCGAGTCCGGCGCAGTGGACGCCTCCCGGCGCACCTGGCTGGCCGCGGAGCGCACCTGGCTCGCCTGGTGGCGAACCGGATTGGGGGCCGCTGCCGTGGCGGTCGGTGTCGGTCGCATCCTCCCGGGCCTGAGCGGCGGCGGCGCACACTGGCCGCTGAGGCTCCTCGGGCTCGGGTATGGCGCGCTCGCGGTGGCCGTCCTGGTGGTCGGCGCGGTGCGGCAGAACCGCGTGGCTGCGGCGTTGCGCCGGGGCAGCTACGACGAGCTCTCCTCACGCCTGGTCATGTGGCTGACGGCCACAGCGGTGGCACTGGCGGTCGTGACGCTTGCTGTCGTGGCAGCCGAGTTCTAGCCCGCGGCATCGCGGGCGAGCTCGAACCACACACTGGTCGGGGCCGTGGTGTCGACACCCCAGCGGCTCGCCGCCTTGTCGACCAGATACAGGCCGTACCCGTCGTGGATGCTCGCGGGATCGCGCTGTTTGGGGACGAAACCCCCACCGGCGTCCGTGACCGTGATACGAACTGCGTCCAGCGTGACGTTGACGGTGAGCGTGATCGGCGAGCGCGTGGGCCCCTTGGAGTGCAGGACCGCATTGCTGACCACCTCGGATACGAGCAGAACGAGCGTTTGAAAGGTCGGGCCGGGCAAGCCCAGGCCGTGGGAGAGCTCCGTCACGGCGGTGCGGGCGATTCCAGGTGCTTCGACGTTGCGCTGCAGCTCGAGCTCGAGAGAGGGCGCGTCGGTCGCCTCGCGGTCTCTGGAGGTTCCCTCGATCATTGCGCTGCCGGCTCCTCGATGAACGGCAGGTTTTCGTCCGCCCCGGTGATCGCGAACACGGACATCGGTTCCGACGGACGGATCAGGCCAAGCGTCCACCCCTCCTTCGTGGCGCCGTCGCTCAGCACGATCAGCATGCGAAGCCCCGAGGAGTCGATGAACGTGATCTCGCGAAGGTCGACGACAAGCTCGCGAACTCCCTCGGACAGCATGCCTCGAGCCGCCTCCTCCACCTGTGGCGAGGTGGCGATATCGAGCTCGCCGATGAGGCTCAGCCGTCCACTGTCCGCGTTGCGCTCGCTGCGGATTTCAAACGGCGAAGCCTGAATCACGGCACCCCCAGTGCTCCAACATTGGCGTTAGCGGCGAGGCGGCCCGTCTCCTGGACGGCCGGCGCGCCGGTGAAGCGCATTATCACTATGGCAGTGTCGTCGGCTTGAGCGCCGACCTGAAAGTCCTCGAGCGCGGCAACCAGCCGTTCACGAATGACCGTCGGCGACTCGTTCTGCGTCGCCTGCAATATCTCCTCCAAGCGGCTGACGCCGAAGCGCTCGTCGTCGAGGCCCACCGTATCGGTTACTCCGTCGGTGATCGCCACCAGCGTGTCGCCCGGGCGCATAACGAACTCGGTTTCGGGCCAGTCGAACTTGGTGAACGCGCCGAGCAGGGTGCCGGCGCTTCCGAGCTCGGCGACACCGTCCTCGCTGAGGCGAAACGGCAGCGGGTGCCCCCCGCTCGCGAGCGTCGCGCGGCCCGGCGAGATGCGCAGGCAGAGGCTGCTGCACACGGACAGGGATGGCCGTCGCTTGAGCGCCGAGTCCACACGCGCGAGGATCTGCCCCGGACGGGAGTCGAAGTCGGATGCGGCCCACGCAGTGTGGCGGACGAGCGAGGTGACGCTGGCCGCCCGCACCCCCTTTCCGGTGACGTCGCCGATCACCATCAGCCAGTCCCCATCGACCTCCCAGAAGTCGTAGAAGTCGCCGCCGACCTCGCTCTCGTGGCCGGCGGGTCGGTAGAGGACCGCGATCTCCCAGCCCGGGACCTCCGGCGGCGCCTCAGGCAGCAGGCTGCTCTGCAGGGTGCGCGCGACCTCGGTGCGCTCGCTGTAGAGGCGGGCATTCTCCACTGCCAGCGCCGCGACTTCGGCGATCCGCTCGGCGAGCTCCACGTCGCTCTGGTCGAACGTGCGCCCGGATTCGGCGCTGACCATCGTGAGGGCGCCGATCGTGCGACTGCGGACGGCCATCGGGACGACGAGCACGGAACGCATCCCGACGGCGCGAAGCAGGCCGAGGTGCTCCTCGTCAACAGCCGCCTCGACGAGCAGCTCGTCAGGGATCTCTTTGTAGAGCAACGGTTCGCCCGTACGGAGCACGAGGCCGAGTCCCTGGTCCGGGTCGAGCTCTTCGGGCTCAAACGCCCGCAGGCGCTCGGCCATCTGCAGCTTGGCGGGATCGACGTGCGCGACGGCAACCCTTACGCGCTCGCCCACGGCATCGAACAGGTCGACGGCGCACCAGTCGGCGACCTGCGGGACCGCGAGGCCGGCGACATTGCGCAACGTCTGCTGGTAGTCGAGCGAGGAGGCGAGCACGCGGCTCGCGCGCGCGAGGAATTCCATGCGCAGCGACGAACGCTTGGCCGTTGTGACGTTCTCGATGATCGTGACGGCAGCCTCGATCGCGCCGCTCGCGTCGCGCACCGCCGTTGCCTTCAGCAGGACCCACTCCTCCTCGCCCGTGTTGCGATTCACCGACCGCAGCATCAGCGGCTCGGCGTCCTCGCCGCGCAGCACCCGAACCGACGGGAGGTCCTCCATGCGGATCTCACGTCCGTCCTCCCCGGTCGTCTCGTAGGGGCCCATCAGCTCATGTGGGTCAGCTCTGCGGAGCTCCTCGACCGAGCTGAGACTGAGCCGATCGAGCGCGGCCTGGTTCGCGTAGATGAGGTGATTGTCCGGGCCGCGGATCGTCACCGCCTCGGCGAGCGCGTTCACCGTCACCGCCAGACGCTCCTCGCTGCCGCGGAGGGCCCGCTGGAGCTCGTCGAGCAGGCTCTGGCGCTGGACCTCGGCGTCGCGGCGCTCGGAGATGTCGAGGATGAACGCGTGGAAGGACCAGCCGCGGTCCTCGGCCAGCGCGGACACAGTGAGTTCAACCGGGAACTCGCTTCCGTCGACACGCAGCGCGCTCAGCTCGAGGCGCTTGTTGAGAACCTTGCCCTCGCCGGTCTGCATGAAGCGGCGCAGACCCTCGCGGTGGGCGTCTCGCAAGCGCTCGGGGATGATCATGTCGGCCAGGCTCTGACCGACGGCCTGCGCCCTCGTGCGCCCGAACATCTCTTCGGCTCGGATGTTCCAGTAGACGATCCCCCCACGTTCGTCGATCGAGATGAACGCGCTGTGGGCGTAGTTGAGGATGGCGCGTGCCTGGTCGAGGTCCATGCTCCCGCCGATTATGCGGTAGAGGGTTCCAGCTATGCAACGTGCGTGGACGGCCTGTCAGCGCAAGCACGCGCCGGCCACCTGCGTCAGCCGGCCGCTCCGACGCCGCTTCGCCCGTAGAAATCGGCCTCTGCGTGCCCCAGCTCGGTTACCGGCTCGTCTCCGTACATCCACTCGCGGGCGATCCTGTGCCAGTTCGCGCGCGCCCGAAGCTGCGAGAGCACGGCGAGGGTGAGCATCTCCATGCGCCTCCCGAACAGGTGCTCGGGCCGCATCTGCTGATGGCGCATCTCCCTGAAGTGGCTAGAGCGCGGATCGGAGCTCTCGATCATCACGTTGGTCGCGATCTCCGGCGTGAGCGCGATCGTCTCGTCGGCCGTCGTGTACCACCAGATCGCATCGCGGATAAACGCCAGCAGGTGGGCCGGGTTCACGCGCTCCGGCTGGGGCAGGAACCCCGACTTGGCGAGTAGCTCGTGCAACGTGGTCGCGTCGTCCTCGACCACGGCCCGCTGGCAGGCGAGCTCGAGCTCCACGGGCTCTCGATCCATGCGCTTGAACAATCCGAAGTCCAGGAACGCAACTCGGCCATCGTCCTGCAGCAGGAAGTTCCCGGGATGTGGGTCGCCGGAGAACTGCCGGTGGCGGTAGAGGCAGCCGAGGAAGAAGCGAAAGACGATCTCTCCGATTCGGTCGCGCTCGGACTGCGAGCGGCCCTTGAGCTCCTCGAATCCGACGCCGCTGACGAAGTCGCTGACCATCACCCGCTCGCGCGTCAGACTGCTCACGACGTCGGGGACGACGATGAATGGATGGCCCGCGAAGATGCGCGCGAGCGAGCGCTGGTTCTGGGCCTCAAGCTCGTAGTCGAGCTCCTCGCCGATCCGCTCCTTGATCTCTTCAGCGATCGCCTTGACGTCGAGTCCGGGGGTCATTCGCTTGAGCAGCCGCATGATCATGTCCAGGTTCTGGAGATCCGCGCGCACGGCGCCGGCGACGCCGGGGTACTGGACCTTCACGGCGACCTCGCGGCCGTCGTCCTTGAGCGTCGCGCGGTAGACCTGGCCGATCGATGCCGCAGCGATCGGCTCCTCCTCGAATGTCGCGAAGACCTTCGAGATCGGTTCTTCGAGGTCGTCCTCGATTACGCGCCTCATCTGTTTGAAGGACACCGTGGGCGCGGCGTCGCGCAGCTTGGCGAGCTCCCGCTGGAACTCCTCGCGGTGCTCCTCCGGCACGAGCCCGACGTCCAGGAAGGACATCACCTGCCCCAGCTTCATCGCCGCGCCCTTCATCGTCCCGAGGACGGCGACGATCTGCTTGGCCGTCTCGAGCTGGCGCCTCGCGAGTGCCGCCTCGGAGGCCTCATCACCCCGGGTGACGTTGGCGGCCCGCGTCCCGAACTGCTTCACCGCCTCGCTCGCCGCCAGGGTCGCCACCGTGGCGGTTCGCCGTGCGCGCGAGGTGGGGATCTTCTCGTTCTCGCGCGCCATGCCATGCATGATGCTACGAAGCCAGGCGCCCTCGAGCGCGCAACCTCACGAGGGCCGCTCTACGCGGGACCCCGGCACGATGTCGTCGGAGCCGTCCTCCCAGCGCACCCAGGCCTTGGTGCCCCCGTCGTAGTCCTGGCCGAGGAGAACCAGCGTCGCCGGCTCACCGAGCGCCGTGCACTGCTGCGACCCTTCGGAGTCGAGGCCGCGCCACACCCGGATGAAGGCGTTCGAGTCCCACTCCTGGCCGACCGACGTCGGCTCCGCGTGCCCCGGATAGATCACGGTGTCGGGCGGCAGCTCCATCAGCGTGCCCATGATCGAGTCCCGCAGATCGGCATATGTGGTGTGCCCCGGAGCCCGCACCCCGCCCACTGAGTTCTTGAACAGCGTGTCGCCGGTGAACACGGCGGCGCCCCCGCCGGTGAACCCGCCCGGAGCCGTGCTGCGGGGGGGCGGGCCGTCGCCGCGGGGCTGGGAGCGGTCGCCGACGAGGAACGACAGCATCCCGGCCGTGTGGCCGGGCGTATGCAGCGGGTGGCACTCGAGCGTCCCGAAGCGCAGCATCTCGCCGGCCTCGACGCCCCCCATGGCAGCCTCCCCGGCACCGTTCCCGTCCGCGCCGAGCAGGTCGCGCTCGCGTGCGCTGATCAGGACCTTGAGCTCGGGCCAGCGCCCGCGAAGCGTGGGTACCTCGCTGACGTGGTCGAAGTGGTGGTGTGTGAGCAGCACGTGGGTCGGCGTCAGGTCGAGGCGCTCGGCCGCCTCGATCAGCGGCTCGACCGGGCCCCCGGCATCGATGAAGAACGCGGGTCCCCCGCCACCGTCGGCGACCAGATAGGTATTCGAGAGAAACTGGGGATGCGTCGCATACTCGACCAGCACAGGGGCATCCTTGCACGAAGCCCGCGGCCGACGTCGCCGCAATACGGCGTGAGCCTAGACGGGTGAGCGCACGAGGCCTGTCAACCCGTCGAGGTAGCCCTCCTCGCCCACGTCGCGCCGCCACTCGAGCACCGGGATGGAGACGGCCGCGTCGACGACCCTGACGCGCGCCTGCTCCAGTGTGGGGGCGGTCGTGGCGAGCGCGAGGGCCCGCGATGTGCCGACGGTCCGGTAGCTGTCCCCTCCGAGGCTCGTCGCCGAGGAGAAGAACACGTTGGTGCCATCCGCTTCGATCGTGTCGCGGTCGACCGTGAACTCGTATGGCCGACCGCCTCCCAGCGCGTAGTCAGGGGAGACGAGGTAGAGGACGAGCGAGGCTTCCTCGCGCAGCCGCACGTCGCCGTCAACGAGGCTGCCCGAGGTTATGCGCTCCATCACCTCGGGCCAGCTGCCGCTGAACAGGCTCATGATGTTCATGCACTCAGGGTCTCCAAAGCGGGCGTTGAACTCGATCACCTTCACCCCCTCGGCCGTGGCGAAGAAGCCGCTGTTCATCACGCCGTTGAAGTGGCGGCCTTCGTCGGCGAGGCGCCCGATGACGCGCTCGATGATCGAGCAGGCGTCCTCGTAGTGGGCGGCTGTCATGAACGGCAGCGCCGAGGAGGCAAGCGACAGCGAGCCCATCCCGCCGGTACCCGGTCCCTCATCGCCGTCGAAGCGGTAGGGATAGTCATAGGTCGCCGCCGGGAACACGACTGTCCGGCCGTCGCTGATCGCCTGGATCGTGAACTCGGCGCCGGTGACCTTCTCCTCGATCAGGACCGACTCCCCGGGCCTCCCTCGAGCGAGCAGGGCGAGCGCATACTCGCGTGCCTCGGCGTGATCGGCGAGATGCGGACCCATCACCTTCACGCCCTTACCGCCCGTCAAACCGGAGGGCTTGACGACCACGGGCGTCGAGCCGAAGCACTCGATCGCCTCGGCGACCTCGCCCTCCTGCCGAACGACGCGCAGTCGCGGCACCGCCGCCGGCGCCACCTCCGACAGCAGCGAGCGCGCGAACGCCTTGTTCCACTCGATCTCCGCACCGGCGGTTGTGGGGCCAACGGTTCGCGTTCCCTGGGCGAGCAGCGCGTCGACGACTCCCGCCTGGAGCGGCTCATCCGCGCTGACCATCGCGAGGTCGATGTCCGTCTCACGCGCGAACGCAGCGACCGCGCGGGCGTCACACACGTCACCGATCAGGTAGCTCCCGCCGGATTCCTCGGCGTGGCGCACGATCGAGGGATTCGCATGCCCCACGAAAGCATGCAGCTCGCTGTGCTCGGCCATGCGCATGGCGAGCGCGCCCTCGCGTCCGCCGTGGCCGACGATCAGTGTTCGCACGCTGGCCAGTCTAGAGTCCGGCTCACCGGCCCAGCGACGTGGCGGCCCCGGCATCCATCGCACTCACCGCGGGCTCGCGCCCGGCTCGCCCGGACTCGGTGTTGATGCACGCGAGCTCCGGCGCACGGCCCGCCGCCGGCCCAGCGGGAGCAGACACCAGAGCGTCGCGAACATCGCGAACACGAGCGACACGACGACGATCGTCGTAGTCACCGAGAACAGATAACGCGTGATCAGCAGCACGGCGCCGGTCATGGCAAGCGCAAGGAAGGCGAATCCGGCCAGCGTCAGCCGGTGGGCGACGACGACGATGTGGGGCCTGTCGCCGAGGCGGAACTCGATCCGGTGGTAGGCGGACGGGGCGATCAGCAGCGCGGAGGCGATCGCCGTGAGCAGCAACGTCACGAGATAGACGTCGCGCTCGAACGGGCCCACGCTCGCGAAGCGCTGACTGAACGGCACCGTCAACAAAAAGGCGAACAGCACCTGCACCCCCGGGATGGCGACGCGCAGCTCCCCGAGCAACTCCGTGAGGTTGCGGTTGATGCGCTCGGCCTCGCTCTCGTCGACGTTGCTCATGCGGCCGTCCTGAGTGTCACCCGGAGCAGGCACAGCTCCGATCTTTGCACCAGTCGCCCATCGAGGTCCGCGCCCGACCTCAGAGGAGCAGTACCCACTCCACAGGCGAAGCGAACCGTATTCCGATCAGACCACAGGTCCTCCATTCAAGAGGGGCACCGCTCACGGCGCGCGTCTTTACTCCTAGACTGCCGACATGGCGCTGATCCACACCTGCTATCGCATCGCCGAGATCGACCGGTCGATTGCCTTCTACGAAGCGCTCGGCTTCGAGGAGGTGGCTCGCCTGCCGATCCGCGACGAGGCGGTGAACGTCTTCATGAACCAGCCGGGTGACGGCGACATGCCGCGCCTCGAGCTGACATACAA
>JAOPZV010000067.1 GCA_025963935.1 Solirubrobacterales bacterium
GATGGCCGGGAGCTGCAGCCCGCTGCGCCCCGATCGGCGGTAGGTCATCGTCTCGTACCGGTCGCTTGCCGGCACATAGCGCGACGGACCGAGATTGGCGTTGTAGGCCATGGTGTGAGTATCCCACCGCCGCTGTCATGTTCAGCGCGCGCTCGGCCGTCATGATCACGGGTGTGACCGGCCCTCCGAGCAAGGCGAACAGCCGACGTGCTTGAGTCACCCCTTGCCGCGGCCGTCCCGCAACACCTTCCCGGTGTGCTTCATTCGCTGGAGCCGGCGCTCGACAACTACGGCTATCTCGCCGTCGCGGCGTTCGTGACACTCGAGGACTTCGGCGTGCCGGTGCCCGGCGAGACGATCCTGATCCTCGGTGCCGTCTACGCCGGCACCGGGCGCCTCAACGTGCTGCTGGTTGGCCTGATCGGCTTCCTCGCCGCCGTGCTCGGCGACAACATCGGCTTCGCGATCGGTCACTTCGGCGGCCGCCGGCTGGTCGAGCGCTACGGCCGCTACGTGTTCATCACGCCCGAGCGCCTCGACAAGGCGACCGGTTTCTTCGAACGGCACGGCGGCAAGGTGGTCGTGGTGGCGCGGTTCATCGAGGGCCTGCGACAGGCGAACGGGATCATCGCCGGCATAACGAGGATGCACTGGGCGCGCTTCGTGATGTTCAACGCGATTGGCGCTGCCCTGTGGGTCGCCGTCTGGACGAGCGTGGGGTACTTCTCCGGCAATCACATCGACACGATCTACAACGAAGCCACGCGCTACTCCACCTACCTGGCGATCGCCGCAGGCGTGCTTCTCGTCCTCTACATCGCCCACCGCGTGATCCGCCGGAAAGCACACGACCCGGACCCGGGGTGATCCGCGCGGCGCGCTGCCGTGGCATCGTTCTGCCGGTGAGAGGCCTACTGGCAACGGCAATGCTCGCGGGCGTCCTGTCCGTGCCGGCCGGGTGCGGCGGCCAGGCGGGCACGGCGCCGGTGGCCGGCTCGACGACCTCGCGAGCGGTCTCCCCCCCGACGCCCGTCGCGCTCCCCGCTTCCGCGCCGGCGGCGGCGGCGGTCACGAGCACGACGCCCGCTCCGCCGAGCGTTCCAGCTGCGGTGCCGCGCCCGGCGATCCGTCAGTGGCCGATCCCTTTCGGCTCCGCGCGCAAGCTGCAGATGGCCGCCTATTCCCTGCGGCACTACGGCGAAGACACGTACGTGCTCAGTCACCCGAGGGTGATAGTCGAGCACTACACCGAGACCTCGACCGCACAGCAGGCGTTCAACACGTTCGCGCCGGACGTGCCCGACAACGAGTTTCACGAGCTGCCGAACACCTGCGCCCACTTCCTCGTCGAGCCGAGCGGTCGGATCGATCAGCTCGTGCCGCTGTCACTGCGCTGCCGCCACACGACGGGCTTGAACTGGACCGCCATCGGGATCGAGAACGTCGGCTTCTCGGATCGCGAGATCCTCGAAAACCACGCGCAGATGACGGCATCGCTGCGGCTGACCCGCTGGCTTCGCTGCCGCTACAGCGTGTCGCTGAAGAACGTGATCGGCCACAACGAGAGCCTCTCCTCGCCGTTTCACCACGACGCGGTGCCGGCCTTTCAGCATCAGACCCACGCCGATTGGAACCATGCCGACATGGGCCGCTACCGCGCGCTGCTCGCACGGCTTCCGTGCTCCGCCGGCTAGGCGCAGGGCCGCGCCGCCTGGCCTGATGCGGTTTGAGTCGGCGCAATACGGGTACACGACAATCAAGTTGCGGGGGACGGGGCTCACACGTCGGGATGTACTGCGCGCCGGCGCTGCGGCGGGAGCGCTCGCGGGCATCGAGTCGCTGGCCGCGCCCGCGCAGGTGCTCGAGCGGGTGCTCGCCGCCCCCACCCGCTGCGGACACGTGTCCGACATCGAGCATGTCGTGATCTTCATAAACGAGAATCGCTCGTTCGACAGTTACTTCGGCACCTACCGCGGCGTGCGTGGCTTCTCCGATCGCACCGCGCTCAAACTCGCAGACGGCAGTGGAAAATCGGTTTTCGCCCAGCCGTTCCCCGGGGCGGCCGGGAAGCCCTACAAGAACCATCTGCTCCCCTTCCGCTTCGACACCAACAAAGGTGGGGAGTGCGTGAATGACATCTCGCACGAGTGGGCGGCCCTGCACCAATGCTGGAACAACGGCGCGATGGACTCGTTCGTCTCGGTGCATGTCGATCCGGCGGTCAACGGACTGCGGGACGGTCCGAACACGATGGGCTATTACACGCGCGAAGACCTGCCGTTCTTCCATGCGCTCGCAGACAACTTCACGATCTGCGACGCCTACCACTGCTCGGTGATCGGTCCGACTGACCCCAACCGCCTGTACTCGATGAGCGCCAGCATCGACCCCGAAGGCAAGAACGGCGGACCGTCGCTGGAGACGCTCGTCAGCAACCGCGAGCAGCAGTTCGGCAAGTTCACCTGGCGCACCTACCCCGAGCAGCTGCAGGCCGCCGGGGTCAGCTGGAAGATCTACTCGACTCCCGACGGCAACTACGGCGACAGTGTGCTCCCGTACTTCAAGGCGTATCAGGAAAGCCCGCAGCTCGTTGCGAACGCGTTCGGCCCGCAGTTCCCCACCGACTTCCTCGCCGATTGCGCCGCAGGGACCCTTCCGCAGGTCTCTTGGGTGCTGGCGTCGCTCGTGCAGAGCGAGCACCCTCCGGCCCCGGTGACCTACGGCGAGGTCGCGCTCTCGCAGGTTCTGCAGGCGCTCACCTCCAACGCGTCGCTGTGGTCCAAGACGGCGCTGTTCGCCACCTATGACGAGAACGGCGGCTTCTTCGACCATGTGCCTCCGCCCGTGCCGCCGGCCGAAACGAAGGGCGAGTACCTGAGCGTCGAACCGCTGCCGAGCATCGCCGGCGGCATCCGGGGGCCGATCGGGCTGGGCTTCCGCGTGCCGATGCTCGTCGTCTCGCCCTTCTCGCGCGGCGGCCTCGTCTGCTCTGACACCTTCGACCACACCTCGCTGCTGCGATTCCTCGAGACCCGTTTCGGTCCCGAAGTAGCGAACCTGAGCGAATGGCGGCGGTCGGTGACCGGAGACCTGACCAGCGCGTTCAACTTCCTCAGGCCGAACGCGACGGTGCCGGCGCTGCCCAGCCCGTCAGCCGCTGACACCCGCGTGCTGAACAGCGACTGTCCGACCCAGGCCCCCGGCACAGGGAGCACCACATTCCCGACCGTCACGGGCTACCCGCTGCCCCGCGCGCCGCAGTTCATGCCGCACCAGGAAGCCGGCCGGGCGCGCCGCCCGAGCGGCGTTTGCGCGACCCCCTAGGCGCGAAGCTCGCCCTCGGCTCGAAGTAGCCGGCGGAACGCCCGCGGGCGGGAGTTGTAGCGCCTCGACGCCGTCCTAACGACAAAAGGGCCAAGTCCCTCCCGAGGAGTGCCCATGTCTCAGTCGACTTCGGTCCGCCACAGCTCGATCGCGACCGTCAACCCGTACACCAACCAGGTCGAGCGCGAGTTCGAGCCCCTCAGCCTCGACGCGCTCGATGCCTCTGTTGACGCTGCCCACGAGGCCTTCCGGACGTGGCGCCGGGTGTCCGTCGAGGAGCGTGCCGCGCTCGTCGGCCGGGCCGCCGGCCTGCTGCGCGAGCGCAGCGAGGAGCTTGCCCAGACCGTCACGCGCGAGATGGGGAAGCTGATCGCCCACAGCCGCTCAGAGATGGACCTGTCGGCGCGAATCCTCGAGTACTACGCCGCGGAAGGCCCAGCGCAGCTCGCCGACGAGCCGCTCGAGATGGACAGCGGCTCCGCCGCGGTGCTCAACACCCCGTTGGGCGTGCTGCTGGGCGTCGAGCCCTGGAACTTCCCCGTCTACCAGGTGGTGCGCTTCGCGGCGCCCAATCTGGTGCTCGGCAACACGATCCTCATCAAACACGCGAGCACCACCCCGCAGTCGGCGCTCGCGATGGAGGCGCTGTTCGCCGACGCCGGCGCCGGGCCCGGCGTCTTCACGAACCTGTTCATCGCCCCGCGAGACGTCGGGCGCGTGATCGAGAACCCCCTCGTGCGTGGCGCATCGTTGACCGGCAGCGACAGAGCGGGTGCGAGCGTCGGTGAGATCGCCGGGCGCAACATCAAGAAGAGCGTGCTCGAGCTCGGGGGCAGCGACCCGTTCATAGTGCTCGACGGCGCGAACCTCGAGCGCACGGTGCACGCGGCGATGATCGGCCGCATGCACAACATGGGGCAGAGCTGCGTGAGCGCGAAGCGGATGATCGTCGTGCCCGAGGCGTACGACCGGTTCGTCTCATCGCTCGCCGAGCAGCTGAGTGAGCTCGAGCCCGGCGATCCGGCGGACGAGGCGACGACCCTCGCGCCGCTGTCCTCCGAGCGTGCGGCCGAGCAGCTCATGGAGCAGGTACGCGACGCGCTGGAGAAGGGCGCGACCGCCGTGGTCGGCGGTAGCCGGATAGACCGGCCCGGCGCGTTCCTGGCGCCCACCCTGCTCACGGGTGTGAACCCCGGGATGCGTGCCTACCGCGAGGAGCTCTTCGGCCCGGTGGCGGTCGTCTATCGCGTCGAGAATGATGACGAGGCGGTGGCCCTCGCAAACAGCTCGGACTACGGTCTCGGCGGAGCGGTGTTCAGCGCCGACGAGGGCCGCGCACGGGCGGTAGCCGAGCAGCTCGAGACCGGGATGGTGTGGATCAACCACCCCACCTCCTCGGAGCCGAACCTGCCCTTCGGCGGCATCAGGCGCTCCGGCTACGGACGCGAGCTCTCCGAGATAGGCATCAAGGAATTCGCCAACCGGAAGCTGATCGCCGTCACGCCGGGCGACGCGAGGATCACCGACGCGCTCGGCTGAGGAGCGGGCGGCTCAAGCCTCGACGTCTGCCTGCAGCGCCGCGCGCGCCTTGGCCATCTCCTCGCGGATCTCCGGCGGCGGGGTCGGATACTGCGGGCCGATCTCCTCGAGCGTGTCGATCAGGATCGCCGCTGTCGCCAGACGCGTGAACCACTTGTGGTCGGCTGGCACGACATACCACGGCGCCCACTCGGTGCTCGTGTGGGTGAGCATCTGATCGAACGCCCGCTGGTAGTCGTCCCAGTGCTGGCGCTCGCGGATGTCGCTCGGCGCGAACTTCCAGTTCTTCTCGGGCCGTTCGATGCGCCTGAGGAAGCGTCGCGCCTGCTCCTGCCTCGACAGGTTGAGCAGGACCTTCACGACGCGGATGCCGTTGTCGACGAGGTAGCGCTCCCAGTCGTTTATCTCCCGGTATCGCCGTGTCCAGATGCCGCCGGTGCGCATCTCCTCCGGCAGCCGCTCGTTTGCGAGGAGCTCGGGATGGACGCGGACTACGATCACCTCCTCGTAATGGGACCGGTTGTAGACGCCGATCTGGCCACGCCCGGGCAGAGCGCGCTGATAGCGCCACAGGAAATCGTGGTCGAGCTCTTCGGTGGTGGGCTCCTTGAAGCTGTGTGCACGCACGCCCTGCGGGTTCACGCCGCTCATCACGTGCTTGACGGTGCTGTCCTTGCCGGCCGCGTCAAGGCCCTGGAGGACGAGCAGCACCCCGTAGCTGTCCTGCGCGGCGAGCCGGTCCTGGTAGTCCTCGAGCAGCTCGATTCCCTCCTGCAGGCGGCTCGCCGCGTCTGCCTTGCTGCTCACGCCGTCGGTATCCGCGGGATCGAAGTCGCGCTGCAGCTCGACCGTCTTGCCCGGCGGAACGCGCAGCGGACCGATCAGCTCGCGCACGAAGCGCAGCTGCTGCGTCATTCCGGCACGCATGCCCGCGTGGTTCGCGCCCCAAGCGCCGAGCGGATCGACACGGAGGTGATCTTAGCCCGCAACTGCGGCACGCCGCATCGGTCCGATGTGTTTGGTGGCCGGGGGACGGGGGCATCGTTGCAGGCAGATGGTCGACGCCGTCCGCCACGCGATCGTCACCGGCTCGGACTCCGGCATCGGGAGGGCGACCGCGGTGGCTCTCGCCGCTCGCGGAATGGATGTCGGCATCACCTGGCACAACGACGAGGAGGGGGCGTGGCGCACCGCCCGCGAGGTTCGCGAGCATGGGCGGCGCGCGGAGGTGCGCCCGCTCGACCTGACCAGCGCTGACACCGCGCCCGCGGTGGTCGAGGAGCTCGCCGGCGCGCTGGGCGGTCTCGAGGTGTTCGTCAACAACGCGGCGGCAGGGCATACCGATCCGTTCCTGGAGCTCGACCTGCCGACTTGGAGGCACGTTCTCGAGGTCGACCTGACGGGAGCATTCACAGCTGGGCAGGCCGCGGCGCGCCACATGGTTCGCGCGGGGGCCGGTGGGCGCATCATCAACGTGACCTCGGTGCACGAGCACGTCCCGCTGCGCCACGCCGCCGCGTACTGCGCTGCCAAGGGCGGCCTCGGGCTGCTCACCAAGGTGATGGCGCTCGAGCTCGCCGAGCATGCGATCAACGTCAACGCGATCGCCCCCGGCGAGATCGCGACTCCGATGACCGGCGCCGCGGACGTCGATCCGCATGGGGAGCGCCGCCCCGCAATACCGCTGGGCCGCCCGGGCGACGCGCGCGAGGTGGCTGCTGCGATCGCCTTTCTCGCATCGCCGGAGGCCTCATACGTGACCGGCGAGTCCTTCGTCGTCGACGGTGGCATGCTGCTGATGGCGGCCGTCGCCAACCAGGACGCCCCGCGCTCCTGATCGCCGCCGGCGATGAGTTTCACCGCGGCGTGGCGTCTCAGCTGTAGACCCTAACGACCAGGAGGATGAAAATGGCCGAGACCGACACAACGACCCACATCACACAGATCGGGACGGTCATCGTCCCGGTCAGCGACCAGGACCGCTCGCTCGAGTTCTACGTTGAGAGCCTCGGGTTCGAGAAGCGCAGCGACACGCCCTTCGGCAACGGCGACCGCTGGTTGGAAGTCGCGCCGGTGGGCGCGGCCACGACGCTCGCGATCGTTCCTCCACGGCCGGGCGAGCCGACGGGCATCGAGACCCGCGTGGGGTTCGCCAGCCAGGATGTCGACGGCGACCACGCCAGCCTTCTCGCGCGTGGAGTCGACGTGGACCCAGAGGTGAGCCGGATGGGCGATCCCGTCCCACCGATGTTCTTCTTCCGCGACCCGGACGGGAACAGCTTCATCGTCGTCGCAACCCCCTGATCTTGCATCGACTCCGGCAGGGTGCGCCGCTGCGTGTGCGGCGGCGCATCCGCCGTTCCGGCTCGTGCGTCAATCCGCGCTCGAGTTGCCGAGCGCCCGTTCGATCTCTGCGATCGCCGAGCGCTCGCTCTCGCTGACCGCATCGTCGCCGCGGCCGCCCTCGCGGTGGGCCTCGGCCACCCTCCGTGCGAGGGTCACGACGAACGACCTGTACTCCTCGAGCTCCTGCGGCTCCGCTTTGGCCGCGAGCAGCGCGACGGCGTCGCGGAGGTGGCCGAGCGAGCGGTCTTTGAGCTCCTGCACGGAGCCGTAGCGCGTGTGATCGATCTCCGGCTTCGCCGCCACGATCTCGTCGAGCAGCTCGCTCTGCCCGTGGCTCTGACGCGCCTCGGCGTACGCCTTGGCCATGGACACGGTCTCGCGCAGCGTGCCGCCGCGCTGCGCGGTGATCACGATCATCCCCGCGCTCGGCGGTCCCTCCAGCACCTGCTCCCACTCCTGCGGCGTGAAGTCGCTCTTGGTGGTCATCGGATTCGCCCTTTCGGTCGCTGGCTCCTGACGGCGAGTCTACGGTGGGATGATGTGCGGCAGCGACCGGGCAGGACGGTCGATCGACGCCGGAACGAGAAGGGGGCACGGGGCATGGCGCGCATCACCCAGCACGAGCAGGAGCAGATCGACAGGGCCAACGCGAGCGAAATGACGCCCGTAGTGTTCATCCACGGACTGTGGCTGCTGCCGAGCAGCTGGGACCGCTGGGCGGCGGTCTTCGAGGAGGCGGG
>JAOPZV010000068.1 GCA_025963935.1 Solirubrobacterales bacterium
ACCGCGGCACAGACGGCGACGAGATCGTTGACGGTGGTCCTGCCCATAGGCTCTTGGCGGTGATTGTGACGCACCGTGGGGTCGGTCGTCTGCGCCCTGGCGCCGTCACGCCGGCTGCGCGTCGAGATCCTGCGGATCCACGTCCCTCACTCGTCCATATGCGGCATCGACGGGGGTCGCCCACATGGCGGCGGGCACCCGTCCCCGCAGCTTGGCCGCGGCGCGCTCGGCCTGCAGGCGCCCGTCGACCCCCAGGCGGCCGTCCCCGGCGAACAGGCCGAGGACCGTCGGGCCGGAGCCGCTGAGGAGCGCCGGGTCGCCGCCGGCCGCATGCGCCTCGCTCAGCGCCTGGGCGATGTCCGGGCACAGCGAGACCGCTGCGCGCTGGAGATCGTTGTGCAGCAGCTCGCTCGCAGCCGGCAGCGGCGCGCCGTGAGCGAAGGCCGAGCTGAGCTCGCGCCTGCGCTCAGCGAGCAGCTGCGGCGCACGTGCGAGCTCCAGCCGGTCCGCCTCGGCATAGACCGCCGCCGTCGAGAGAGGCGCCGCGAGTGGCAGCACGAGCACACCGAAGATGGCGCCCGGCGGGCTCAGCTCCTCGAGCTCCTCCCCCGCTCCGCTCGCGAGCCAGCGCCCCGGTGAGACCTGCGCGGGGACGTCGGCTCCGAGCTCTGCCGCGAGCCGCCTCAACAGCTGAGCGTCGCCCAGCCCTGAGGCGTGCTGGGCGAGCCGCAGCGCCGCCGCGGCGTCCGCCGAGCCGCCTCCCAGGCCGGCGGCGACGGGTATCCGCTTGACGATCTCCAGCCGCACCGGCGGCGCATCCCAGCCGGTGCTCGCGCGGAATGCCCGCAGCGCACACGCGGCGAGGTTCGCCGCGGCCGGTCCCGGGACGCCCGGACAGGCGACCTCGTCGTCCGTCGCGCCGGCCGGCGCCCGCGAGAGCGTCAGCTCGTCGGCGAGCGAGATCGACTGCATCACGCTCACCAGCTCGTGCTTGCCGTCAGCGGCGCGGGGCGGGCCGAGGAACAGCCCCAGGTTCACCTTCGCGGGGGCGAGCGCGCGAAGCACGCTCATAGCCCAAGCAGGCGTGCGAGCGCCCGGAACTCCTCGGGTGCGAGTCGTTCCGCGCGCACGTCCGCCGGATGGCCGAGCTGCTCGAGCGCCTCCCGCACCTGATCGCGGGATCGTCCCGGGGCCCGTCCGGACAGCGCGAGCGAGCGGGCAAGCGTCTTGCGGCGGTGGGCGAACGCGCCGGCGACGAGCGCACGCACGGCCGGCGTCGAACCGGGCGCGCCTGAGGTCGCCTCACCTGGCGCGCGCGAGGCCGGCTCCCCGGCGGCGCGGCGGCGCAGGCTCACGAGCACCGAGTCGACGTTCGGCACCGGATGGAAGACGCCGCGCGGGATCGCCCGTACCACGTGCACCTCGCAGGCGAGCTGGGCGATCACCGATGGGGTGCCGTAGGCGCCGCTGCCCGGCGCAGCGGCCAGTCGCTCGCCAACCTCGCGCTGCGCCATCGCGACCCACAGGCCGACGCCGGGGAGCTCCTCGATCGTCCGCAGGAGCACGCCCGCGGCGATCCCGTAGGGGAGGTTCGCGACGACCTTGGTCGGCGGCGGGCGCAGCGCGCCGAGGTCCATCGTCATGGCGTCCGCCCAATGGACGCTCACGTTGCCGTGCGGCTCGGTCGCGTCCAGCAGAGCCTCGCGCAGGCGCGTGTCGATCTCGACCACGTGCACGTGTGCGACCCGCTCGGCGAGGTGCTCGGAGAGCACGCCCACGCCCCCGCCGATCTCGAGCACGACGTCGTCGCCGTGGAGCTCGGCGGCGCGCTCGATCACCCCGAGGATGTTGGAGTCGATCAGGAAGTTCTGTCCCAGCTCGCGGTCCGGGCGCACGCCGAAGCGGCGGAGTCGCCGCAGCGTGGCCTGGGTCGGGAGATCGCTCACCGCGCTCATGCCCAGCCGAACACGCGGGCGGCGTTGCGCTCGACCGTCGCGCCCAGCTCGGGCGCCGGCACGCCCCGCAGCTCGGCGAGGAAGGCGAGCGTGTGGGCGACGAAGGCCGGCTGGTTTCGCTCCTTGCGCACGGGCGCCGGGGACAGGTACGGCGCGTCGGTCTCCACGAGCAGGCTGTCCTCGGGAACGAGCCTCGCGGCGGCGGCGAGCTCGGTGGCGCTGCGATAGGTGACGTTGCCGGCGAAGGAGATCGCGTAGCCCCGCTCGACGCAAGCCTGAAGCTCCTCGGGCATCGAGAAGCAGTGCATGACGACGCCGAGACCGTCGGCTTCGTCGTCGAGCTGGGCGAGCGTCTCCTGCTCGGCCGCGCGCGTGTGAATCACCAGCGGCTTGCCCGTCTCGCGCGCCAGCCCGATCTGCGCAGCGAAGGCGCGTCGCTGGTCCTCGGGCGGCGCGCCCTCCCGATAGAAGTCGAGGCCCGTCTCCCCGATCGCCTTGCAGCGCTCGTGCGCCGCCAGCCCACGCAGCTCGGCGAGGTCGGCGTCGTCGAAGCCCTTTGACGCGTTCGGGTGGCGGCCCACCGCGGCGTAGACCTGGGGGAAGTCCTCCGCCGCCGCCAGCGCCGCACGGCATGAGGCCCCGTCGATCCCGACGGTGAGGATCCGCTGAACGCCGGCAGCCTCCGCGGCGGCGACGAGCTCGGCGTTGGGGGGCTCGCAGAGGTCGAGATGGGTGTGGGAGTCGATCACGCGGCGTCCCTGTGGTCCTTGGGGAACAGCACGTCCAGCTTGCTGACACTCTCGACGCGACCAGCGCCCAGCTCCGCGCTGGGGAGCGAGAGCTCCGGGGCGCCGAGCGCCGCGAGGAGCCGCTCGGAGCTGGCCGGCAGATACGGCCAGAGCAGTACCGCCACCGAGCGCAGCCCCTCGGCGAGCGAGCGCAGCACCAGATCGAGATCCGCGCTGCGTGCATCGTCCTTCGCCAGCTGCCAGGGGGCCTGCTCCTCGACGTAGCGGTTCAGTCGCCTGACCCGCAGCCAGATCTCCTCCAGGGCGGCTGTCAGCTCCGCACGGTCGACATGCGCGGAGACGCGCTCGGTCAGCCCCGCGAAGTCCTCGAGCAGCAGCGGGTCGATCTCCCCGCCCGGCACGTTGCCCTCGCGGTAGCGGAGGAGCATCGCGATCGTGCGGCTGGCCAGGTTTCCCAGCTCGTTGGCGAGCTCGGTCTCGTAGCGGAGCTCGAAGGCGGCCGTCGAGACCGAGCCGTCAGCACCGAACGGCACGTCACGCAGCAGGTAGAAGCGCAGCGCATCGGCTCCGAACCGCTCGATCACCTCGAAGGGGTCGAGCACGTTGCCGAGCGACTTGCTCATCTTCTCGCCTTCCATCAGCAGGTAGCCGTGGACGAAGATGTGCTCGGGCAGCTCGAGCTCAGCGGCCATCAGCAGCGCCGGCCAGTAAACGGCGTGGAAGCGCAGGATGTCCTTGGCGATCAGGTGGTAGCTCGCCGGCCAGAAGCGCTCGGTGAGATCCCCCGCGGGATCTGCATACGACAACGCCGAGTAGTAGTTCAGAAGAGCGTCGAACCACACGTAGAAGACGTGCTCATGGTCCCACGGCACCTGTACCCCCCAGGTCAGCTTGTGGCGGCTGAGGGGCACGTCCCGCAGTCCCGAGCGGATGAACGAAAGGGCCTCGTTGTAGCGGGCGCGCGGCGCGATGAAGTCCTCGCGCTCGGCGTACAGCTCTTCGAGCTGCTGCTGGAACGCGGACAGCCGGAAGAAGTAGTTGTCCTCCTGCTCGCGTGTCAGCTCGATGTGGTGGATCGGGCAGAGCCTGCCCTCGTCTATCTCGTTCTCGGCCTTGAAGTCCGCGCACCTCGGGCAGTACCAGCCCTCGTAGGTGCCCTTGTACACGAACCCGTTGTCCCGCACCCGGCTGAGGACCTCCTGGACCTTCGCTTCGTGCTGCGGGTCGGTTGTGCGGATGAAGAAGTCGTTGCTCGCCGAGATCTGCGGCGCGAGGGCCTTGAAGCGCTCGGCGTTGCGGTCGGCGAGCTCCTGCGGCTCGATGCCCAGCGCGTGGGCGGCGTCGGCCACCGGCTCGCCGTGCTCGTCGGTGCCCGTCAGGAAGAACACGTCCTCCTGGCGCTGGCGGTGGTGGCGCGCCATCACGTCCGCGGCGATCGTCGTATATGCGTGCCCCAGATGCGGAGCCGCATTGACGTAGTAGATCGGTGTCGTGACGTAGAAGGCCATCGCCGATGCAGGCTACTGGCGTCCCGCGCCGCGACGCCGGGCCGACTGCGCAGCGGGGCGCCACCGTCACCCCTGCCGCGCCTCAGCGCCTGGCGGTCAGCTCGCGGTAGAGGTCGTTGGCGGCGAGGCCGGTGAGCTTCGCGACCGCAGCAGCCGCCGGCCGCGGCCTGGCACCGGCTTCGATGAGCTCGGCCACAGCCGCCAGCGCCTCCTCGTTCCGTGCGCGGCCCGGCGGGGCGGCGCCGCAGACGAGCACCACCTCACCGCGCGCGGGGCTTTCGCGGTAGTGGGCCTCGAGCTCGGCGGCCGTCCCGCGGCGGACTTCCTCGTGCAGCTTGGTCAGCTCCCGGCACACCGCAGCCGGTCGCTCCGGGTCGAGCCTTGCCAGTGCGCCTAGTGTCGCCGCCAGCCGGCGGGGAGACTCGAAGGCGACGAGTGTCTCGCCCGCCTCTGCCAGCAGCGCCTCGAGCTCGCGCCGCGACCGGGGCATGAAGCCGACGAACCGCCAGCTGTCGACGGGCAGCCCGGAGGCGACCAGCGCGGTGAGCACGGCACTCGGACCCGGCAGCACCTCGAGCGCCATCCCCGCGGCCAGCGCGGCGCGAACGAGCGCGAATCCCGGATCGGAGACGAGTGGCGTGCCGGCGTCCGACACGAGCGCGACGACCGCGCCGTCGCGCATGCGTGCGACGAGCTCCTCGGCACGGGCGCGTTCGTTGTGCTCGTGGAGACTGATGAGTCGTGCGCGGATCCCGTAGCGGTCTAGCAACACCCGCGTGTGTCGCGTGTCCTCGCACGCCACGACGTCCGCCTCGCGAAGCGCGGTGAGCACGCGCGAGGTCACGTCTTCGAGGTTGCCGATCGGGGTCGGACACACGACCAGCCGCCCGACTGCCGCCTCCGCGGGAGTCATCTCGCAAATATAGGGTCCTGCAAGTGCCGAACGACCGCGAACATCCGCCGCAGTACACCCGCTACCGCGCCCGCCGGCGGCTGTTGCCCGCGCGCGAACAGGAGCTGGCCCTCCGGGACCGCCTCCCCGGCGCACCGCCCGGCGGCGGTCGGGATGGGGGCCGCGGAGGACGTGACGGGCGCCGCCGGGGCATCCGGCGGGGAGGCGCGGCCGTCCCGCGGGTCGGCTGGCGCCGCTGGACCAGCCGCCGGCGCATCCTGCTGGGGCTGCTCGCGCTGGTCGTGGGCTGGCTCGCGTTGTCGCTCCTGCTGTTCCTGGTGAGCTCTCACTTCGAACGCACCTCGCCCCCGGGGGACATCGCAGGCGCGCTCGACTCGGCCGGCTACCCACTGACCTCGGCGAACAACATCCTCGTGCTCGGCTCGGATACCCGACAGAAGAACAGCAAGGAACCGGGGGCGGAAAAGTCCGGTCCGGGCCGGTCGGACACGATCATGCTGATTCGCACCGGCGGTGGCCACGCGGCGCGCCTGTCGATCCCACGCGACACGATCGTGGAAATCCCCGGTCACGGCCGCCAGAAGATCAACGCGGCACACGCTTACGGCGGTCCAGCAGAGTCGGTCAATGTGATCAAGCGCTGGCTGCACATCCCGATCAACCACCTCGTCGAAGTCAACTTCGAAAACTTTCCTCAGTTGATCGACTCGATGGGTGGCGTGGACTACACGGGAGGCTGCATCGTCTCGCGCCTCGACGGCGGCTTCAGCCGCGGCGGCTACACCCTGAGGCTGAGCCGCGGGACACACCACCTGAACGGCAAGCAGGCCCTGGCGCTTGCGCGCACGCGCGAGAACCTCTGTGCCCCGGCGCAGAACGACCTGACGCGTCAGGAACACCAGCAGGCGCTGTTCAACGCGATGAAGAGCCGGCTGCTGTCGCCGTCGAGCTTCTTCCGCCTGCCGTGGATCGCGTGGAACGCCCCGCCGGCGATCATCTCTGACATGAGTGGGCCGACGCTTCTCGGCCTGTTCGCTGCGCTGGGGACCGGCGGCACCCCGCCCACGCAGGTGCTCAAACCCTCCGGAACCGAAACGCTGCCCGGCGGCGGCGTCGGTCTGACCGTCTCAGAAGGCGAACGCCGAGCCGCTGTGGCTCACTTTCTGAGCGGGTGATCGCTCAGCGGGGGCGCGGCGCGGCCGGTGAGAATCGACGGGGCCGGTGGGGTGCCGGCCCTGCATGCTGCTCAGCTCTTCGCCGCGACCGGTTTCGCGTCAGGGGTCGAGCTCTTGGACGCACCGTCGGACTTGGCGTCCTTGGTGCTCTTGGAGTCGCTCGAAGTCGAGCTCGAGGAATCGCCGGACTTGCCAGAATCGCCGGACTTGCCCGAGCCTCCATCGGATCCCGACGACTTGTCGGCGGCGGCCGCCGTCTCGCGCTGGCGGTTGCGGGTGCCGTAGTCGGTGTTGTAGAAGCCTTTTCCCTTGAAATGAACCGCGGGCGGGTGCAGGACGCGCTCCAGTGGGACGCCCGTCTCAGGGTCGACCTTCAGCGGCTCGTCGCTGAACGACTGCTGAATCTCGAACGTCGTACCGTCCGGACGCCTGTACTCGTAGATCGGCATGCTGCAGCCGATTATAAGAGCGTCAATCTGTGAGCACTGCCCGCACGCACTCGATGCCCGCGCGGATCGTCGCGGTGAAGTCGCGCTCGGGCTCGCTCAGCATCCGCAGCGCCAGCCCGTCGCCGAGGGAGAAGAGGATCTCCGCGATCGCTTCCGGATCCGCGTGCAGGTGCAGGATTCCCTCACCCTCGGCGGCCGCCAGCATCGCCGCGACGTGTTCACGCGTGCGGCGCATCAGACCGGCGTACTCGACCGCGATGTCCTCGTTGCGGCGCGAGAGGGTAAACAGCTCGTAGACGAGCGTCACGAAGTCGGGGTCCTCGAGCACGGTCTCCTGCAGGTTCTGCGCCATCAGGTCGATGAAGTCGTCAGCGGTCTGCGCCGTCGAGAGCCGACGCTCGAGCAACTCGAGGCGCAGCTCACAGTCGCGGCGCACCGCCTCGACCAGCAGCTGCTCCTTGGTGCCGAAGTAGTAGTGCAGCAGTCCCCGGGAGACGCCGGCCTCGCGCGAGACGTGATCGAAGGTGGAACCGGCCGTTCCGCGACGGGCGACGCTGCGACGCATCGCGTCGACGATGCGCTTCGCCTTCTCACCGGAGAGCGAGCGCCCTCCCGGCGCCGGAGCCTGGGCGGGCTCGGCGGCGGCGGGAGGCGCCGTCTCCACTACTGTGGCGTCGATTGCGGGCATCGCCGAAGCGGTGGTGCTCAGTCTGCTGAGACGCCCGCAGGCGCAGGCTCAGCCGGCGTCGTGGTCGAGCTGTAGTCGAACTGCTCCTCGGCGCCGAACAGCACGTCGAGCACCT
>JAOPZV010000174.1 GCA_025963935.1 Solirubrobacterales bacterium
GGCGCACGCGCCCCTCCGAGGACCCGTCGCATGCGACGGGTCCGGGCAGGCCACATGTGGCCTGCCCCTACCGGGAGGGCTTGGCGAGACGGCCAGCGAACCGGCCAGGCCTACTCCGCCAGCCCCACGGCCTTGAAGGCCTCCTCCCGATCGCGGTGGCTGGAGAGGCGAACCACCCTCCCATCGCGGAGGGTCCAAGCGTGGAAGTAGTGGCTCCAGATTTCGGAGCTGCTGCCCTTGATCCGCCCGCCGTCGCGGATGGCGGTGACAACCCGATGCTCGTCGTTATGCAACACCTCGGCTGCGACATGGAAGTCATCGAAGGTGCCGAAGTACGGGCCGAGCGCCATCTGCGACGCGTGGACACCGTGAAGCACACCGACATCTTCGAGCGACACCTGAGTCAAGTCGGTTACGCAGTCGGGGGCGAACAGCTCGGGCGGGAAGGCTTGGTGGGAGTTCAACTCCTCATAGATGCGCTTCACGACCTCCACGTTCTCCTGCGACATCGCGTCGCAGTATCGCGCATCGGCCTACTTGGCGAGAGGCACCCGAGAGGCCCCTGGGCTCAGTTGCGCGAGAACCGGCGGCCGGCTACCGGCGAGACCTCTTCGTCCGGCGGGGCAGCCGGCGCTGGGCGATCTTCGACCGGCGGGCCGTCGCCCACCAGCATGGACTCGAGCACCGTCTCGGCGTCTTCTGTCGCGGCGGCCTCCAGGGCGGCGATCCGCTCCGGTGTGAGCTGTGTGTCGTCCTCGTTCTCCGCGAGCCACGCGCGCGCCTCGGCGGCGGCGAGCTCGTCGCGCTGAACGGTCTTGCCGGCGGCGTAGTAGCGGTCGATCTCCTTGAACAGCTCGTCCACGAGCTGCTCGGTGGGGACCTTCTTCAGAGGCTCGCCCTTGGAGTAGATCATCCCCATGTCTTTGGCGCCCGTGATGCCGAAGTCCGCGTGGCGCGCCTCGCCGATGCCGTTGACCGCGCAGCCCAGCACCGAGACCTCGATCGGGTCGTCGTAGGCTTCCAGGCGCCGCTCTACCTCCGAGACGACGGTGTCCATGTCGAACTGCAAGCGCCCGCAGGTCGGGCAGGCGATCAGGTCGGGGCCCCGCTCGCGCAACTTGAGCGCCTTGAGGATCTCCCACGCGACCTTCACCTCTTCCTCTGCCTGGAAGGTCGACAGCGAGATCCTGATCGTGTCGCCGATCCCGTCGGCCAGCAGCGTGCCCAGGCCGACCGCGGACTTCAGCGAGCCGGACCACTTGGTGCCGGCCTCGGTCACCCCCAGGTGCAGTGGATAGGGGATCCGCTCGGACAGCAGGCGGTTGGCGGCGATCGTGTTCGGCACAGAGGTCGACTTCATCGAGACCTTGAAGTTCGTGAAGTCGAGGCGCTCCATCAGCTCGACGGTCTCGATGGCCGCCGTGACGAGCGCCTCGACGGGATTGTCGTACTCGAGCTGGCGCAGGTGCTTGGGCAGCGAGCCGGAGTTCACGCCCACGCGCAGTGGCGTGCCGCGCAGCTTGGCGAGGGCGATCACCTCAGCGACCTTCTCGGGACCGCCGATGTTCCCGGGGTTCAGGCGCACGCAGTGCGCACCGGCCTCGATCGCCTTGAGCGCGAGCGTGTGGTTGAAGTGGATGTCGGCGATAACGGGGATGGGCGATTCGGCGACGATCGTCTTCAGCGCCTCGGCGTCCTGCTCGCGAGGCACCGCCACGCGGACGATGTCCGCCCCCGCCTCCGCAACCGTGCGGATCTGGGCCATCGTCGCCGGCAGGTTGGCGGTCTCCGTCTTGGTCATCGTCTGCACGGCCACGGGCGCACCGCCGCCGATCGGCACGGGCCCGACGTGGATCTGGCGCTCGGAGGCCATAGTCTGATTCTACGATGTCGGACGTCTACGCAACCGCGCGTGGGCCGCTGGCGCGCATCGCGGCGCCACTGGCCGCACGAGCTCGCGCCCGCCGGCACGCCCGTTTCTTCGGTCTGACACGCCTTCCGGAGGGCGCCCGCGTTCTCGATGTCGGCTGCGGGCAGATCGGGCTGCGCGCTCTCGAGCCCGGTCTCGACGTCACCGGCGTCGATCTCGCCGACCGGCCCGACTATCCCGGCCCGTTCGTCCGTGCGGACGCGGCTGCCGGCCTGCCGTTCGCCGACGGCGAGTTCGACCTGGTCTACTGCTCGAGCGTCATCGAGCACGTCCCGCCGGCACGCCGCGCGGCGTTCGCCGCCGAGATTCGCCGCGTGGGGCGCGGCTGGTTCGTGCAGACCCCGGCGCGGTCGTTCCCGATCGAGCCGCATTCCCTGCTGCCCGGCGCGCACTGGCTGCCGATCCGGCTGCGCAGGCTCTACTGGCGGCTCGGCGCGGCCGGCGGGTGGGAGGACATCTCACTGCTCGGTCGCGCCGAGCTGGAGGCGCTGTTCGGATCGGCGCAGGCCGAGCGCCTCGGCCCGCTGGCCAAGAGCTGGCTGTGCATCCGCCCGCCGGGGCAGAGCCGCCCGCCGCGGCGCGCGGCGCCCCGCTCGCGCTTCAGCCGGTGAGCCGGCCGATGTCGTTGCTGACGCCGTTGACCACGAGGAACAGCAGCAGGATGATTCCCACCGAGCTGAAGCGGTACATCGTCAGCAGCGAGATCCGCTTGCCGCGGATCTTCTCGGCGAGCGACCACAGCACGTGCCCCCCGTCGAGGGGTAGGAACGGGAAGAGGTTGATGACAGCGAGGATCAGCGACAGGTAGCCGAGGAACACGAGCCCGAATCCGGCGCCGGCGGCGATCGTTTCGTGGCCGACCTGGGTGATGCCGACGATGCTCGAGACTTCGTGGCGGACCTTCGAGCTGGTCAGGGCATTGAAGAAGCCGGTGAGCGTCTGCGTGGTGCTGTGCCACATCTCGCTGAGGGCCGCCGAGGCGGCGCCGAGCGCGCTGAAGTGCCTGGGAGCGGCGCCGAAGTTGAAGCCGATCAGCATGCGGTGGTTGGCCGCGCTGTAGCGGGGATACACGGCCACCGTGATCAGCTTCCCGGCCCGGCGGACCGTCAGGTGCACCGGTGTTGAGGCCCGGCAGCCTTCCACCAGCGGGCCCGCGCAGCGGTGGGCGTTGATCGACTGCATCGCCGAGGTGACGGTCGCCGGGCGGCCTTCGACGGCGACGATGCGATCACCGGGACGGAGCGCGCCTTCGGCGGGCGCGCCGTGCTGGACCGCCTGCACGGCGGTCGTCGTGGTGACCGTGTGGACCGCCGGGTTGAGGTTGCCGAGGGCGATCGCGCCGTTCAGGTTCCCCGAGAACAGCACCGCCCAGAAGAGCACGAAGGCGATCAGGATGTTCACACCGGGCCCGGCAAGGATCACGACGATGCGCTTCCAGGGCGGCTGGGCGTAGTAGGCGCGCCTGGCCACCTCGGGGTCGAGCTCCCCGAGTTCTTCGGGGTTCATGCCCGTGATCTTCACGTAGCCGCCCGCCGGGATGGCGCCGATCGCGTACTCCGTCTCGCCGCGGCGCACGCGGAAGAGCGTCGGCGGGAAGAACAGCGAGAAGCGCTCGACGCGCATGCCGACCGCCTTGGCCACGGCGAAGTGCCCGAGCTCGTGCAGGATGATCAGCACGATGATCCCGAGGATGGTGATGATCCAGCTCACGGGCTCAGTCTCGCAGGCCGGGCGCGAAGCTCAGGGGGGTACCGCGAGCCCCGCCGGCCGGCCCTAGCCGAGCGCGGCAACGGCGCGCGCGGCGATGTCGCGCGCCTGCCTGTCGGCCTCGTACAGCGACTCGAACGCGCGGACGGGCTCGCCGGGAAGCTCCGAGAGCGTCTGTTCGATCACGGCCGGGATCTCCAGGAAGCGCAGCCGCCCCTCGAGGAAGGCGTGCACGGCGATCTCGTTCGCGGCGTTCAGCACGCATGGCGCAGTGCCACCCTCGCGCGCCGCCTCGCGGGCGAGGCGCAGACAGGGGAAGGCCTCGACGTCGACCGGCTCGAACGTGAGCGCGCCGACGGTCGTGAGGTCGAGCGGGACGATCGGCAGCTCGACGCTGTCGCCCCCATGCAGGGCGTATGAGATCGCGATGCGCATGTCCGGCGGACCGAGATGGGCGAGCATCGCGCCGTCGGCCAGCTGCACGAGCCCATGGACCACCGACTGCGGGTGCACGACCACGTCGATCCGCTCGTAGGGCGTGCCGAACAGGTGATGCGCCTCCATCACCTCGAGGCCCTTGTTCATCAGCGTCGCCGAGTCGATCGTGAT
>JAOPZV010000106.1 GCA_025963935.1 Solirubrobacterales bacterium
AGCTCGTACAGCGAGGGGTCGGTGGGCACCCCCAGCGAGAGGCCGGTCACGTGCGCGCCGAGCGACTGTAGCCACAGCGCCAGCCAGGCGCCCTTGAAGCCTGTGTGACCGGTGAGCAGCACGCTTCGGTCGCGCCAGAAGTCCGCGTCGACGGTGCCCGACGGCAACGCCGCGTTCTCCTCGACGCTCACCGGCCTACGCCCACGTCCGCCATGGAGCTTCGCCGTCGCTCCACAGCTGCTCCAGGTGATTGCGGTCGCGCAGCGTGTCCATCGCCTGCCAGAAGCCCTCATGCCGATATGAGGCGAGCTGGCCCTCGCGCGCGAGGGCACGCATCGGCTGCTGCTCCCAAACGGTGTCGTCGCCGTCGACGTAGTCGTCGATCGAGGGCGAGAGCACGAAGAACCCACCGTTCGTCCAGCCGCCGTCGCCGCGCGGCTTCTCCTCGAACTCGTGCACCAGCTCCCCGTCGATGTCCAGAGCGCCGAAGCGCCCCGGCGGCTGCACCGCGGTGACCGTCGCTCGGCGGCCGTGCTGACGATGGAAGTCGATCAGAGCGGTGATGTCCACGTCCGAGACGCCATCGCCGTAGGTGAAGCAGAAGTCCTCTTCGCCGACATACGGCAGCACCCGCTTGAGCCGCCCTCCCGTCATCGTCTGATCGCCCGTGTCGACGAGCGTGACGTGCCAGGGCTCGGTCTCGGAGCGGTGGACCTCCATCGCACCCTTGGCGAGGTCGAACGAGACATCGCACGTGTGCAGGTAGTAGTTGGCGAAGTACTCCTTGATGAGATAGCCCTTGTAACCGAGGCAGATGATGAAGTCGTCGATGCCGTGCGCGGCGTAGATCTTCATGATGTGCCAGAGCATCGGCTTGCCGCCGATCTCGACCATCGGCTTCGGGCGCACGGCGGTCTCCTCGCTCAGTCGCGAGCCGAAACCGCCGGCCAGGATCACCGCCTTCACGGCGATGCAGGTTATTGGACGCCGCGAACGGCCCGCCTCAGATCACCGCTCGCGCACGGCCACCACGTTCGATGTCGCAGGCGCGAACGGGTAGTCGGACTCCGCTTCGGAGAGCACCCGGAACTGGTAGCGCGCCGGCCCAGGGAACTTGAAGCGGTAGCTGGCGCTGTAGCGGCCGCGCGAGTCGGCGCGGATGACGTTGAACTCGAGCCACGATCCGCCCGGGGCGCGTGCCTCCAGCACGAGCTGCTTTCCACCGCGCGGGATCAACCCCCCGAGGAGGCGCCCGTGGAAGAAGATGTGGCGGCCGACGCTCGCCGTGTGCGGCGTGACGCTCAGCGCAACCCCCGCTTCGACGCTCAGCGAGAGCGAGCGGGTCGCCACCGGTGTGGCGTCCCCCAGATGAGCGCGGTACTCGAACCGCAGCGTGCGTGACGACACGCCGCCGGGCAGATGGACCGTGAACCGCCCGTCCTGCCCCGTGTGAGGGCTGGGCATGACGACGGCCGCCGCGCGCGCATACGCAGGCACCGTGGTGAGGTCGACCTGCGCACCGGCGATCGGCGCGCCGCCCGGCGCGATGAGTCGGCCGGTGATCGTCTGTGCGCGGCCGTATCGGCTCGTGAGACGCGAAAGCCTCGTCGCCGTCCAGTTGGCCGTGAGTGTCGCGAGCGTGGAGGCGTTCGCACCGTTCGGCTGCGGAGGGGCGACCGCGGATACGAGGGCGCCCCCTGGGCTGGCCAGCGGGTTGATCGTGGCAGCCGGGGTCTGGGCGACGGCTGGGACCGGGTTGGCGACCGTCACGTTGCGGGCGAGCACCGGCGCGGAGTTCCCGGCGGCATCGATCACGCTGACGACCAGATGATGAGCTCCGTTGCCCAGCCGGGTCGTGTCGAAGCCGACATCGGAAGTCACAGATGTTTGGCAAGGCTGGACATAGAGGAACGCGGGCAACTCGTCGCTCGTCTGGCCGACGTTGCGACACCGACCGCCGTTGTCATCAAGCGCCGTCCGCTGGAGCATCTGCCCATCGACGGTGAACACAGCCTCATATACACCCGATCCGGGATCGCTGGCACTGAACGTCAGATCGCTCGTGCCGCTGACGGCCCCAGCGCTCGCCAGTTCACCACCGACGTTCCCGGAGCTCGGCCCGGCGGACTGTTCGAGCATGAAGTCGGCGGCGTAGAGATAGACGACCGCGGCGTAGCCGTTTTCATCTCTTTTGCCTTCGGGGCAGTTGTATTCGGCGACGCCACCGCAAGACGCGTTCACGTACATACGTGACGCCAAATGAGGAGTCGGCACGACCACCCGATTTTCCGGCGCAAAAGGATCTCCAAGTCTGCCCTTTCCGCTCATGCAGCTAGACACGTAGGCACACTGATCGAACGCTTCGGTGTTGCTCGGCCCCGCGAACCAAAACTGGTACGTCGCGTTCACCGCAGCGCCGCCGGCTGCGTCTCCAGCTCGCCACAGCGTCGCGCCGCCGATGTGCACGCCTGCCGGGGCGGCGAACGCCCACGTGGCTATGTCGGTGTTGGCCGTTCGCGCCGGCTGGTCGCCGAGCGCAGCGATGAGCGCACCGCCGGGGCGCTGACAACTGTCTTCCGCATAGGTGTACGTGCCGGTCTTCGACCCACTCCACCCATCCACCGGAGCGCTTTCACCCGCAGGGGTGCGACACGTGTAGACGTGGTAGCTGCCGGCGCGTGCGCTTTGGGCGAACAGCGGCACGGCGAGCATGGCTAGGGCGGCGGTCTTGAGGATTCGCATGAGCATTCACTGTTGATGTCGTTGGAGTGCGTCCCATGACCCCCCTCCCAAATGATTCACACTGGTGACGCAAGAGCGCCAGAGCAAGTCTGCTCGCGGCGATATCTCCCGTATCTACGCCGAAATTGCGGGCTGCAGATGGGTGAAGTTGTTTCTCACTCGCTGGTTGCTGCACCGCAGGGCGCGGTAGCTGCGCCTTAGACGGAGAGCCTGATGGGCAGGCTCTCGAGGCCGTAGATGCCTGAGATGGTCCCGTACTCCGGCTCGCCGGCGAGCTCGAGCGCGGTGAGGCGTTCGGCCAGAAACGCCAGTCCCTCCTGCATCTCCAGGCGCGCGAGGTTCGCTCCCAGGCAATAGTGGACGCCGGCGCCGAACGTCAGCGCGCGTGCCCGGCCGCCATCGCGTCTGCTGTCGGCCGTGATGTCGAAGCGGTCCCCTTCGGCAGCGGCGCCGCCGTCCGTGTCGAGGTCTCGGTTGCCGGTGAACGCGCAGACCATCACGATCGTCCCCTCCGGGAACGTAACGTCGCGGTAGGAGACATCCTCGGTGAGGATCCTCGCGGTGAACGGCGTGATCGGCTCGTACCTCAGCGACTCCTCCACGGCGGCCTCCGCCAGCGAGGGATCATCTTGCAGAAGCGCCCACTGCTCGGGGTGTTCGGCCAGCAGCCTGATCGTGTGAGCGAGCTGGCTCTGGCTCGTGTCGACTCCGCCGACCAGCACGTTGAACACGAGGTTGATGCACTCGACGTCCGACAGCCTGGGTGGGTCGCTGTCGGTTTCCTCGGCCGCGATCAGCTTCGAGATCAGATCGTCGCCCGGGCTCTGCCGTCGCATGCTCACCAGCGCCTCGGCGTACTCGTAGAACTCCTCCACCGCGAGCTCGATGCCCTGTTGCTCGGTCGCCATGCTGCCGGCGTCGAACTGCCGCTGGATCCAGTTCGACCAGTGATGCAGCTTCGGCGCATCCTCCAGCGGCGCGCCCATCACGTCGGCGATCACGAGCGACGGGTAGGGCTTCGCGAAGGCCTCCACGAACTCGCAGTCGACGAGGCCGTCTCCACCCGACTCGGCTTTTGCGTCGGTCGGGGCCGCGGTCATCGCCCGGTCGAGCAGATCCTCCATAAAGCCCCTCATCGCCGGGCGGTATCGCTCGACTGCGCGCGGCGACAGCGCCGGGTTGACGAGGCTGCGCAGACGCGTGTGGTCGGGCCCGTTGACGTGCAGGATGTTGCGTCGCATCTGCTCGTACAGCGGCCCCTCGCTCACGCCGAAGATCTCGGCGATCTTCATCCCCGGGAAGATCGCCGAGCGCGTGCGCAGGAAGAACTCGCCCGATTCGCGGTCAAGCGCTATGTAGCCGTACGGCCCCTGCGCAAGCCAGCCCTCGGCGCGCAGTTCGTCCATCGCCCGATGGAAGCGGTCCCCGCGCATCGACGCGTCGTTGGAGTCGAACGCGGGGAGCTCCAGCTCGCTGACGAGCGCCATCGGAAGCCTGTGTTATTTCTTTTTGCCGACGGCCTGCTTCAGGGTCGCGCCGGCCGAGAACTTCGGCGCTTTGGACGCTTTGATCTTCACGCGCTCGCCGGTGCGGGGGTTCACGCCCTGACGTGCCGCGCGGTTGACGACCGAGAACTTGCCGAAGCCCGTGATGCTCACCTCGTCGCCTTTTTTGAGCGTTCTGGTCACGGTGTCGAGCAGCGAATCGATGGCTCTCGCCGAGTCGACCTTCGTGAGGCCGCTGTCGGCGGCGACGGCCGTGATCAGCTGGGACTTGTTCATGAGCGGTGCTTCCTTTCTTTCACGTAGATGGAGCGGGCGACCGCGCAGGGTACCTTGCCAGCTTCGTTCCGGGATTGAGCAGGCCCTTGGGGTCGAACACGCGCTTGATCTCCTCATGCAGCTCGACCGCGCGCCTGTCCCACTGCGAGGGGAGCAGGCCGCGCTTGATCCAGCCGACACCGTGCTCGCCGGCGACCGATCCCTGCAGGGCGGCCGCCAGGGCGTAGAGCTCCTCGCTGACCGCTTCGGCCGCGGCGAGATCGGCCTCCTGCTCCGGGTCCACGAGGACCGTCGCGTGCACGTTCCCCTCGCCCGCGTGGCCCCAGGCACACGAAGCCAGGCCATGGCGCGCGGCGATCTCCTCGAAGCGCTCAAGCCCCTCCTGGAGCCGCTCGCGCGGGAAGACCACATCGCCGCTGACCTTCGCGCCACGCACGGCCGTCACCGTGGGGTTCACCCCGTCGCGCCAGCGCCACAGCGCCTGCGCGCTGGCGGGCTCGTGCACGGCGATCGCCCGATCGGCGATCAGCTCGAGCAGCTCCTGCCGCTGCGCCTCCGCCTCCGCACGGCTCCCGTCGAGCTCGACCACGAGGGCGAAGCCGGCCCCCGCCGGCACGCCGCCGTCAACCTCCTGCGGCCCGAGCGCCTGCGCGGGCGGGTATGCCGCCGCGCAGATCGCCAGCGTGGCGCCGTCGAGGAAATCGAGCACCGACGGGCGCAGGCCCGCTGCGAACACCTCCGCGATCGCCGCACAGCCGGACGCGCCATCGCGCAGGAACACGACCAGCGCGATCGCCGCCTCCGGTGCTGGCAGCAGGCGGAGCCTCACCGCGGTGATGATCCCGAGCGTCCCCTCCGAGCCGACCAGCAGGCTCTTCAGGTCATAGCCGGCGACGTCCTTGCCGCTCCAGCCGCCGACATCCACGAGCTCCCCCGGGGCGAGCACCGCCTCCAGGCCCGCGACCCAGGCGCCCGTCACGCCGTACTTCAGCGCGTGCGGCCCGCCGGCGTTCGTCGCCACGTTGCCGCCGATCTGCGACTGCTCGGA
>JAOPZV010000110.1 GCA_025963935.1 Solirubrobacterales bacterium
AGCGGAGCTAAGGTGGAATGCGACGCCACCGTCAGCGCAGCCAAAGGAGACCCATGTCCGGATTCGCCACCGTAAACCTGCTGGAGGTCGAGGACTCGCTGGGGGAGCGCGCTCCCGGGATCGAGGGCCGGTTCGCTCGCAAGTACCTCGACTCGCGCGACCTCGGCATCAGCATGTTCCGCTACGCCGCCAACATGCGCAGCCCGATGGTTCACAGCCACCGCGAGCAGGAGGAGGCCTACGTCGTGGTCGCCGGCTCCGGACGCGTCTTACTCGACGGCGAGGTGCTCGAGCTTCGCCAGTGGGACGTCGTGCGTGTGGCTCCAGAGGTGCAGCGAGCGTTCGAGGCAGGCCCCGATGGGCTGGACGTCGTCGCGGTCGGCGGCCCCAAGCCCGAGGACGGCGACGGCGTCCCCGGCACCGCCGCCTGGCCGGACGCTCAGTAGCTCCGCCGCGACGCGAGCGCGCGCCGTGCAAGTGTCAACCGGCGCCGGCCCACGTCCTGGCGGCTACGCCTGCTCCCGCACCCAGGAGAGGATCGCCCGGGAGGGCGTGATAACCGTCCCGTCCGCCAACTTCAGCGCCGGCAGCTTCGTCGCCCCGGTCGCCTCGCGGAGATCCTCACGCGAGCCTTTGCGCAGGAACGGGATCGGACTCCCGTGGCCTGCGAGCACCTTGTCGTACTCGATGCCGGCGGCGCGGAGCGCCTCCTGCACGCGTCGACACGGGTGGATCCCCGGGCCTCCGTCATCGCCATGGCACACGAACAGCGTCGGTTTCTCGTCCATCTCTCATCCTCCGGTCGTGGGTGGCGTGGAGCCTATGGCCTGCGGGGCAGCATGGGTGGCGCTACGATCGAGGCGTGTCCCGAGCCGCGCTCGTCGATGAGGTCGCCAACGAGCTTGATAGCTGGCCCGGCGTGCGCATCGAGCGACGCTCCGACGGCGCCGCCGTGGTGCGATACGACCAGCTGGAGCTCGGCGTTCTCGACCGCGACCGTGGGCTGGCCGAGCTCGGCTTCTCGCGTCCCGAGCGCGACGAGCTTGTGGAGCATGGTGATGCCGAGCCGTCCGACTCGCTGCCCGACTCGGACGCGGTCAGCCACGCCCTTCACGGCCCGGCAGACGTCACAGCCGTGCTTGCCCTGTTCGACCGTCGCTACCGAGACCTCCGTGGCGAGGACGACCCCTACACCTCCGAGGACACCGGCTGACGGCGCGCATGCGCGCCGATCAGCCGTCGCGGATGATGCGCAGGATCACCGCGCGCGAGGCGTGATCCGCCGCGGCGAGGATCGACTCGAGCTCCTCCTCGCGCAGCTCCTCGGCGGCCTCCACCACGACGACGAGCGGTTCCACGCCCGTTCCCGCCCCGCCGACCACGCGGCGAACCTCCGCGGCCTCGCGGGCGAGCGCCTCGGGCGAGGGCACCGACAGCACGACCTGGCCGGCCGTCGTGGCCTCGAGGTTGCCCTGGGCATCGGTCGGGCCGGCCTCCACCACGACCGCGCCGCTGGCGACGCTCGCAGGCGGGTTCGCCCGCAGCTGTCGGTCGACCGCGCCGTCGCGCGGGAGCTCCACGATGAGCCTCGGCTGCTGGTGGGACACAGGGCGACCTTAGCGCCACGCGCCACGTCGTGGCGGTCAGCTGAGGCCGGGGGTGAAGCAGGTCGCCAGGCAGCTCACGCCGGCGCCGATCTCGAGCTTCAGGACCGCGGCGGTGTGGCGATCGTGCTCGAGCAGGGGATATGCCCCGGGGCGCGTGACCGCCAGCTCGTGGCCGCCCGCCCGCTCGCCGCCGTTGACCGCCACCGTTCCCCGGCCGTCCAGCACCGCCCACACGCCGCCCGCCTCATAGGGCCCGGAGTAGGCGCCTGGCTGGTCCTCGGTCTGGGCAGCCAGGCTCGCACCCGGTGCGTCCTCGGGGCGGAGGGGCGCCAGTGGCTCGCGCTCGACCCCCAGGAGCTCCTGGATCGCGAGCTCGGTCTCCGCGTAGGAGCCCTCGCCGAAGTGGTAGTCGAACAGGCGGGCGCGGCCGTCGAACAGGTAGCGCGCCGGCCAGCCCTCGTTGTCGTAGTCCTGCCACAGCTCGAACGCGCTGTCGATGAGCACGGGATGGGAGATGCCGAGGCGCGCCACCGCCTCCCGCACGGCCTGCTCCTCGCGCGAGGCCTCGAAGCCGGGACAGTGCACGCCGATCACGCGCAGGCCCGCGTCCGCGTAGCGCTCGTGCCAGGCCTTCACATAGGGGAGGGTCCGCAGCGAGTTCGGACGGCAGAAGTCCCAGAACTCGACAAGCATCGGCCGCCCGCGCTTGATGATGCTCGCCGCCTGCCCCTCCGGGGCGTTTACCCACGGCAGCCGGGTCGGGAACAGCGGCGCCACGATCGTGTCGACGGGGGCGCGCAGGGAGCTAACCGCCGATCGCGATCGATCCTGAACCGGCCGGCGCATGCGCCGGCCGGCGGGGGCGCACATGTGCGCCCCCCGGCCTGGCCGCATGCGGCCAGGCCAACCCAATCAACGGTTCGTCGGCCACCGGACCAGCGGCGTCCGGTCAGCCGATTGAGCCGACCATCTCCAACTGGATCAGCCGGTTGAGCTCGACCGCGTACTCCATCGGCAGCTCCTTCGTCACCGGCTCTATGAAGCCGTTGACGATCATCGCCGCGGCCTCGTCCTCGGTGAAGCCGCGCGAGCCCATGTAGAACAGCTGGTCGTCGGAGATGCGTCCCACCGTCGCCTCGTGGGCGACCGTCACATGCGGGTTCTGGATCTGGATGTCGGGCCAGGTGTCGGATTTCGATTCGCCGTCCATCATCAGGCCGTCGCACTGCACGCGGGCCTTTGAGCCCGCCGAGTTGTGGCCCATCTTGACGAGGCCCCGGTAGCCCATGATCCCGCCGTCCTTGGAGATCGACTTGGCGAGGATGTTCGACGTCGTGTTGGGGGCCAGGTGCACGACCTTGGCGCCCGTGTCCTTGTGCACGCCCTTGCCGGCCACTCCGACGTTCAGGTGGTCGGCGCGCGCACCCTCGCCCATCAGGAAGGAGCCGGGGTAGAGCATCACGTACTTCGCGCCCATCGACCCGCCGACCCACTCGACCGTGCCCTCGGCGTCGACGATCGCACGCTTGGTGTTGAGGTTGTAGACGTCCTTCGACCAGTTCTGGACGGTCGTGTAGCGGGCCTTCGCGCCCTCGTGCACGAAGATCTCGACGACCGCGGAGTGCATCGAGTTGACGCTGTAGGTCTGCGCGGTGCAGCCCTCGATGTAGTTCACCTCGGAACCCTCGTCGGCGATGATCAGCGTGTGCTCGAAGGTGCCCTCGCCGGCGCCCTCCATACGGAAGTAGGACTGCAGCGGCAGGTCGCACTTGACGCCCTTGGGGATGTAGCAGAACGCGCCTCCGGACCACACGGCGCCGTGGAGCGCCGAGAACTTGTTGTCCTGCGGCGGAACGCACTTGTTCATGAAGTATTTCTGGACCAGCTCCGGGTACTCGGTGATCGCCGTGTCCATCGAGCAGAAGAGGATTCCCTGCTTGGCGTACTCCTCCTTGAGCCCCTCGTAGACGGGCTCTTGGCGCCAGACGCCGACGACGCCCGCAAGGTGCTCGCGCTCGGCCTGCGGGATGCCGAGGTCCTCGTAGGTCTGCTTCATGTCGGCGGGGACGTCGTCCCAGCTATTGAAGCGACCGGCCGTCGGCGGTGAGTAGAGAACGAGGTCGTCGAGGTTCAGGCCGCTCAGGTCGGGGCCCCACGTGG
>JAOPZV010000151.1 GCA_025963935.1 Solirubrobacterales bacterium
TGCTCGGGCGAGAACAGCGTGGGGATCCAGCCGTCGGCGATCTCGCCGGCGAGCGCGGTGTTCTTGGGTCCGATGGCGGCGAGGTACACGGGTATGCGCTCCTGGACGGGCGAGATGGTCAGCTTGAGCGCCTTGCCGGGGCCGTCGGGCAGCGGCAGCTCGAGCGTCTCGCCGTGGAACTCGACGCGCTCGCGGGCGAGAGCCATGCGGATGACGGCAACGTAGTCGCGCGTGCGCTGGAGCTGTTTTGCGAAGCGCTGTCCGTGCCAGCCCTCGGCAACCTGTGGGCCAGAGGATCCGATGCCGAGGATCATCCGCCCGCCCGAGAGCTGGTCGATCGTGGCGGCGGTCATGGCGGTCATGGCGGGGGAGCGCCCAGGCATCTGGAAGATGCCGGAGCCGAGGCGGATCTTCGAGGTCTGACCGGCGAGCCATCCGAGCACGGTGGCGGTGTCCGAGCCATAGGCCTCGGCGGCCCACACGGAGTCGTAGCCGAGGCGCTCGGCCTCCTGGACGATCGTGAGCTGGTCCTCGGAGCTGAGGCCGAGGCCCCAGTAGCCGATGTGCACGCCAAGCTTCATGTGCAAGTTTCCTTTCAGAGGAAGGGATCCGTTGCCGGCAGGCAAGCCGTGTCCTAGGCTTCGCCGCGCACCGATCGCGGGCGAGGAGCCCGCGGCGGGCACAGACTATGCGAAACCGCCGCCGCCACCCCAGCCAATCAGTGGACCAGCTTCGCCTCGCAATCGACTGCATGCCGGTCGCGACGCGCGAGGCGATGCTCGAGGGCGTGCGGAGCAACGCGCGAATCATCGCGGGCGCCTACGTGGATGAGGACGGCGGCGTGTGCCCGATGCTCGCTGCGCACCGCTGCGGCGGCCGCACGGACTTCCTGTCGTTCGCCAAGTCGTGGGACCGGTTCACGCGGGCGGCGAGGATGCGCGCAGTTACCCCGCGCGAGATCGCGATCCTGACCAACCAGCTCGAAGACAGCCTGTCGAGCTCCGGCGGCCTGGAGCTCGACCGGGCGATCCAGGAGCACCGCGAGCTGCGCGGGCGGCGGCTGCGCATGCGCCGGCTGTTCCTGCATGGAGCAGACCCCAGGGGCGAGATCCTCGTCCGACGCGCACGCCGCGCGAAGGCGCGAATTGCGGGAGACAACGACGCGGAGCTGGCCGATCGCCAGCTCCTCTCGCCGGTCCCATCGCAGGGCTGACCGGGCCCGCGGGCGGCCGGCAGCGCTCAGAGCGCCTCGCCGGGCCGGACGAACATCATCTCGGGCACGACGCAGGCGGGGGAGACCCTGAGCAGGAAGCGAACGGCCTCGGCGATGTCCTCCGGGCGGATCATCTCCTCGGGGGCGACCTGTCCCTTGACGAAGTCGGTCATGGGCGTGTCCACGAATGCGGGGCACAGGGCTGTCGACTTGATGCCCTCGGCACCGAGCTCCTTGTTCATCGCTTCGGTCCAGCCGACGACGCCATGCTTGGCTGCGGAGTAGACGGACAGCCACGCCTCCCCGTGCTTGCCGGAGATCGAGGAGGTGTTGACGACGAGCACGTTCTTGTGCTCGGCCGCGGCGTCGCGCAGCATGCCGATGCACTCGCGGTAGAAGAGGGGGATCTGCCGCAGGTTGATGTCGAGCTGCATGTCGAGCCGCTTGGTCTGTATCTCGGCAACCGGTGCGCCGACACCGACGCCGGCGTTGTTGACGAGCACGTCGAGACGGCCATAGCGCTCCCGGTGAGCCTCGACGATCCGCTGGATGTCCGACTCGTCGGCGACGTTGGCCGCGACGGCCTGGACATCGAACCCGTCGCCGGCAAGACCCGCGACGGCCGCGTCGAGCTTCTCGGGCCTGCGCGCGGCCATCGTCAGCGCAAAGCCCTCCTCGGCGAGCACCCTCGAGATCGCGAGCCCGATGCCGCTGGAGGCCCCCGTGACGATTGCTGCGCGCCCTGCTGACATCTGCATCCTCCCTGTTTGACGAGCGAAATCGAACACCGCCCTGTGGACACGACGGCGGGGGCGGGAGCATTCCACATCTCGCTGGTAGCGTCTCCGGCGTCGCGCCAGCGGGCGCGAGAGGGCCCGTAGCTCAGTTGGTTAGAGCTGCCGACTCATAATCGGTAGGTCCCAGGTTCGAGTCCTGGCGGGCCCACTTCAAAAAGCCCCGCTACAGCGGGTTTTCTGAAGTCCGTGTGCCTCCTCCGAGACGTTCAGGAGGTGCTCGGGGCAACCCTTGGGGCAACCCTCGTCACTTGTCTGGCAGGAACTCCTCGGCGATTCGCTCGGCAGCCGGGTCGCTGTCGAGGGCAGCTAGAACGCCGTCACGGTTGGTAAGCGCCTCGGCTTTGGCGAGGTCGAGGTACTCGTTGAGCGCCCGCCGGACGTCCCACGAGAAGGCGGTGAGTTCGTCGTCCGCGACCTTGGGTGCCTCGCTGCCGTGAACGGCCGCGTTGCGCACGTCTTTGTAGAGGCCATAGACGCGGACCGGATGCGCGAAGTGCTCGGTCGTCTTGTGAGAGAGGATCGCGCGTCGAAGCGCCAGAGGTCGCGCCTTTGGGCCGCCGCGGTCCGTTCCCAGGATCGCCTCGAGGGCGAAGAAGAGAAACAGCAGTTCCATCAAGGGATCAACGGCAAGGTGGGCCTGCTCCCACCACTTGAGGGCGCGGTTT
>JAOPZV010000178.1 GCA_025963935.1 Solirubrobacterales bacterium
CATCCCGGCGTCCGGACTCCGGCCCGCTGAGACCTCACCCGGCGGCCCCAACGGCCCGGCTTTGCAGGCACTTCGTCCAGAGATCGCCGGACAGGCTCGCGTCCTCGCCGGCGAGGACGATGACAGAACTGCCCCACGACCTCGCTCTAACACCCTTGCCCGCCCGCCCCGTCATCGACCTCCCATTTCGCCGGCTCGTCGCCCTGCTCACCCTTGGTGCATCGCTGGCGCTGCTCGCGCTGAGCCTCGCGGCGGCCCCGCAGGCGCTGGCACGCGCACACAGCTCAGGCTGCCGGCCCTCCTCGGCCACGCATGGTGGGCGCCACCAGGGCCGCTGCGCGACGGCGCCACGCCGATCGAAGTCCCACGCCCCACGCCACCACACAAAGCGAAAGCATGCCGGCCACTCGGGAGCAAAGCCCACGAGCGTCAAACGGGCCCGCGCGAAAGTCAGGCTGCGGGCCAGCGCGACGCTCGCCCCGCAGGCCCTCTCGAGCCCGGTGCCCGCAAACTGTGCGGACGGCAGCGCTCCCCTGCGCATCGAAGCGGAAGTCTTCGAATGCGAAGACGGCAGCGAACCGCGCTGCGAAGCCGGCTCGACCATGACCCTCTCCAGCGACGGCTCGACGCTCCTCTGCTCCGCCACCCTGCCGACCGCCCCCGGATCCGCGGAAGGTGAATGCGAAGCGGCCTCCCCCACCGCCTGTGACCCCGAATCCGGCGGGCCGGCCTGCCCCGACGCCGGCGCACGCGGCGCCGGTACCTCGACGCCCGCCTGCGAACCCGCGGCCGAACCCGGCTGCGAAGCGCCCTCCGGGCCGGCGCATGCGGCGAGCGAACCACCGCTCGTCTGCGACGTCCCCGGTGAAGAAGCAGCCGAAGCGGCGATCGCGCGTCAGCCGGGCGCGTAGAGCTCGCAGACCGCCAGCGGGTCGTAGCTGGCCCCGCCGGCGCCGAGCAGCGAGCGGTAGAGCACCATCCTCTCCGGCGTGAAGCGCAGCTGCGGCGTCGGCTGCAACAGCGGCGGGTCGCCTGCGAGCTCGCGCACCGGGGCCGTGCCCTCGCGTAGGCGCACAAGCGTGATGTGGGGCCTGAAGCGGCGCCGCTCGGGCTCCCAGGCACTGACCTGCGAGAGGGCCCTGTCGAGGCTCGCATGCAGGGCGCCCAGCTCTCCCGCCGGGTCTCGCACCTCAACGGCGAGCGAGCGCGGGCGTCTGGGCGGCAGCCACAGCGGTGCGCCGGTGGACAGCTCCCCGACGGCCCCGGCGCACAGGCTGAGCGCCGAGCTCAGCTGCGGGATCTCGCCGACCGCGCGGCTGCCGAGGAAGCACAGCGTCAGATGGAGCGCCTCCTGCTCCAGCACCCGCGGGGCCCGGTGCGGCCGTCGCGGCCGCCTCGCAGCCCATGAGCTCCGCTCCGCGACGGTCTCGCGCGCCCATTCGGCGAGCTTCTCGCGCACCTCCGGCGGTAGGTCGACCGCCACGAACAGCCGCGCTGTGGCGCCGCGTGCCATTGCCGCAGGCTAGCGCCGCGGCTGGGCCTGACATGGCGCCGGCGGGAACCCCCTCGCGCCGCCCAGAGGCCCCCCACAGGACGCTCAGCCGTCGCTCAGCGCGCGGCGGATCATGTGCATCGCCACAGTGGTGGCCCGGTCGCGCACGTCCGCACGCCCGCCGGGGAGGTGCACCGAGCGGGTCATGGTCTCGTGGCCGTCCACGGCCACGCTCAGCCACACGAGGCCCACCGGCTTCTCCGGCGTGCCGCCTCCCGGGCCGGCCACGCCGGTGACCCCCACACCGACACCCGCGGCGAAACGCGACCGCGCGCCTTCGGCCAGCGCGTCGGCGACCTGCGCCGACACCGCCCCGTGCGCCTCGATCAGCTCGCGCGGCACGCCCACGAGCCCGACCTTGGCGTCGTCGGAGTAGGCCACTACGCCACCCTTGACGTACTCCGAGGACCCGGGCAGGTCGGTCAGCCTGCCCGCGAGAAGGCCCCCCGTGCACGACTCCGCAGTCGCGATCGTGCGCGGCGTGCCGGATGGGCCCGAGCCGCGGAGAAGCGCCGCGACCTGCTCGTCGACGGTGCTGCCATCACGCGAGAAGAGGGTGTCTGGATGGCGCCGGGCGACGAGCTCTTCGAAGGCCTCGTAAGCGGCCTCGGCATCCGGCTCAAAGCGCGTCACGACCTCCACCTCGCCGCGTTTCAGGCAGGTCGTCACCTCGAGCGTCGAGAGCTCGAGCCCCTCTCGCTCGGCGACCCTCAGGGTCTCGGCGATCTCCGACTCGGGCATCCCGAACAGCCGCAGCGTCCGCTGGTGATACACGGTCGCTCCGCTCAGCGCCGCGCGCAGCGTGTCGGTATCGAGCGCGGCCTGCCACATCGGCTGCAACTCCCGCGGCGGGCCGGGCAGCACCACGACGGTCGGGCCGCCGCCCGCAGCGAGCGGGGGCACGACGAGACCCGGCGCCGTGCCGACGGGCTCGAGCACGGTGGCCCCCGCGGGGATCGTCGCCTGCTTCACGTTGGCGGCGCGAATCGCGCCCTCGTCGATGTCCGGCCAGCGTTTGAGCAGCGGCCTGACGATCTCCGCGATGCGCTCGGCGAGCTCCTCATCGAGCACCATTTCCCGCCCCTGGAAGCGGCCGACCACCTCGGCCGTCATGTCGTCCGCGGTCGGACCGAGGCCGCCGCTCGTCAGCACGAGCGCGATGCCCTGATCCGCCATGAAGCGCAGCGCTGCCTCCATGTCCTCGGGGCGGTCGCCGACGATCGCCGTGTACGCGAGGTCGACGCCGAGCTCGCGCAGCCGTTCCGCCAGCCACGGTCCATTGCGGTCGCTGACCCGCCCGGTCAGAACCTCCGTGCCGGTCACGACTATCCCCGCCCGCGCGCTCACAGCGCGCTCATTTGCAGGTCGGCAGCTGCCCGGCGGACAGCGGCTGGCGGCCGCGGGCCTTGGTGATCGAGTAGCCGATCGCCTGGCTGGACGGCGGCACGGTGCGGGACCGTCCGTCGACGATCATCTTCACCGAGCTGTTGCCGAGCGTGATCTTGAAGCGCCGCGCGTGGTACGTCGGCGTGGTTTCGCCGGGCTGCAGTTCGAGGCCGGGGATCAGCTTGCGGCCGTTGTCGCCGATCAGGCACGCGTAGACGACGGCGCTCGGCGACAGTGCCAGCGAGACGACCGGCGCCACGGTGCCGCTGCCGGTACCCGCGACGGCTTTCGTGGCATGGTGAGGCGCACGTGAACCCTGTTTGCCGGCGCGCGTGGCGGTGCTGGACTTCGGGCTGGAGCCGCCGCCGCCTCCGGCGACGAGCAGGACGATCAACAGCACGATCAGCGAGCCAATCGCCGCGACAGCGATCATGTAGACCCGCGACGGGCCTTTCACCGGGGCTCTGCCGCGGCCGCTACGCGGGGTAGAGACGATCGGCTCGAGCGCCCCCTCGCTCGGGCTCTCGTGGTGCAGGCGGTACTCCTCGACGAGCGCCTTGCCGTCGAGACCGAGAGCTTGCGCATAGGTGCGCAGGAAGCTCTTGACGAAAGTCGGGCCCGGCAGCAGGCCCCACTCTTCGTTCTCGAGCGCGCGCAGGTACTTGGCCCGGATCTTGGTCTGGGCCTCGATCTCCGACACGTCGATGCGAGCGCGCATACGCGCCTCGCGTAGCGTTGCACCGATCTCGGGCATATCTGCCAAGAGGCTAGTCGCTGACGGTCGCCGCAGACGCGCTGGGTGAGGAGTCGAGCGCCGCGAGCACGCGTGGCAGCTCGGCCTCGGTGATCAGCACCTGTCTCGGCTTGGAGCCCTCGTAGCCGGAGATCACCCCACGCCGCTCGAGCATGTCGATCATGCGACCGGCACGCGTGTAGCCGAGGCGCAGGCGCCGCTGAAGCATGGAGGTCGATGCCGTCTGCATCTCCACGACCAGCACGATCGCGTCGGTCAGCAGCGGATCCTCGTCCGGGTCGAACTCGTCAGGGCCGCCCTCGGGCTTCTCGGACTCGACCTCCTCGAGCAGCTCCTCGCGCAGCTCGGGCTCGCCCTGGCGGCGCCACAGATCCGTCAGCTTCTCGATCTGGGCCTCGTCGATGTAGGCGCCCTGGATGCGCTGCAGGCGCGAGCTGCCGACGGGGCTGAACAGCATGTCGCCCTGGCCGAGGAGCGACTCGGCGCCGTTCTGGTCGAGGATCACCCGCGAGTCGGTCTGCGAGGACACGGCGAAGGCGATGCGCGAGGGGACGTTCGCCTTGATCATCCCGGTGATCACGTCCACCCGCGGGCTCTGCGTGGCGAGCACCAGGTGGATGCCCACGGCACGGGCCTTCTGCGCGAGACGGATGATCGAGTCCTCGACGTCGGCGGGCGCGACCATCATCAGGTCCGCGAGCTCGTCGATCACGCACAGGATGTACGGCAGCGGCGCTTCTCCGCGCTTGGCGCGTGCCACGTTCAGCTCGATCAGGCCGCGCGTACGGGCCAGCGACATGATCCCGTAGCGCTGCTCCATCTCCTTGACGAGGTTCGCGAGCGCATTCGCGGCCATCCGCGGGCTGGTGATCACGGGCGTCAGCAGGTGCGGGATCGACTCGTAGTGGTTGAGCTCCACCTGCTTCGGGTCGACGAGCACGAGTCGCACCTCGTGCGGCGTGGCGCGCAGGAGAACGCTCGAGAGCATCGCGTTGATGGCACCCGACTTGCCGGCGCCGGTCGTTCCCGCGACGAGCAGGTGTGGCATCTTCGCGAGGTCCGCACCGATCGCCTTGCCCGCAACGTCCTTGCCGAGCCAGACGGTCAGCGGCGACCAGTCCTTCGGCGGCTCCTGGAAGACGTCGCCGAGCCTGACGATCCGGCGGTGGGCGTTCGGGACCTCCACCCCGACGGCCTGCTTGCCCGGGATCGGGGCGAGGATCCGGATGTCGGTCGCCGCCAGCGCATAGGCGAGGTCGTCCTTCAGCTGGGCCACCTTCCCGACCTTCGTGCCTGGGGCAAGGCGCAGCTCATAGCGGGTGATGTGCGGGCCGGCGACCGTCCCGATCACCTTTGCCTGCACGCCGAAATGGCCGAGCGCCTCGACCAGGCTCGTGGCGATCCGCTCCTGTCCGGCGGTGTCCGGGCGGGTCTGCTCGTTGGTCGAGCGCGTCAGGAGCTTCGTCGCATCGGGCAGGTCCCACTCGAAAGAGGGGTCGTCGGTGACGGCGCCGCGCAGCCTGCCCTGCGGCGTCAGCGCGCCGGCCTCGGCCCGGGCCACCCCGGCGATCTTCTCCTCCTCGGGGTCATCGACGTCCGCGCCCCCCGCCGGCGTCCCTGCGATCGGGCGCGAGGCGGGGAGCTCTTCCTCGGCCGGTGGAGCGTCGCCGTCGGCGGGCCCGTCGTCCATCCAGTCCTGCGACGGCGCCTCGACGTGCGTTGCGCGCACGACGAGCTCGGCCGGCGTCGGCTCGGGCGGCCGTACGCCGCGTGGCGTGCCGGCGGGGCCATCTTCGCCTTCGAACGCCTCGGGCCAGTCCGCCTCCGCGTCCACCGCGGCGGACCTGCGCTCGCCGATCGCACGAACCATGCGGGTCGTGTCGAGGAGCCCGCTGCCGGTCGCGCGCAGTGCGCTCGCGAGCGATGCCCCGGTCAGCAGGATCACGCCGGCGAGCATCAGGAACACGACGAGGATGGAGACGCCGACGTCCTGGACGAGCCGGTGCGTCAGTTGAAAGAGGCCTTCCCCGACGATCCCCCCGTGCGCCTGCATATAGGTCGAGCTCCACGGGGCGCCTGGCGCTGCGGAGCGCGAGCTCACGCCGAGCGTACCCGCAGCCAGAGCGAGCGTCACCGAGGCGAACACGCACAGGCCTCCGGTCCGCAGCGGCCTTATCGCCGGCAGCACCGGCCGAAGCAGGAGCGCCGTGCCACCGAGGACGAGCGCCACGGGCGCCAGCACGCGTGCTTTGCCGAGCGTCCATCCGAGCCCGACCGCGACGGCGTGACCGGCACGGCCGCCGGAGGTCCCAGGTCCGTACAGCACGAAGCCCATGAACACCCCCGCCGCGAGCAGCGCGAGGCCGACCACGTCGCGCTGGCGCTGGTCCAGAACGGGCATCCGGGGCAGTGGCCGCGAGAGCAGCCGGCCGAGGCTCCCCTTCCCCCCGCGCCGGCGCCGAGCGCGTGTTCTCGCAGCGCTCCGCCTCCCCGCGGCGGACTTATTGGCCGATCTGCGTCCGGTGGGCGCGCGCTTGCGGGTGTTGGCCATCACGCGCAACTTCGACATCAGCATCCGGGAACCTCCCTCGGGGCCTTACCATCGCTTTACAACCAATCGGTACACAAAGACGCATGAACGACTTCTCACGCGCACCACGCGTCCTGGTCGTGGAGGACGACGAGGACATCGCCCAGGCTCTCCAGCGCTCCCTGCGCATGGAGGGATACGAGGTGCGCTCAGCCGCCGACGGCGAGGCCGCGCTCGAGCAGGGACGCACCTTCGCGCCGGATCTCGTGATCCTCGACCTTGGCCTGCCGAAGATCGACGGCCTCGACGTCGCGCGCTCGCTGCGAGCCGACGACGACGTGCCGATCCTGATCCTCACCGCGCGCGACGCGCTCGAGGCACGGGTCGAGGGGCTCGACGCGGGCGCCGACGACTACCTCGTCAAGCCGTTCGAGCGCCAGGAGCTGCTCGCACGGCTGCGCGCGCTGCTGCGCCGCCGTCCCCCTCGGGGCTCGGCGCCGCTGCGCGTCGGCGACCTGTCGCTCAACGCCGACACCCACGAGGTCTCGCGCGGGGAGCGGCCGATCGACCTGACCCAGCGCGAGTTCGAGTTGCTCGAGTACCTGATGCGCAACGAGCGGATCGTGATCTCACGCCAGCGCCTGCTCGACGAGGTGTGGGGCTACGACCCGTTCTCGACGACCAACACCATCGAGGTGTTCGTCTCCAACCTCCGTCGAAAGCTCGAGGCGGAGGGCGAGCCGCGTCTGTTGCATACGATCAGGGGAGCCGGCTACGTCCTTCGTGCGTAGGTTCCTGCTTCCGCCGCAGCGCGCCGCGGCGCGCCTGTCCTCCAGCTTCGACCGGCTGCCGATCCGCGTGCGGCTGGCGGGTGTCTCCGCGCTGCTGACGTTCGTGATCCTCTGCGCCTTCGCCGTCGCGATCGGCTCGCTGACCGTCCACCGCATCCGCTCCGACTTCAATCGCCAGGTGGCCGACACCGCCAAGCAGCTCCCCTCGCAGCTGGTGATGACGATCAGCCCGTTCAGGGTCGAACCGCCACTCAGCGACTTCGCCTCCAAGGCAAACCACAGCGTCATCCGGATCCTCTCGATCGGCGAACGCGTGGTCGCGCAGGCGCCGGCCAACGCACCCTCCTTGGGACCGCCTCGCCTGACCGAGCGCACCGTCCACGGCTACAGGGTGCTGAGCGTCCCCGCCGTCGTGCGGCTGCCCAACGGCGAGCCGATCGGCCGCGTGATCGTGCAGTACGGGCGCCGCATCTCCGACACCGAGGAGACCGTCAGGCTCGTGGAGCTGCTGCTGCTTGGCGGGGTCCTGGCGGGCGCCGGCCTCGCGCTGCTTGCGGGGATGGCGATCTCGCGCAGAGCGATGGCGCCGATCGCGGAGCTGACAGCCGCCGCGGCCGAGATCGCACGGACGCGCGACCCCTCTCGCCATGTGCCGCAGTCGGCCGCCGACGACGAGGTCGCCGAGCTCGCGCGAACGCTCGACGGAATGCTCCGCGAGCTCGATGCCGCGCGCAGCGAGACGGAATCGATGCTCGCGCGCCAGCGCAGATTCGTGGCCGACGCCTCGCACGAGCTGCGAACGCCGTTGACGAGCGTTCTGGCGAACCTCGAGCTGCTGGCCGAGCGCTCCGAGGCCGGCCAGCTGCCAGGAGACCTCGGCGACGCTGCGCGATCGGCGCTGCGCTCCTCGCAGCGCATGCGCCGGCTGGTCGCCGACCTGCTGCTGCTCGCCCGCACCGACGTCGGCCGGGTGGTCCCACGCCAGCCCTGCGATCTGGCGCAGATCGTCGTCGAGGCGGCCGCCGAGCTCGGCCCCGTGAGCACCGAGCACGAGATCTCCCTGGACGTTCACCCGGCGGTCGTGGAGGGCGCGCGAGACGAGCTGCACCGCCTGGTGATCAACCTCCTGGAGAACGCCCTGCGCCACACACCGCCTGGCACCGAGATCAACGTCTCGACGACGTCCACGCCGGATGGCCACGTGGAGCTTGTCGTCGAGGACAAGGGCCCCGGCGTGCCCGCCGAGCTCGTCCCGACGCTGTTCGAGCGGTTCGTGCGCGGCGCAGGCGACCGCGGGGGCTCCTTCGGCCTCGGTCTGGCGATCGTGCAGGCGGTCGCCGTCTCGCACGGCGGAACGGTGTCCCTGGAGCCACGGCACGACGGCCCGGGGGCGCGCTTCGTGGTGCGGCTGCCCGCCTACTCAGACCTCGACGACGACGGGAAGAACCATCGGTC
>JAOPZV010000298.1 GCA_025963935.1 Solirubrobacterales bacterium
AGCGTCGGCACGGTCAGATGGCAGTCGAGGTAGTGGCCGTGGCAGGCGTAGACGTCAGGGCGCACCCACAGGCCGGGATAGGCCACCCTGACTCGCGCCGGTGAAGCCCACTCTGCGATCCGCTCGAAGGCCGGCGATACGCTCGCGGGCTCGAGCAGCTGCTCGAGGGCGAGCGGCGGCGGCGCCTCCTCCTCGCCCCGGGCCGCGAGCCACGGTTCGACGAGCGCGTGGTCGTGGTTACCGGCGGTGATCACGAGCTCGCGTCCGGCGAGCGCCGCGCCGAGGTCCTCGAACACGGGACGTGCGGCGGCCATCGCCTCGCGCAGCGGCCCGTGTCGCAGCTCGAGCACGTCGCCCAGCAGCACCACGCGGTCGACGTCCGCGACGGCGTCGAGCAGGGCGGCACGCAGCTCGGGCCGGCGCAGGACATCGGCGCCGGAGACGCTGCCGAGGTGCAGGTCCGAGACGATCAGCGTGCGCATGGCTTCAGGTTGCTCGCGACGGCTCGCGCTACGGGGCGCCCCCGAGGCCACCGCATGCCGGCTTCGCTCTCAGCGCGGCTCGCCGGTCACGACGGCATCGCGTATCTGCTTGGGCAGCATGAAGCGCACGTCCTCGCGAACCACGTCGAACTCCGAGATGTCCACGACGCCGCGGGCACGGAAGAAGTCGACGAGCTCGGCGACGAGGTTCTCCGGCGCGCTCGCCCCGGAGGAGATGCCGACGACGTGCCGCCCGGTCAGCCACTCCTCCTGAACCTCGCCCGCGTTGTCGATCAGGTGCGCGTCGGTGCCGCAGTCGCGCGCGACCTCCACCAGGCGCTGGGAGTTAGAGGAGTTGCGGGAGCCGATCACGAGCATCAGATCGCAGCTGCTCGCCATCTGTTTGACCGCCGCCTGCCGGTTCGTGGTCGCGTAGCAGATGTCGTCGGTGCGCGGTCCCACGATGTTCGGGAAGCGCTCGAGCAGGCGGTCGATGATCGCCGTCGTTTCGTCCACCGCAAGCGTCGTCTGCGTGACGTAGGCGATCCGCTCGGGGTCCGCGACATCGAGCTGTTCGACGTCCTGCTCGCTCTCGACGAGGACGATCCGGTCGGGGGCCTCCCCCATCGTGCCTTCGACCTCCTCGTGTCCGTCGTGGCCGACGAGCACGATCGTGTAGCCGTCCTGCGCGAAGCGGACCGCCTCACGATGGACCTTCGTGACGAGCGGGCAGGTCGCGTCGATCGTCTGCAGGCTGCGCTCCTCGGCGCCCTCGCGCACGCTGGGTGCCACGCCATGCGCGGAGAACACGCAGACGGCTCCCTCGGGCACCTCGGTGTGCTCCTCGACGAAGATCGCTCCGCGCTTTCGCAGCTCCTCCACGACATGCTTGTTGTGCACGATCTCCTTGCGCACGTACACCGGCGCGCCGTGAATGTTCAACGCGCGTTCGACCGTCTGCACCGCGCGATCAACCCCGGCGCAGTAACCGCGCGGGGCCGCGAGCAGCAACTTCTGGACCGTGTTCGACACGATGTCATTGTAGGGGGCGTCCAGGTACGCTAAGCGCTGATGCCCCAGCGCCACCTCGACAGGCTGACTCCCGTCGACGCCTCGTTCCTGCATCAGGAGGGGCCCGTCTCACACATGCACATCGGTGGGGTCACCCTCGTCGAGGGCCCGCCGCCGGCGATGGACGAGTTCCTCGAAGAGATCCGCAGACGGCTTCATCTCGTCCCCCGCTACCGCCAGAAGCTCGCCCACACGGCGCTCGACAGCGGCCGCCCGGTGTGGATCGACGACCCGAGCTTCAACCTCGAGTACCACATCCGCCACACAGCTCTCCCGGCGCCGGGTCGCTGGGAGCAGATGCAGGACCTCACCGCGCGGATCTTCTCCCAGCAGCTCGACCGCTCAAAGCCCCTCTGGGAGATGTGGCTGATCGAGGGCCTCGAGCAGGACCGCTTCGCGCTCATCACGAAGACCCATCACTCGCTGATCGACGGGATCGCCGGCGTGGACCTGGCGACGGTGCTCTTCGACCTCTCCCCCGACCCGCCGCCGGTGACCAACTCCGGCCGTCCGTGGCAGCCGCATCCGGAGCCCGGGAGCGTCCAGCTCGTCACCGCGGGGCTCGTGGGCGCCGTCCGAACCGGAGTCGCGCTGGCCGAGGGGGCGATCGACGCGCTGTCACACCCCGAGCGCGCGATAGCCCGCGCCCGGGAAGCGGCGGAGGGAGTCGGCGAGATCCTCTGGGCGGGGCTCAATCCAGCGCCGGAGACGCCGCTGAACGTGCCAATCGGGCCGCACCGCCGGTTCGTCGGCGTGACGTGCGAGCTCGAGGACTTCAAAACGGTCAAGAACGCCTTCGGGAGCACCGTCAACGACGTCGTCCTCGCGGTCGTCGCCGGCGCCATGCGCTCGTTCCTCATCTCGCGCGGCAGGCGCACCGAGGGCGTCGAGATGCGCGCGCTCGTTCCCGTCTCGGTGAGGACCGACGACGAGCGGCTCGGGGTCGGGAACCGGCTCGTGGCGATGCGCGGCCCCCTCCCGGTCTACGTCGCCGATCCGCTCAACCGGCTGCGCTTCGTCAGTCAGGCGATGGACGGGCTGAAGGAGTCGAAACAGGCGCTCGGCGCGGAGGTCATCGCGAGCGCTCAGAACTTCGCACCGCCGACGATCCTCGCGCAGGCCTCGCGATTGAACTTCTCCACACGCCTGTTCAACCTGATCGTCACGAACGTGCCGGGACCGCAGTTTCCGCTGTACGTGCTCGGCCGCGAAATGATCCAGGCGATCCCGGTGGCCTTCCTGCCGGAAAACCACGCGCTTGCGATCGCGATCATGTCCTACAACGGCCAGATGAACTTCGGCCTGCTCGGCGACTTCGACGCGCTGCCGGACATCGACTCGATCGGCGAGGACATCGCCGAGGAACTGGCGAACTTCGTCGCGCTGGCGCGCGAGTCCGTCGCGGCGCCGGCCTAGACGCAATCCGCCGGACGTCGGCCGAGCTGGGTTGCGAACGAGGAGAGGACCCAAGAGCGTTGCCCCCTGGGCCCTCTCTGACCAACAACCCCACAACGGGAGAAGGAAGCCCCGCCCTGCCCCCCAAGGACAGGGACTGAACCTAGCACGTATGGGGGAGTCGGGCAAGCTGTTCGTGGCGCCTGGGCCCGCCCACCCCTTTCCACCGGACGATGCGCTCTCAGCAACCTCACAGCCGTGGCTGGGGGAACGCCGACCCCTGTGCGCGACATTCAGATCACCAAGCACACCAGCCACCGCGATCGGAATGACCATGCACGCACTGAAGACATCCAAGCGCACTCCTCCTACCCACAGGGCGCGACGCGGGAGGGCCCGTCGGGACCCAAGCGCGGCGCGGGCTACTCGCGAGCTCCGTGCCACCGACGCAGTCGTGCAGTACGGCGACGTCGAGCGTCAGCTGGTCCACCCGACCGGGGGTCTGGAGGGCTACTCGCCCGCGGAAGTCCAAGCCGAGCAGATGCGCGAGCAGACCACGAAGCGCTTCGAGTTTCTCGCCCGCCGGCCCGACCGCCGTCCGCGCCGACACGCTCCCAGGATTCTCCCAGCCGCCTCCTAGGGGAGCCCCAGCGCGAGACGCGAGACTCGGTGTACTCCCCATCGACTGAAAGAAGTGATCTCCATGTTCTCCCCTTCCCGCAAGCTCACCAGATTCGTCGCCGCGGGCGCCGCATCCCTCGCCGTCGCGGGCGGCGGCATTGCGATCGCCAGTTCAGGTTCCAGCTCCAGTTCCAGCAGCGCCGCGTCCGGCACGACGAACGCGGCGGTCGCGAAAGTCGTCCCGTTCCACCGGGGGGAACCCACTGAAGCCAAGGTAGTCGGTCACGTTCCGACGAGCTACAAAGCCGGTACGGGGACGGTCATCACAGGCACGGCGGCGAACAAGGCCAAGGCCGCTGCCGTCGCCGCCTACCCGGGCGGCACCGTCAACCGAGTTGTGCTGCTCAGCAACGGCGAATACAACGTCCACATGATCGCCGTCAACTGGCCACACCACGTGTTCGTCAACAGCGAATTCAAGGTCGTCGGCGCCGAGTAGGCCGGCCCCGCGCCACTGTTTGCCGGCTCGCTCAGTAGCCGAGCGCGAACTTGGCGTCCTCGCTCATCTTCTCCGGCGACCACGGCGGCGTGAAGACCATCTCCGACTCGATCGACTTGACGCCGTCGAGTTCGCCGACGAACTCTTCGATCTGCTCGGTGACCTGCGGGCCGATGGGGCAGCCGGGCGTCGTCAGGGTGAACGTCACGCGAACGTGGCCGTCGTCGACCTCGACGCCGTAGATCAGACCGAGCTCCACGAAATCGAGGCCCAGCTCCGGGTCGATCACGTTCGACAGGGCGTCCATCACATCGGTCTCGCTGGGGGCAGTGTCGAGGTCGGACATCTGCCGCCAGTCTAGCCCTTACGAAGCCCCCTCCTCACGGCGCTGGCCCCGCAGGTGAACGCTGGTTGTCTCGGCTCCATCGCCTCGTCCACGCCATAGGCGCTTTCGGCGGCTTACGGGCCTCGACCGGCGTTCTGGCCGCAGGGCCAGCTCGTGTCAAATGATACACCCTCCGGTGCAGCGCGGCAACTGCACCATCGCGCCACCCGCACGCCGGTCCACGGCTCCTAGTTGTCGCAGCCCAGGCGGTCCCACATGTACAGCTGAATACACTCGTTCGCCAGCTCGATCGCGCGCTCGTTGGAGAGGCGCGGGAGCACGGTGTCGAGTGCCTGGTCCTCTGCGACGCCTGCCTGAAATGCTTCCTCGCCGCGGAAGCCGGCGGCGATCTTCAGCGCCTCTCGCCGGTTGTCGCCGAGGCTGGGGAAGACGCCGACTAGGAAGTCGGTGTTGGGGATCGGCTGTCCGACCTCCAGGGAGGCATGCCACGCGGCGAGCAGGTGAAGGTCGTCCTCGTCGAGGTCGGCGATCGCCTTGGCGTAGTGGACCGACAGCTCCTGGTCGGGAATGTCGTCCACCCAGGCGCGCACCACCTCGCCGATCAGCTGCCGCCGCGCCTCGCGGCCGATGGACTCGGCGATGACGCGAATCGCATCCTGAGGCTCTATGAAGCAGAGGGGCATCGGGACTCCCGGAGGACGAGGAAAAAGCTGATGTCCATGACTGTAGGCGGCCGTGTGGACGGCATTCTTGCCCCGAGGTATCCCGGCCCGCGCGAGGCCGCAGACGGGCGGTTTGAGCCCCAGTTTGCTCAGAGACCGAGGGCATCTTCGGCAAGCTGGAGCGTGTCGAGATCCCGGGTGTCCGGCGGGAACCCAAGCGTCGCGCGCCGGGAGGACGCCCAGTTGGCGAGCGCCAGGTCGAGCGTCTCGATCGGCGCGGAGGCCGCCGCCGCGAGGGCCGCAGCGCGACGCTCGAGCAGCAGCGGGTCGCCGATCCCGAAGACGCGCTTGGCGGCGACCGTGGCGGGATCCTCGGCCGTCACGCCGCGCGCCCCGCCGAGATGCAGCCCGTCCG
>JAOPZV010000006.1 GCA_025963935.1 Solirubrobacterales bacterium
ACCACAGGAGTCGGGTTGAAGCCCGTGCCGTCCCCGGTGGCGCTCGTCGAGAACGTCCAGGCCGAGGTTAGTCCAGCGAGCGCCGTCGCACCCAGGCCGCTCGCTTCGGGCTGCGTGCGAGTGTTCGCGACGTCGTGGCCGTACATGGGCCACTCGCCGCTGGTAGCAGCCGTCATACAGGGCGCCGCGGCAGACGCCGAGGACGCAAAGCAGACTGCCGCCAGCGCGAGCCCCAAGCACAGGGCAACGCTGCGTGCGAACCAGGACCGTGGGTTGCTCGCGGCGACCAAACCGACGATCGTCCTCATCACGCTGAGCCTGCGCCGGTGCATTGAGCTACCTCCCCGCGGTCCGACTTAAACGACCGCTGGCAAGTACCCGATCTGTCGCGTGCTAAACAGAAGTGACTTCGTTCCTGCTCGCGGCCGCCATGCGAATCCCCAAATCCGAGGATCTGCAGGTCCTTTGCGATGCCGGAGGAGGGACTCGAACCCCCGACACGCGGATTATGATTCCGCTGCTCTAACCGACTGAGCTACTCCGGCGGGGTGGGCTGCGCGCTGTAGATTGGCCCATCGCGGCCTCGCGATGACGGCGCGCGCGCCCGGCCAACACCAGCAGTCTAAACGCGAGAAGGTGGGTTAGCCTCGTGCGCGATGGCGCCCCCGATCCTGCTCGCTGTGCCGAACATCTCCGAGGGGCGCGAGGAGCAGACGATCGCATCCGTCGCTCGCGCGCTGACCGAGATGGGGAGCGGAACGACCGGGCGATCCGGAGAGGGCGTTCCGCGGGCGGGGGTGCGACTGCTCGACGTCCACTCCGACCGCGACCACCATCGCTCGGTCTTCACGCTCTCCGGCACGCAAGGGCCACTTGTGGACGCGCTGCTCGCCGGCGCGGCTGCGGCGATCGAGCGCATAGACGTGGTCAGCCGCGCGGATCAGGACGGGCCCGAGCTGGGACAGCATCCGCACGTCGGTGCCGTCGATGTGGCGCCGGTCGTCTACCTCGACGAGTCCGCGAGGGGGGCGGCCTGCGCGGAGGCCCTGGTGCTCGCCGAGCGGATCGGGTCAGAGCTGCAGGTACCCGTGTTCCTGTACGGCGAGCTGACGGCAAGCGATCGCGGCGCCGCAACGTCGCGGGCAGAGCTGCGACGAGGGGGCGTCACAGGGCTTGCGGAGCGCATGCGTCAGCACGAGGTCCACCCGGATTTCGGCCCCTCGCACATCCACCCGAGCGCAGGTGCGACGCTCGTGGCGGCGCGACCGCCGCTCGTGGCCTTCAACCTGCAGCTCGCGCCAGGAGCGACGGTCGCTGACGCGCGACGGATCGCGACTGTCGTTCGCGAGGGCGGAGAGGAGGGACTGCCGGGCGTGCGGGCGATCGCCGTGGCGCTAGACGGCGGTATCGCGCAGGTCTCGATGAACGTCGAGCGCCCATTCGAGGTGCCGCTCGCGGCCGTGGTAGAGGCCGTCGCCAGGCATGCTGAGGTCGCGAGCGCCGAGCTCGTCGGGCTCGCGCCGCGCGCCGCGCTGGAGGGCTTTCCCGCGAGCCTCACGCTGCAGGACTTCGATCCCGCCCGCCACGTGATCGAGAACGCATTAGGCTGGTAGACGGATGGCCCCGACCAAGCGCAAGCGACAGACCAAGCACCGCGGCAATGCAGCTGGTGTGGTCGAGTCGCGCGGTCGTACCGGACGCAAGCCGACCGCCGCCGAGAAGAGCGGCAATGCTCGCGAGATGGCCCGCGCCAAGGAGAAGCTGATCGACAAGCGCGACCGTCCGCCGACCTGGCGGAGCGCGTTCATCCGCTCGATGATCGCCGCGGTACTGATGCTGCTGGTCGTGCTCATCGTGCTCGGCCAGCCGAACCAGGCGATCGCGCTGTTTCCCGTCGTGCTGCTGATGTATGTGCCGATCAGCTACTACACGGACCTCTGGATCTACAACCGGCGCCAGCGGAACAAGGCCAAGCGAGGCGGCAAGGAGACGGCGCGATGAGCGCACTCGATGTGCGGTCCTTCACCGTCGGGCCCGTCCAGGAGAACTCCTACATCGTGCGCGCCGACGCATCCGCCACGCACGCCGTGATCGTCGACCCAGGCGAGGAGTCTGAGCGGCTGTTGCGGGCCGCGAAGGAGCTTGGCGTCGAGATCGACGCGATCCTCGTCACCCACTGCCATTTCGATCACATCGGCGCGGTGGCGCCGGTGGCGCGTGCGACGGGCGCCGAGGTCTACTGCCCGATCATCGAGCAGCCCGTCCTCGCGGACGTGATGAGCTGGGTGCCGCCCGGATTCGGGCCGTTCGAGAGCTACGAGGCAGACCACACACTCGCCGGCGGCGAGCGACTGACGCTCGCCGGCATCGACATAGACGTGATCTTCACCCCGGGGCACAGCCCCGGCCACGTCACCTACGCTGTGCCCGGCGCGCTCCTGTCGGGTGACGTGCTCTTCCAAGGGTCCGTCGGCCGCGTCGATCTGCCGGGTGGCGACTGGGACACGCTAGAGCGCTCCATCGAGGGTCTGCTGAGAGCCTTCCCCGCCGAGACGATCGTATACCCGGGCCACATGGGCGTGACGACGCTCGGCCGGGAGCGCGACGCCAACCCGTTTCTCAGCGAGCTGCGAGCTCGTGTTCCGAGCGTCTCGGCGGCGCAGGGCATGCCGTCCGCCCGAAGTTGAGCGACTCCAAGATCAAAGCGCCGCGCGGCACCTTCGACGTGCTCGGCGATCAGGCGGCGTCGCGCACCGCGCTCGAGGTACGGGCGCGGTCGATCCTCGAGGGGGCCGGATATGAGCGCATCGAGACGCCCGCGTTCGAGGCCACCGAGCTGTTCGCGCGAGGGGTCGGCGAGTCGACCGACATCGTGAAAAAGGAGATGTTCACGTTCGAGGACGGAGCAGGCCGTTCCATGACGCTGCGCCCCGAGGGCACCGCACCGGTCTGCCGCGCCTATGTGGAGCATGGCATGCACAAGCGCCGCCAGCCCGTGAAGCTCTGGTACCTGTCGAGCTTCTTCCGTCACGAGCGCGCGCAGGCCGGCCGTTACAGGGAGTTCTGGCAGGTGGGGGCCGAGGCGCTCGGCTCCGAGGACCCGGCCGTCGATGCGGAGTCGATCACGCTGCTTGCCACGCTGCTCGCCGAGACGGGCGTCACGGACGTCAGGCTGCGGCTCTCGAGCCTCGGCAGCGTCGAGAGCAGGAGCGAGTACCGCGAGCGTCTGCAGGCGCACCTGCGCGCCCACGAGGACAGCCTCTCCGAGGACGTGCGGTCGAGGATCGAGCTCAATCCGCTGCGCGCGTTCGACTCGGACCATCCGGGCACGAGAACCGTGATGGCGAGCGCGCCGCGACTGCTCGAGCACCTGAGCACGGAGGACGCCGCGCATTTCGAGCAGGTCCGAGCGCTGCTCGACGCCGCCAAGGTCACCTATGAGATCGACTCCACGCTGGTGCGCGGGCTCGACTACTACACGCGCACGGTGTTCGAGTTCACGTCCGCTTCGCTCGGCGCACAGAGCGGCGTCGGCGGGGGGGGCCGCTACGACGGATTGGTCGAGCGCCTGGGCGGCCCGGCCACACCAGGCATGGGGTGGGCGGCCGGAATAGAGCGAATCCTGCTGGCGGGAGACCGCTCGCAGGCGACGCCCGCCGCGCCGCCTCCGGTGGAGCTGTTCGTGGCAATCGACGATCAGGGCCACGACGTGCGTGCCGCCGGGTTCGGGCTGGTCAGCGAGGCACGCACCGCCGGCCTGACGGCGCAGATGGATCTCGGCGGCCGCTCGCTGAAAGGGCAGCTCGGCCACGCCAACGCACTCGGCGCGCGCTTCGTGGCGATCGTCGGCGTCGAGCAGACGACGCTGAGGGACATGCAGACCGGGGACCAGCAGCCGGTTGCCACGGATGCCGTCGTGCACGCAGTTCTCCGCGGCCAGCACGATCTTTGATCGAAGCTCAGCCTCTTCGCGCGCGCCCCTCGAGCCTTCAGAAGCGTCCAAGCGCTTTCCCGGCGTTCAACTTCTCCCGGCGAGATGCCGAAAGAGGGGAGGATGGCGCAGCTCTCCAGACCATTTCAGATCGCCCTCGTCGCCGTCGGCTTGCTCGCGGCCGTCTGGCTCTTCGCCCTGCGCGGGCATTCCAGCACGAGTGGCCAGGGCTCAACGCCGGCCGCCTCAACTCCGGCCACTCCAGCCGCTGAAGCGCCGAAAGCGGCGACACCGAGCCCCACCTACCACGGCTCCGCCCCAGGCGTCGCCGGCCTCTCTCGCGCCGTCACCAAAGCCCACGAAGCGGTGTCCACCTCCCAGCAGAACGCCAAGCAGCTCGAACAGAAATCCGCGCAGGCCTCAGGCGCAACGCCGACCCCCACAGGCGTCTCCACGACAGCCTCGCCGACCACGCCAGCGACCTCGGCCGGCGGAGCCAAGGCGCCGGCCACCAAGGCTTCGCCATCGGTTTCGAGCGCCCCGAAGCACGCCACGCCACCGCGGCGCGGCGCGGCCTCGAGTGCCCCCGCCGCTCAGCAGGCGGTCGAAGCCGAGCTCAAGCAGGGCAAGATTGCCATCGTGCTCTTCTGGAACCCAAAGGGAGCCGACGACCTCGTCACTCACCGCGCGCTTCAGCAGATGGTGCGACTGCACCACAACGCGGGCACCGCACGGGCAGCCGAACTCAGCCACGGCGAAAAGTTCTTCGGCATGGAACTGGGCAGGAAGATCGCCGTTCACGAATCGCCCGCCGGCGCAGTCGCCTCATACGGGACGGTTACCCGCGGTGTGCAGGTATTCGGCACCCCGACGATCGTGATCATCAACCCCAAGCATCGCGCCACCGTCCTCACCGGAAGCACAGACGCCTATTCCATCGAACAGGCCATCGCGGAAGCACGAGGCGCCTGAGCCCTAAACTCGCTCGGGTGCCCACCGGCCCCGAGGAGCTCATAGACCACCTGGAATCCCCGCGGGGCCGCGGCCATCGCCCGCCGGCCTCCTTCACGGGCGCCGCAGGCGGGGCGGCATGCGGCGACCTGATCCGCGTCTCGCTGACGCTGCACTCCGGAAGCCCCCAGGGAACGATTCTTGACGCCGGATTCGACGCGGGCGGCTGTGGAGCGACCATCGCCGCCGGCAGCGCCACGGTGGAGCTGCTCCGCGGGCGTCCGCTGCTCGACGCCGCGCGCATCGGCGCCGGTGAGATCGCGGATGAGCTCGGCGGGCTGAGCGTCGCGAAGCTCCACGCTGCAGAGCTCGCAGCAGACGCGCTGCACCGCGCGCTGGGAGCAGCCGCGCGTGGAAGCGCTCGTCTCGCGCCGCTCGCCGGGCGTAGCCTCGTGGCGGTCAGCGGCGGCGTTGACAGCGCCGTTGCGGCGCTGCTCGTCGCTCAGGACGGTGGGGAGGCAGTCTGCGTGACGCTCGAGCTGTGGTCAGATCCGGAGAACGACGGCGACCTCAGCTGCTGCTCCGCGCAGGCCGTCCGCGGCGCACGCGAGCTCGCGCACCGCCTAGGCCTGCCTCATCTGTCGATCGATCTTCGCGCCGAGTTTCGCGCGGGCGTCGTCGACGGATGGCTCTCCGACCATGCCCTCGGGCTGACCCCGAACCCCTGCGTGCGGTGTAACGGGCACGTGCGCCTCGACGCGATGATCGAGCTGGCCGACCGGCTCGGCTGTGCGACCCTCGCAACCGGACATTACGCGCGCGTGCTCGAGCCGCCCGCCGAGGAGGATGGGGCCCACCAGGGGCCGCTGCTGCGCATGGCCCTCGACGAGCGCAAGGACCAGAGCTACGTCCTAGCCGCGCTCGCCCCCAAGTCTCTCGCACGCCTGCGCTTCCCCCTCGGTGAGATGCACAAGCCGCAGGTGCGAGAGCTCGCCGAGCGGGCTGGCCTCGCCGTCGCGCGGCGCCGCGACTCCCAGGATCTGTGCTTCCTCGCGGGGACGCGCAATGCCGCGTTCCTCGAGCGGCACGCCGGTCTCGCAGGGCGTCCCGGCGCGATCGTCGATCTGCAGGGAAAGGTGCTCGGCGAGCACCGCGGGGCGCACGTGTTCACGATCGGCCAGCGCCACGGACTCGGCATCGGCGCAACCGCGCCGCTCTACGTCCTCGCCACCGACACTGACGCGAACACCGTCACCGTCGGCCCACGCGAGCGGCTGCTCGCGAGCGTGCTGAGGGTCGGCGACGCGACGCTTCGCCGCGACGGATGCGGCGTCGACGGTGTTCGCGTGCGCTCTCACGGCCCGCGTCTGCCCTGTCGCCTCCCCGCGGCTCCCAACGCCGGGCGCCACGACCGAATGGAGATCGAGCTCGAGCGGCCGGCCGAGCGCACCGCACCCGGGCAGATCGCCTGCCTGTACAGCGGCGACGTCGTTCTCGGGTACGCCACCATCGCCACCTAGCCCACCGGCCGCGGCCTAAGATCCGTCGCAGGATGACTTCAGATGAGATACGCGAGCGCTACCTGCGCTTCTTCGAGGAGCGCGGCCACCGCCGCATTCCCTCGGCCTCGCTGGTCCCCTCCGCACACGATCCCTCCGCCCTGCTGACGGTCGCGGGGATGCATCCTCTGAAGCCCTTCTTCCTCGGGCAGGAGGCGCCGCCGGCCCCGCGCCTGACGAGCTGCCAGAAGGTCTTTCGCACGGTGGACATCGACAACGTTGGCAACACGGCGCGCCACCTCACTTTCTTCGAGATGCTGGGGAACTTCTCGTTCGGCGACTACTTCAAGCGCGAGGCGATCGAATTCGCGTGGGATCTCTCGCGCGAGGTCTTCGGGCTTGCCGAGAGCGACATCTGGGTGACGGTGTTCGCCGGTGACGAGGAGCTGGGGCTCGGACCTGACCAGGAGGCGATCGACCATTGGCTGGCGATGGGAGTCCCACGCGAGCGCATCGTCCCGTGTCCGCGCTCGGAGAACTTCTGGCAGGCCGGTCCTACCGGGCCGTGCGGCCCTTCCTCTGAGCTGTATCTCGACCGCGGGCTCGAGTTCGGCACGCCCGAGGATCTGCCGGGCGGGGAGAACGAGCGCTTCCTCGAGTACTGGAACCTCGTCTTCATGCAGTTCGACCAGAGGCCGGGCGCGAATGGGGAGGGCACCGTGCTGGCCCCGCTGCCCGCCAGCAACATCGACACCGGCCTGGGCTTGAACCGCATGGCGGCGATCCTCCAGGGCAAGCGGTCGGTCTTCGAGACCGATCAGTTCCTGCCCCTGATCGAGCTGGGCGAAGAGCTCTCGAAGAGGCGCTACGGCGAGGACTTCGCGACCGACCGCGCGCTGCGCATCCTCGCCGACCACTCCCGCGCGATGACCTTCCTGCTGGCCGATGGCGTGGTGCCATCCAACGAGGACCGCGGCTACGTACTGCGGCGCGTCATGCGCAGGGCGATCCAGCAAGGTCTCTCCCTGGAGCTCGATCAGGGGTTCCTGACGCGCTACGCCGAGCGCGTGCGCGAGGTGATGGGTGGCGCCTATCCGGAGCTGCGCGAGCAGGCCGAGGCGATCGACATGTGGCTTTCCGCCGAGGAGGAGGGCTTCGGCCGCACGCTCTCGCAGGGGATGTACATGTTGCGCGAGCTGATCGATCAGGCACGCTCGAGCGAGCGCTCCGCGGTGCCCGTCGATGAGGTCTTTCGCCTTCACGACACCTACGGGTTCCCCTACGAGATGACCAGCGAGCTGCTCGCCGAGGAGCAGCTGTCGATCGAGGGCGACTTCGAGGAGCTGATGGAGGAGCAGCGCGCCAGGAGCCGTTCCGGCAGCGGCACTGTCAGCACGGCGGCCATTTCGGCTGCCGTCGGCGGGGAGTCGATCGATGACAGCGCGCCCAACCGCTTCACCGGCTACGAAACCGAGGTGCAGCCCACAACTGTGGTCGCCGAGCGACCCGCCTCCGAACGGCGTGCCGTAGAGGCGAACGGCGGGAACGGGGCCGGACCGCAGCGCCGGGAAGTCAAGCTGGCCGAGACCCCTTTCTACCTCGCCGGCGGTGGTCAGATCGCCGACCGCGGCACGATCGAGTGGGACCACGGTCGCGCCCGTGTCGAGGATGTCCTGCGGGTCGGCCAGGACCAGGTGCTCGATGTGGTCGTCGAAGAGGGGACCCTCGGCAAGGGCGAGCAGGTGCTCGCGCGGGTCGATCACCTGGCGAGGGCAGCCACCGAGCGCAACCACACCGCCACGCATCTTCTGCAGGCCGCGCTCCGTGAGCGCGTCGGCGGTCACGTACGCCAGGCCGGCTCCTACGTCGGACCGGACAAGCTGCGCTTCGACTTCAGTCACGGCCACGCGTTGAGCGCCGAGGAGCTCCGCGACGTCGAGGATCGCGTCAACGAGTGGATCGCCCGCAACGATCGCGTGCGCCCGATCACCACGACGCTCGATGAGGCCAAGCGCCTGGGGGCGATGGCCCTGTTCGGCGAGAAGTACGGAGACGTCGTGCGAATGGTCGAGATCGGCGAGGGCGAGTACTCGCGCGAGCTGTGCGGTGGCACGCACGTCCGCTCGACCGCCGAGATAGGTGCCTTTCACATCCTCAGCGAGACCTCCAGCTCGGCGAACGTGCGGCGCATCGAGGCGCTCACCGGGCCAGCCGCGGTCGAGCTTCTGCGCGAGCACGACAGGCTGCTGAGCGACGTCGCCGCAACCCTTCGCACACGTCCCCAGGAGGCGCCCGACGCCGTGCGGGCGCTCCTACAGGAGCGCAGGCGGCTGGAGAAGGCGCTGAAGGACGGCGGCGCGGGGCAAGGCGACGGTCAGGTTGACCTCGACGCGCTCGCCGGCGAAGCCCACGAGGCGGGGGGTGCGAAGGTGCTCGCCACCGTCGTCGAGGTCCCCGACGCGAAGGCGCTCCTCGACGTCCTCGACCGCATCAAGGGCCGCCTGCAGCAGGCAGCGATCCTGCTCGGCACCGCCGCGGACGGCCGCGTGCATCTCGTGGCCAGCGTCGCTCCCGAGCTGGTCGAGCGCGGCGTCAAGGCCGGAGCCGTGGTCAAGGCTGCCGCCGAGGTCGTCGGCGGTGGCGGGGGAGGCCGCGACACAATGGCGCAGGCCGGCGGTCGCGATCCCGGCAAGCTCACCGAGGCGATCGACGCCGGTCGACAGGTGATCGAGTCCGCGCTCGATGGCTGAGCCGCCGGTGCGAGTGCTCGCGCTCGACTACGGAAAGGCGCGCTGCGGGTGTGCGGTGAGCGACCCCACCGGCACGATCGTCACCCCGATCGACGCGGTCGCGCAGCCGGGCACGAAGCGGGGGATCGCGATCCTGCAGGAGCTCGTCGGCGAGCGCGGCGTGGATCGCGTGGTCGTGGGGCTTCCGCTCTCGCTCCGGGGGACCGACACCGCGCAGACGCGGGAGACGCGCGCCTTTGCGCACCGGCTGTCAGAGCGCCTGGGAGATTCCATACCAGTGGAGCTGCACGATGAGCGCTTCACCACGCGCATCGCACAAGGAATGGACGGATCGTTCACCTCGAGCGAGGACTCGCGGGCCGCCGCGCACCTCCTAGAGAGCTGGCTCGCCGCCCGATCTCGTTAAGGTCCCCTTCTTGGCTCGCGGCAACCGATCACGCTCATCTCATGAACGTACCGCCGAGGAACGCGAGCGCGCACGCGAGGAGCGCGAACGCCGGCGCGCCGCCCGCTCTCCGGGCGGCGGCGAGAACGGCCTCGGTGAGGCGCCAAGCGACGGAGCCGGCGCAACGGACGGATCCCCCGTCGCCGGCCACGGACAGGAGCCCGATGACGACGGGGGAGAGCACGCCGCGGCCGTTCCCGAGCCGACTTTGCCAGGGTCAAGCGAAGAGGCCCTCGCACCACCGGACATGCCGCTCGATCCTGTCCTCGGGCCCGTGGATCAGGAGCCCGAGTTGGTCGACCCTCCGTCCGTGTCTGAGCACGACGACCTCGTGCAACCGCACGACGAGCCTTTCCCGCTGGA
>JAOPZV010000019.1 GCA_025963935.1 Solirubrobacterales bacterium
AGATCGACTTGGAGTTCGTGCGCCACCTTGTTAGCGACGACACCGACCAAAAGGTTGTCAAGTCGATCGTCGACATCGCCCACTCGCTCGACAAGAAGACGATCGCCGAGGGCGTCGAAGACGCCGCTACGCTCACGGCGCTCAAGCACGCCGGCGTCGACTTCGGCCAAGGCTTCTATCTCGGTGGACCCAAACGCCTCTCGCACCCTCCACGATCAAGCAACACGCGGGGAAAGAAGAGCTTGCCGCAACTATCCTGACCGCAGAGCAGAGGCAAGGAATCAGTGGCTGGCGGCGCACACTTGTCGGATCGCCTCAAGCGACTCGCGCGGCTCAGGAAAGTCGGTGAGAGCGCCTACAACCTCTCAGGCTTGGCCGATCGTCTCGCGCGTCTCGCTGAGCGGGCGCGTCGCATGGCTGCCTCCTATCTGCAGGACCGTCGGGGCCCCAGGATGGGGACTCTCGAAGCTCCCGCGTTGCGCCATCGTCATGGGAGGGAGCCCATGGGGGGCTCGTGCATCGCGGCCGCGAGGGCGAAACCCTGCTGCGCGGTACGCTCAAGGCCTACCTCGTCGAGCAGGAGGGCGACATGGTCGCACGTGAAAGCATCATCCTCGCCGCACGCGAAGTGGTCGTACTGATCCTCGTCGTCGGGGTCCTCGCGTGGGTTGGATATCAGTTCGTTCGGGACGCCCGCCGCTAGCCGGCGAGAGCCTTGCCCTACGTCATCGCCTACGGGGTGTTCGCCTGCCGGAACGCAAAGTCTTGGGCTGCTCAGACCTCCGACGGGACGCGGGGGCCGGGAGTGTCGCTCGACTTCCCGGTTGCCTCGGCGTCTTGGACAGCCCACGTGAGTCGCTCGATGACCTGCAACTGCGAGAGCTGGTTCTCCAGGTGGACCGGATAGACGCGCTCGTCCAACAGCACTACGTCTCTCTGCTCATCCGGCGTCACGATGATTCGGGCCATGGTTTCTCTCCTCGTGATGGTCGTGCCCCTCCCAGCTGTCTCTCATACAGCCCTACCACGCCCGGTGACGTTGATTCTTCGTTTCGCCGATTCGCAATGCCCGCAAAATGCATGGAGAACCGAGCATTACACCGGTCTCCGACAAGGCCCGCGCGACAAATGAGATGGGATAGTCGGAGACGCGGCTCGACTTGGCCGCTTCAACCGGTGAACCTGCCGGGTACATGGTGTGTACAACGGCACGCGCTGCCAATCCGCTGGGTCCGCCCTGGATCCAGCAATCATCCGGCGACATTCGTGCGCACGCCGCGCCGGACGACTACAGATGACGAGCGAGCAGATGAACGTCATATCCCACACGAATAGCGCCACGCGGAGGCTGCGTCCGGGTCCGGGCGGCCTGCCGCGAGGGCAGGTGACGGAGATCCAGCGCGGGCGGATGCTCGCAGCGGCCATCGAGACAGTCGAGGAAGTCGGCTATGCACGGATGACAGTCGCCCAAGTCATCAGTCGTGCCAGGGTGTCGCGCAAGACGTTCTACGACGTCTTCGCCGACCGCGAGGACTGCTTCCTGTGCGCCTATAAGGAGGCCGTGGGGCGGGCGGCGGCGCTGGCGCGAGAGGCCTATGAGCGAGAGTCGAGCTGGTGCGAGGGCATTCGGGCGGCGCTCGCAAGGCTGCTCGCCGTAATGGACGAGCAGCCCAGCCTCGCGAAGCTGTGCGTCGTCGAGGCGCTTGGAGCGGGGGACAGGGTCTTGGAGCATCGCGGGCGCACGCTTGACGAATTTGCGCGAGTGATCGATCGCGGCCGGTTCGTCTCGAGCGCCGGCGGCGAACCACCGGAGGTGACGGCGCAGGGCATCGTCGGCGCCGTATCCGCGGTGCTGCACGCGCGCCTGCTCGACCGCGGCACGGAGTCGCTCACAGACCTGCAGGGCCCGCTAATGAGCATGATCGTCCTGCCTTATCTCGGCGCGGGTGCCGCAAGCAGGGAGTTGAGACGAGCCCCGCTGCAACTGCGCCATGACGGAGGGCCGCCCGGCCCTGCAGCACAGAGAGACCCGCTCGAGGGCTTGGACATGCGCCTCACCTACCGGACGGTGCGCGTGCTGAGCGTGATATCGGGGCATCCGGGAGCCAGTAATCGAGAGGTCGCCGAAGGGTCCGGCATCGTGGATCAGGGACAGATATCCAAGCTCCTGGGCCGCCTCGCGCGGCTCCAGCTCATCGAGAACGCCGGTGAGGGCCACGAGCGAGGCGCGTCGAACGCATGGCATCTGACATCGCGCGGCGCACAGGTCGAGCGCGCTACGCGCCCGCGCTGATCCGAGCCTGCGGACGCAAGAGCTCCCTTGAGACCGCGATGGCCTCGGCCGCGCCCGGATCCCCCTGTGCAGCCACGACGCGGACGTCCGGTGGAAGACGGGGAACGCCGTAGCCGTGCAGCAGGCCCTCGTGCATGTCGCGCTCGGAGGCGAACGCAATCCGTGCCCGTCCCGGGTACTCCCAGTCGAAGGGATACTCCCCGGCGTACGCGTGGCAGGCTCTCAACACGCTGTCTGCGGCTCTCGCGCAGTCGCGCGCTCGCGGGCGGTCGCGGCAGACGAAAACGACGAGCGGCGTGGCGTCCAGCCTGCGGCCATAGCGCCTGGTGTGCGCCGACCATCCCGCGAGAAAGTGGTCATAGCGCTCGAGCTTGCTCGTCGCTCCGGCCCCGTGCAGCCTGTCGTCGAACTCCACGAGCACGTCGGTCAAGCTGTCCGCCGGCACCGCGGTGCCGGGGATGTCTGGCCGGCCACTGCGTTCGACTGACTGCTCAGCGCAGGCCGGTTCGGATGCTGAGCATCGAACCTCGACGATCGCATCCGGGCGCACCGTCTCGAACCTGTCCACCTCGACCCTCTCGCCGTCCGCGTTGGTGCGCAGGAAGTCGTGTGGCGTCCTTCCTCCGGGCAGGCGCAGATCTCCGGGGCACGGCACCGGGGGCCCGTCGGCGCTCGGGCGCGGAGAGATGACCGATTCCTCACGTCCGCGAATTGCGGAGCAGGCCTCGCCGAGGCCGCCCTGCAGCGCGAGCGCCCAGCCCGCCACATGGACGTCCAGGCGAGCTTGCCGCAGGACGCGCTGACTATCCGCACGGCTGTGGGCGGGCGCGTCCGCTCGGAGTCGGTCCTTCGCGATGTCGGACGACCGCAGGCGCCCGTGGGAATCGAGTAGCGCGAGGCCCTCGGCCGTGATGCGGCAGCACATCGGGACTCCGCCTCCGTCGCGGCGATGGAACTGAAAGCGCTGGAGCAGACCCGCGTCCGACAGGCGCTTCAACCGCCGCTGGGTGGTCGTGGCCGCGCGAGTCTGGTTGTAGCGGCGATGGATCTGGCTCGTGAGCAGATGCCCCATCTGGGCGACCAGCGCGAGCACCTCCAGATCCATCGGATCGGGGTCAAGAGGAGGAACGCCCGTGATCGGCTTGGCCCATCGCACGCTCACCGCACGGTCGAGCGAAAGCAGCTCCCGGTAGCTCTCGGCCGGGGTGCCGGCGAGGGCCGGCACCGGCGTATCAGGAGAGGAGGCGTCGGCGGGGGCGGCCGCAGGCGCCGCAGCGTCAACAGCTGTTCCGCCGTCTCGCGGGGTGGCTTCCTCGATTGACTCCCCGCTTCCGACTGCATGCCCGCGGTGCTCCCAGTGGGGCTGGCGGAGATCGGTGAGATGGTGGCCGCCGCGCTCGCGCTGGCGAGCTGCGTGGAGCGCGAGCCGCGCGCGGTCCACATGCAGCGGGATCGTTTGTGCCACGAACGGCGCCTGTCGTCCGGCCGCGGTGGTCCAGCTTGCGATCGCGTGATGCTTGGGTAGGTGCAACCGCACGTCGGGATGGCCGAGCGCTGAGAGATGCTCGATTCCCGGGCGAACGGTGTCCGAGAACTCAGCCATCGTGAGGGCGACCGCGGCTCGCGCGTCGCTTGCCGATGCCGTGGCGAAATACACCCGGTGGGCGAAGAGCGCGTCGAGCTGTTCACGCACATCGCGGTCGAGCCACTGTGCGTCGGTCTGCCAGCAGGCGACGGTCTCCAGCCCGGCCGAGCGCTTCAGAGCCATCGTTTCGGTGAACCCTCGGTTGAGGACCAGTGGTGCCTCGTCGACCTTCAGCGCGACGGCGATGCGGTCATCCGCGCTCCTGAGGTCCTGTTGACGCGCCAGTGAGGCGTCGAGCATTCCGACGAGGAGCTGCATCAGCACCGACGTGTTCCCGGCGCCCATCGCGCCGAGGGCGCCCTTGACGACGAGCACCTCTTCGCCGGTGATGACCTGGTCGAGGTCGACCCTCAGCGAGTCGTTCAGCAGCACACGCTTGATTGAAGGCGAGTTGAGCAGGCGCGCGAGCTTGTTGACAGGAGCATCGAGCTTGGCTGTCGTCGTGCTGCGCGCGTCAGCCAGCTGCGCGGTGAGCTCGGCCGTGAAGAACTCGGAGATCTCCTTGAACTCGGGCAGGGTGCGCACACGCGCGCCGACGGTCCTTCGATAGGCATATCCCTCCTCGCCCACCGACAGCAGTCGTGCCGCGTCCCACAGCGTCGAGCGCCTGTCATGCGCCAGTACGGCGATGATCGCGTTCCGAAGGTACCGGTCCGAGGATGCGCGGATGTCGGCATCCGTGAAGAGGTTCTTCAGCGCGGACACCACGTAGTCGGCGATCACGTCGGCCGGCGCATCGACGGCCAGGGGGTTGAAGCCACAGGTCGGCTGCGAGAGGTCCAGAACGGTGCACGTCCTCTCGGGCGCCACCAGGCTCACCGCGGCGTCGGCGGCATCCCCCTTCGGGTCGAGCACGATCACCGCACATCGCTGGCGCCGCAGATCCTCGGCCACCGTGGCGACGAGATAACTCGACTTCCCCTGCTCGACCGTCCCCGGGACCGCCGTGTTCTGCTTGCGCATGTCCACGTGGATGGAGACCGCCCCCAGCGAATCCCGCAGCGCGCCTTGGCCGTCGGAGGGCCGCAGGATCGCGGGCGGCGCCGGCGCCAGCGGGAGAGCGGCGCGCGCGAAGGGAACGGTGGAGTAGCCGATCGACGGCAACTGCCAGAGAGCCGCAAGCTCGGTGGATGCGAACACTCCCTTGTGAAACGAAGGCATAGGGTTGCCCTCGCCGCGCTGCACGCGGCGGCTGTAGAGGCCGAGCATGCCGTGACGAACAGCGGTGCCGCGCTCGACCAGGCTGTTCTCGGCGCCCTGCGCACGGAGCTCTGAGGCGATCCGCTCGCAGACGCGCCGGTGCGGCCCTATGACACGTAGATCGACGAAGAACAGCGGTCGGTGCTGGACGTCCAGACCCCCGCGAAGCTCTGCGTCGTCGACCATTGAGCGGTCCCGGACGACCACATGCTCCCTGCGCGCTCGAGAGATGTGTGCCTCGTGTTGCTTGTAGCAGTGTCGGGCGAAGCGCTCGAACAACGCCGGCGCCGGCGTCATCACGATTTGTACGAAGGCCGGCTCTCCACACGCACCCATCAGGGTGATCAGCCGGTCGACCGCAGGCTCGCGCCGGTGAGCGAAGTGGTCGAGCACCTTCACCCGCTTGATGAAGCTGAAGCGCTTCTTCAACCGCAGCACGGCCGGAGGCGCCCCGATCGCTCGGCCGGCTGGCCGTACCCGGCAGTTCGGATAGGCAGCACGCAGCGCCGCCTCGACCATCTGCTGTGATTCCTGAGGGCATGCGACCGCGAGCCATGCTGCCGCGGGATCTTCGCTCCCCGGATGAGGAGCCGACCTGCGACCGCCTCCCCCTGAGTGATGCACCTCGAGCGTGACCGCCGGCTGCCCGGTCAACGCGCGCCGCCACCACCGCTGAAGCAGACGCTTGTGCAGCGCCTCGAACATTGTCACGAGGGCCTCCGCGGACGCCTGATCGGTTCGGTATGGATCGATCTCGAGGCGTATGTAGCGCCGTTGGCTTCTCGCTCGCCAGCGGGCCAGCCCGAGGGAACCGGCCAAGGCGCACACCATCACGATGAGCAGCCTTCCGGGCGCCGCTCCGGGCGCTGGACTCCAGCCCCAGATTCCGCCGAGCAGACGCCCCGCCACGCGTGCGGCGGAGGACAGGCTGCTGTCCAGCGGTCGAGTCGCGCCGCCGCGAAGCACGCGCCCTGGGCCGCCACCCACGAGCCACGCAACGATTGCAACTCCCATCAGCGCGGCGAGCAGGCCCAGCATTCGCCACAGTAGGAAGCGGAGCACCTCGCGCGCTCCTACGACGCACTGCACCCAACGGGACGTCCCGTTCTGCGTGATGCAAGCGGGTGCGCAAACGCGCGAGGACCAGCGGCGTTACCGCGGCCTCAGCCGGCCAACCCGGCCCGGCGGATGCGTCTCACTGGATGGTCGAGGACGGGGGCCCCCTGTGGCGAGGCCGGCGAGTCAGATGTTCTGCGGCCGCGGCGCCCCTGCGCGTCGCGCATCAGGCCGTCGCAGCTGCGTACGCCCGCCGACGGCGCGACCGTGCCGATGTGAGAAGGATCCTGGCGCGAAAGCCCGCGCCGGTGGCACGGGCGCGGCGAGTTTTGCGGCGCGATGCCGTAGCCACGTCAACGAGTCCGGCTGGGCGCACACGCTCTGCCAGCCGTCGAGTGCGCCCTCGAGCTCGCCGCGACTGTTGGCCCGGCCAAGCACGATCACCTCGCCCTTGCCCTCTTGGAGCGGGCCCAGCCGAACCACGTAGAGCTCGCCGGTGTCAAGTACCCAGGCGGCGCGGTAGAGCGGCCCGTACGCTCCCACGCGCCACCACAACCCGACATCATGCTCGTCTGAGGCCCTGCGGCGGCTGTCGGCCGAATAGAAGTTACTCAACGATTGGTAGCGGATGCTGCGATCTGTGTGCGTGGAGCTGCGGATTGCCATTTCTGTCTCCTGGACTCATGATCGGCGGACGCTCATCGCAACAATGGCGCGTTTATGTGAATGGGGGCTAAGGATCCGTTAATGAAGCCCGTTTAGCCCGATGATGCGGGTACGTCGCCGCATTTGACGTGGGGGCCGCGGATAGTAAGCAGCGGTGTTCAGTCCAATGAAGGGCCCGCGGTAACTATGAGCCTATGAGCCTATGAGCCCGGGGTCGGGCGCCGCCCCATCAGCGTGGCGGTGCAAATTGCGGCAAGCCGCCAATCAATCGGCGCGCGAGCGCTGCCGGGGCACTTCGCGCCGCGGTGGCAGGCTGGGGGTTGCCGGGCGAGAGGAGTACTCGACGGCCGAGGCCCGCCCGCGCGGCTGTGGGTAAAGGGACATCAGCGCGCGCTCGAGCTCGGGGACGCCGACGGTGACCGGCAGCCCCATGGCGGTCAGCTCAGGGCTCTGCAGCGGATGGTCGTGGGTCCACACGCCACTCGCCATCAGCCGCGCCACCTCGCGCGCCCTGTCGTGTCCCATCCGGCCTTCGAGCATCCGTGCCACGAAGCCGCCGACCTGCGCGAGTGCCTTTCGCCCGACGTCGGCCATTATCAGCGTCCGGTCCTCGTGTTCGCCGGGCCGCTTGGCGACCTCGACCAGCGACGCCGCTGGATACTCGCCCAGCTGTGGGTCGACGGGACCGAGCGCAGCGTGCTGGTCGATCACGATCTCGTCGGCTGCCAGGGCGATCAGGGTCCCGCCGCTCATCGCATAATGGGGGACCACGGCGGTGACCTTTCCACTGTGGTTGGCGAGTGCCGAGGCAATCTGCTGGGCGGCGAGGACCAGCCCACCGGGTGTGTGGAGGATGATCTCGATCCCGCGCCCGGGCGGCGTCTCGCGGATCGCCTGCAGCACGCTCTCGGCGTCGTCGATGTCGATGTAGCGAACGACGGGAAACCCGAGGAGCGATAGCGACTCCTGGCGATGGATCAGCGTGATGACCGTGGCCTCACGCGTGCGGGATATCTCGGCCAGAGCGCGGCGTCGCTGGACGATCAGTACCTGGCGGGCGACGGCAGGCTGGAGCGACGCGAGGACGAAGAACAGCCACAGGAGGCTGAGCGGATCCATCAGGGGCTACGTTACTCCTGCAGCCGAGAGTGGCGTCCGCCCTCATCCGAGCGCCGGGCGAAGGAGCGTGATTTACTCGCGCGGGGCGCATGAGCATGCAACCGCGACTTCTTTACCGATGAGCACGCCTGCGGAGGACCGGGCGTTTCCTGTCCTGGGGGCCTCGCAGCTTGCGGAAATGGCTTCGTTCGGCAGTGAGAAGCCGGTCGCCGCGGGCGAGTTGCTGTTCGAGGCCGGCGAGGCGTCCTACCAGCTGTTCGTGGTTCTCGAGGGGGCGGTGGAGATCGTCCGGCGCGACGATGCCGAGGCGACAGTCATCGCGTCATACGGGCCGGGCGGCTTCGTCGGTGAGCTCACCCTTTTCACCGGCCAGCGGCGGTTCCTGACAGCCCGCGTCACGCGTGCGGGACGTGTGCTCGTCATCGAGCAGGACGAGTTCCGGCGGCTCATGAGCCTCCGGCCCGCGCTAGCCGAAACGATCTTCGTCGCGCTCGTGGCGCGACGTGAGATTCTGCGAACGGGGGAGGGAGCGGATGCCATCCGCATCGTCGGCTCGCGCTACTCGCCGGAAGCTATGAGCTTGCGCTCCTTTGCCGAGCACTCGCGCCTGGCCCACGCCTGGGTCGACGTCGAGGATGCCGAGGACAGCGACGCCCTTCTTAAGAGCATCGGCTTGAGTCCCGAGGACACTCCCGCGGTGATCACGCCGACGGAGGTCCTGCGCCGAGCCTCTCCCGCCATGCTCGCCGAAAACCTCGGCTTGGTGTTTCACCCGACGCCGGGCTATCTGTTCGATCTGGTCGTGGTCGGCAGCGGACCCGCTGGCCTGGCCGCTGCTGTCAACGGTGCGTCGGAGGGCCTGAGCACCGTCTGCCTGGATGCGGTAACGATCGGCGGACAGGCCGGGTCGAGCTCGCGAATCGAGAACTTCATGGGGTTCCCCAATGGCATCTCCGGTGGAGATCTCACCGCCAGAGCCGCCGTTCAGGCAATGAGGCTCGGGGCTCGATTGAACGCCCCCTCCGAGGTGGTGGGCCTGCATGCGGAGGTCGGCTTTCACGCGGTCACGCTGAGCGATGACAGCCAGATCCCGGCCCGAGCGGTCGTCGTTGCGTCCGGAGCCCAGTACCGGAGGTTGGCGGTGAGGGATCTGGGCCGCTTCGAGGGCGCCGGCGTCTACTACGCGGCTACGGATCTCGAGGCGAGGGTCTGTGACGGCACCTCCGTGCTGGTGGTCGGTGGGGGAAACTCCGCCGGTCAGGCCGCGATCTACCTCGGCCAGCACAACTGCAGGGTCACGATCGCCATCCGCCGCGGCGATCTGACCCACAGCATGTCGCAGTACCTGATCGAGCGAATCGACGCCGATCCCAAAGTCGATCTCCTGACACGGGTCGAGGTCCAAGCGCTCGCCGGCGACGGCCATCTGGAGCGGGCGACGATGCGTCACACCGAAACCGGCGAGCTGCAGGAGATCCCCTGCACCGGCCTCTTCTGCTTCATCGGCGCTCAGCCCGCGACCGGCTGGCTCGGGGGCAGCGTGCTTCTCGATCGAGACGGGTTCATCCTGACGGACCGCCAGCTGCCTGGTCCGCCGATCGCGGGCACCTCCAGCGCGCTGCCGTTCGAGACGTCGGTACCGGGCATATTTGCTGCGGGCGACGTCCGCCATGGCTCGATGAAGCGGGTTGCCGCAGCGGTGGGGGAGGGATCGAGTGCCGTGCGGTCGGTCCACGAGCGCCTTGCCACCGACAGGGGCTAGACGATGGCCGCGTCGCCGGGATGCGGGCAGCCAAGCCGCTCGCAAGCAGCGAGGCGGCCATGACACGAGGCCACGAGCAATAGTTGTGCGCGCAACGATTGCGCGCTAGGCTGGAGCGATGGAACTCGGACTGGCCACCTTCGCGGACCTTGCGAGCGGGATAAGCCCGGCTCAGCGAATGCGAGACCTGATGGAGGAGGCCGAGCTCGCCGACCAGCTTGGACTCGACGTGTTTGCGATCGGCGAGCACCACCGCCCGGACTTCCTCGTGTCCTCACCAGCCGTGGTGCTCGCGGCCGTTGCCGTGAAGACGGAGCGCATCCGTCTCTCCAGCGCGGTCACCGTCCTCAGCTCCGATGACCCGGTCCGTGTCTTCCAGGACTTCGCTGAGGTGGATCTGCTCTCCGGCGGACGCGCGGAGATCATGGCTGGCCGCGGCTCCTTCATCGAGTCCTTCCCTCTGTTCGGCTATGACCTGGACGACTACGACGAGTTGTACGCCGAGAAGCTCGAGCTGCTTCTCGAGTTGCGCGAGCGGACCCATGTCACATGGTCGGGCCGCCATCGCGCGCCACTGGATCACGCGGGAGTGTGGCCGCGCCCGCTGCAACAGCGCCTCCCGGTGTGGGTCGCGGTCGGCGGTTCACCGCAGTCGGTGATCAGGGCGGGGACGCTCGGTCTCCCGCTGACGCTCGCGATCATCGGCGGCCAGCCCGCACGCTTCGCGCCGCTCGTCGAGCTCTACCGCGACGCGGCGAAGCAGGCAGGCCACGAACCCTCCCAGACGAAGCTTGCGATCAACACCCACGGGTTCGTCGCGGCCAGCGCAGCCGAGGCCGACGGGGCCTTCGCGGCGCCGTATCTGGCGATGATGAACCGCATCGGCCGAGAGCGCGGCTGGCCGCCATCCGGCCAGCGAGAGTATGAAGCGCTCCGTGCGCCGGATGGAGCGCTTGCAGTCGGATCGCCGGAGCAGGTCGCGGCGAAGATCCTTTTCGAGCACGACCTGTTCGCCCACGACCGCTACATCGCGCAGATGAGCGTGGGTGCAGTCCAGCACCGCGACGTGCTGCGCTCGATGGAGCTCTTTGGCACGCAGGTCGCGCCGCTCGTCCGCGAGGAGCTCGCCCGCCGCGGCGGGGGCCGCCAAGACACGCCGGTGCCGCCGGCGCCCTCCGGCGCGGCCGCCAGATAGGTCCAGGCAGCGGAGCTCCGAAGGGTCGGCTCAGCTCGGGCGAGTGTCTAAGCTCATCCGGCATGTCATCCGTGCAAACCCGCCGAGTCGCTCGAGTTCTCATCCTGTCCCTGGTGGCGGCATTGGTCTGCCTGGCGGGGGCGACGACCGCGCTTGCGCGTGGCGGTGGCGGCAGCTCAGGCTTCGGCGGCGGCGGGGGCGGTGGCTTCGGCGGCGGGGGTGGTCGGGGGTTCGGTGGCGGCGGCGGGCACTTCCCGGTCTTCCTCCCTATCGGCGGGGGCGGTCTGCTGCTATTGATCTTCTTCATCGCTGTCCTCGTCGTGGCCGCGGGGCTGCGCGCGCAGCGTGCGCCCGGCACAGGAGGCAGCAACGGGCTGCATCTCGCCGAGCACCTGCGCGCCGCGCAGATCGTGCTCAACTACGTGAACCCCCTGGCCAGACGGCGACGCCGCCGGCGTCAACAGCGCGTGGAGCTGGCCGCGTACGAAGCTGCCGAGGACGACCACGAGTTCGCAGCCGAGATCGTGCACGCCGAGGCGGAGCAGCTCTTTCGGTCTGTGCAGAAGGCCTGGTCAGAGGACGACCGCGATCACATCACCCGCCTCGCCGGCCCCGAGCTCGGGCATGAGTGGAAGCGTCGTCTCGCGGACTTCGACCGGCGTGGGTGGCGCAACGAGGTCACCATCGACGGGCCGCTCGAGGTCGACTATGTCGGGCTCGCGAACGGCCCAAGCGACAAGGAAGATCACGTCGTCGTATGGATCTCGGCCCGCCTGCGAGACATCGTCGTCGATCAGCGTGGCCGCACGATCACACGAAATGAAGGCCTCGGGGACACGACGCGTATGTCCGAGTACTGGACGCTCGGTAAGCGCGACGGTCACTGGATTGTCGTGTCAATCGAGCAGGAGCGCGAGGGTCGCCATCAGCTCTCGGAGCCGATCATCGCCACGCCATGGGCCGACACCGAGCGTCTGCAGGAGCAGTCGCTGGCGGAGCAGGCGGCCGCCGAGAAGCCCGCGGGTGGCATCACCGTCGCGGACGTCGCCAACCCCGAGTTCAGCGGCAGCGCTCGTTCGGCAGCCCTCGACCTCTCGCTCGTCGACGGACGCTTTGCGCCCGATCTGCTCGCCGCGGAGGTCAAGCGCGCCGTCGCGGCATGGGCGGGCGCCGTCGACGGGGATCGCGCCGAGCTCGCCCAGCTGACGTCGCCCGCGGCGCTCCGTGAGCTGCTGCATCCGGGCGATCCCGGTGAACAAACCCGCCTCGTTGTGCGCGGGCCGCAGGTCCGCGACCTGCGCATCGTCGCGCTCGATGCGCAGCGGACGCCGGCCGAGATGACCGTCGAGCTCGAGGTGCACGGCTGCCGCTACATCGAGGACCGAGACACCACAGCCGTGGTGTCGGGCAGCCCGCACACCGCCAGCGTGTTCAGCGAGCATTGGTGTCTCGCGCTCGACGGGGACGATGCGCACCCGTGGCGGATCGTCAGCTCGGCCTGACGCCAGTCGCAAATCAGCAGCGGCGAAGGTGGGTGGCGACGCGGAGCATCACCACCCAGCCCGGCCGCCTGGCACCTCAGGCCCCGGCCGGGGCCCCCTCCAATACCTCCTTCACGCCTTCAGTCGTGATCGGCCGGCCGCCGATCGTCAGGTGGCCGCTCGACATGTCGTCGATCACAACCCATGTAAGGCCGCGCACCGGCTGGCCGAGGACGGACACGAACGTATCGGTGATGCTCTCTGCGATCTCTGCCTTCTGGTCGTCGGACAGCACGCCCTCCATGACACGACAGTTGATGTACGGCATGCGAGGCCTCCCTCGTTGGTTGACTCCGCGAGCAAACGGCAAGGCCGTGTGAGCCGGCGTGTGAGTCAGACGGGCACCGCGGAGCTGATGAGCACCTCGAGCGCCGGATTGTCGATCTCGGCAGCGAGTATGCGGGCCGACTCCAGGGCGCCCGAGACACCCAGCCGGCCGCGGTGGACGTGCGCGCGCACTACCAGCTCGCGCAGGCCGCAACGCGCGCCCAGCTCGGCAAGGCGGTCGACGATCTCGACCGCGTTCTCGGCGCCGGTCTCGACGGCGAGCCGGGCGGAGCTGTCGAGCACGTGCCCATGGACCCATTGGTAGACGTCCGACACGCGATTCGCTCGTGCCAGGGCGTCAGCGAGCTGTTCGCCGGCCCTCGCGCTGTTACTCGCGTCGGCAGCCAGGAGGCCCATCAGCCGAGCGCCCATCGCCTCCCAGCAGGGGTCGCCCAGCTGGCAGGCGAGGCGGAACGCGTGGTCGAGGCGTTCGCCGGCCTGATCCGGGCGACCCATCAGCAGCGACGCCTCGGCCCGGAGCACCTCGGGCCACGGTTGGAACGCCGTCCAGCGCTCGGACGCGACGAGCCCGAGGCTCTCATCGAGCGGCGGCAGCGCCAGCGAAAGCTCGCCACGAAGCATGTGAACACGCCCGATCAGCGACAGCGACCAAGCCATCTGCCGGCGTTGGCCGCAACGTTCTGCGCGGGCGACCGACCTGTGAAGCAGGTCGAGAGCCGCGCCGTAGTGGGCCCGGTCCGAGAGGGCCATGCCACGCACCCCCAGCACGGCGCACAGCTCCTCGTTGCCCTCTGCGAGCTCGGTGGCGCGCATCAGCCAGCGCCCGGCCGAGGGACCGCGCCCGGCCTGGACGTCGATGTAGCCGAGCTCCCGAGCAGCAGCCGCCGCCGCGGCCCGCTCGCCGCATCCTTCCGCGAGCCGCAGCGCCTCGTGCAGGCGCACGGCCCCCTCCTCGTCACGGCCGCGCACCGCGTGCACCAGCGCCGATCCGAGCGACGCGAGGGCGCGCGCCTGAAGCGACGCATCCTGGCAGGCTGCGGCCTCGGCACAGGCCTGACGAAGGATCTGCACGCCGGGCTCCACCGTGCCCGCGTCGAGCGCCGCCTGCCCGGCATCGAGTTGACCGAGGGCAACGTCGCGGTCGCCCACTGCTCCCGGCGCGCTGCGAGTCGTGTCGGTCGCCGCGCTCCGCAACTCGGGGCCCGGCGCGACACCCAGCACCCGTAAGAAGAGCGCCTCACATTCTGTGAGCTGCCGCTCGGCCTCCCGTCCCCGGCCGGCCCGGGCCAGACAGCGGATCAGCAGCTCCTGAGCGGCCTGATCGAGCGGGTCCTTCGAGACGAGCTGCGAAGCGAGCTCGGTGGCACGCGTCGTATCGCCGGCCGCCAGGCGTGTCAGTGCCTCATCGTGCGCGAGCGCACGGTTCGCGCCGTCCAGGTGGCGGCGCATCATCCCGAGCCATGAGTCGAAGACGGGGCTCGAAGGAAAGGCGACGCCCTCCAGCAGCTCGCCCTCGAGGTGCGTGAACGAGATCTCCTCCCCGGGAGCGGTGATGGCCGTGATATCCACCGAGGCGTCAGCCGGTAGCCTCAGCTCAAGCGGGTCGCCGGTAGCCGTGACCGCAGCGCCGAGAGCGCGTCGCAGGTCGGCGAGGCTCCAGCGCAGGGCGCCAAGCGGGTCGTCCGCCTCCGAGAACAGGAGCGCGGCAACCCGGCTGCGCGGAGGCTTGCCCTCGCACAACAGCAGGTACGCGAGGAGCCCCCACGTCTTGCGCCCGCGCGGCGGCGGGACGAGGACCCCGTCCCGCTCAATCTGCGGCTTGCCGAATAGGCGGATTGCGAGGCTCACGCGGGTCGGGCGATCTTACTCTCGGCTCAGCACACGTTATGAGACACTGGGTTCATGCCGAGGTACCTGCTCGAGCGGACGCTCGGTGACGTGACGCGCGCGGACCTCGACGGCATCGCCGCTCACTCGACGGAGATCCGTCTGGCGCGCTTTCCCCAGATCGAGTGGGAGCACACGCACGTCGTTCGCGCCGAGAACGGCCTCAAGGCATTCTGCGTCTACGAGTCCCCGGACCAGGAGAGCGTGCTGGCTCACGCGGCGGCGCTCGGGTTGCCCGTGGAGCGCTGTCTCGAAGTGGAGACCGACCTCAGCCCGTAGTCCATCGACACTGGGCTATCGGGGCTGGCGGGCGTCCCGCGCCTGTCCGCCCTGACAGCGGCGCGTGCCGCTCAGCTGACGGCGGGCGACGCGTCGCAGCCGTAGAGGTGTTCGCGAAGCTGGTCGCAGCTCTCGGCCGACCAGCGCTCACTCGTCTCCAGGGCCTCTATCAGCTCCTCGGCGCGTCTAAGCAGGCGGCGGCTTTCGGGCTCGTCGAACAGCAGGGCGTCGGCGGCTTCCAACAGCTGCTCACGCTCACCGGCGTGCAGCTTCGTGGCGCCCTGGTGGTCGATCGCTTCGATCAGGGCCGTGTAGTGGGCACCGCGTGCAGTCATCGGCTCGGCAGTCGTCATCATCGCGTCCTAGGTTAGCCACCCTCCCGCACGGCACGGCCGCCGCTGCGCGCTGCTCGCGCGGCGCTCGTCGTGAACGGTGCGAGAATGCCCGTGTGATCGACTCTCGAACGGTGGCGCACGCGAGGTGAGGGCCGTCGCCTGTAGCAACGGGGAGCTGGAGGTCGTTGAGCGCCCGGAGCCCGTGCCCGGTACGGGGCAGGTGCGCATCGAGGTGCTGCGCTGCGGGATCTGCGGGTCAGATCTGCACGCGCGCCACGGCTGCGACGCATGGGCCGACTTGGCTGCGCGCGTCGGCTATGAGCGGTTCGCCCGCTCCGAGCAGGAGATCGTCTTCGGCCACGAGTTCAGCGGCGAGGTGGTCGAGCACGGCCCCGCTTGTCGCAAGGGCTCGCCGACGGGCACGCGAGTCGTCGCCCTGCCGCTCCTGCGCGGCAGTCATGGCGTGGACACCGTAGGCCTGTCCGCGCACGCTCCCGGCGGCTACGCCGAGCAGATGCTTGTCCAGGAGTCGCTCATGATGCCGGTGCCGAACGGCCTCGGGTCCGAGGTCGCCGCTCTGACCGAGCCCCTGGCCGTGGCGTGGCACGCGGTGCGCCGCGGCGAGGTGCGCAAGCGCACCGTGGCGATCGTCGTCGGCTGCGGTCCGATCGGGCTCGCGGTCATCTTGCTGCTGAAGGCCAAGGGCGTACGAACGGTCGTGGCAAGCGACTACTCGTCCGCCCGACGCGCCCTGGCCAGCGCGTGCGGCGCGGATGTCGTCCTGGACCCGGCGCTCGACTCCCCGTTGAACGCCGTTGAGCGACGCGGGCATCTCACCGACCTTCCCTCCGCTCTCGAGCTCGCCGTCGGCACGCGGGAGAGGCTGGAGCCCCTCCCCTTCGGCTGGTGGCACGCGTGGCGGCTGGGCGAGGCGCTCGGCGCAGCGCCGAAGCACCCCGTCATCTTCGAGTGCGTGGGGGTCCCCGGCGTCATCGACAGCATCATCGACGGCGCGCCGTTGTTCTCCCGGGTCGTCGTGGTCGGCGTGTGCGTCGGAGTCGATCACATCACGCCCGCGATGGCGATCAACAAGGAGATCGACCTGCGGTTTGTGTTCGGCTATTCACCGCTCGAGTTCCGCGACACCCTCCATATGCTCGCTGAGGGCGACATCGACCCCGCTCCCCTGATCACCGGCACCGTGGGGCTCGACGGCGTTGAGGGCGCGTTCGCAGCGCTCAGCAGTCCCGAGGTGCACGCGAAGATCCTCATCGACCCACACAGCACTTCATCGGTGGCGAGGAGCGTGGAGCCGCTCCTCTAGCGTCAGGCCGCTGCGGCCCGTGAGCGGCGTCCAGAGCGACGGTCCGGTACCTACACCGGATATGCGATCCAGAACAGCGGGACACCCGTCGGCCAACCGAATAACTGAGCTCCCCGCCCAGCCGCGAGCGCACCCTGGCCGTGCGCTCGCGGTTGAGGCGACGCCCGTCGAGGTCACTCGACACGGCC
>JAOPZV010000020.1 GCA_025963935.1 Solirubrobacterales bacterium
GGCCGAGTTTACAGGCGGTTTTCGCCATCCTCGGCCCCTGGCTGCGCCAGCGCCGCGGCCTCGAGGGCCTTCTCCCTGGAGCCGAAGTCCTCCCAGCGGACGATCTTCCCGTCACGGAACTCGAACAGGCCACCGACGGGAATGTCCGTCTCGATACCGCTCTGCATCGCACGCACGTGAACGGTTCCCCACGCAAGCGCCCGCTCGCCCACCTCCAGAATCTCGCAGTGGAAGTCGAACTCCTCGAAGACCTCCTCGGTGTCGTCGCCTGGCGCCACTGTAACGGCGCGCTCGCGCGCGGTGTATTGGTCGCGTGTACCGCCTGCGTGACCAACCTGATCTGTCTGTGGCAGCCGAGCAGCCGCCCGGTGGCGGCACGGATCTGGACGGCTTTCGCGAGCGGTCTCTGCGTCGCGGGGTCAACCCGGTGATCTACTGGACGCTGCGCGCGATGCTCGTGCCGTTCTTCCTCGTCTACTTCCGCATGCAGCGCATCGGCCGCGAGCACCTCCCTCGCACCGGGCCGCTGCTGCTCGCGGCGAACCACCGGAGCTTCCTCGACCCGTTCGTGATCGGCACGCTGGTGCGCCGGCCCGTCTACTACATGGCGAAGCGCGAGCTGTTCGAAAAGCGCTGGCAGGCGTGGGTGCTGAACGCTCTCGGTGCATTCCCGGTCGACCGTGGCGCCGGCGACGGCGCGGCGATGGACACCGCTCGCGCGATCCTTGCGCGCGGCGATTGCGTGGTGCTCTTCCCGGAGGGCACCCGTGTGCGTCCGGGACCGCTCGGCGATCCGCGGCGCGGCGTCGGTCGCCTGGCGCTGGAAACCGGCGCGCCGGTCGCGCCGGTCGCGGTCATCGGAACGGAGGACGTCCGCCGCGGTTGGCGCATACGGCCTCGCAAGGTGCGCGTGCGGGTCGGACGTCCGCTGCTCTTCCCGACCGTCGAGCACTGCTCGCCGTCGCTGGCCAGCGGCGTGACCGAGCGCATCTGGGCTTGCGTCCGCCTGCAGTGGGACTGGCTCGGCGGTGCCAAGGCGCCTGCGCCGCAGACGCTCCGCGAGGCGAGCGCCGGGGAGATATCTCGCGCCGCGTGAGCTCTATCCACCTGTGCGGGGGTAGGGTGCAATGAGTGAGCGACCAAGTCAGCCACAAGCCGAAGGCCGAGCTGGACGCCGAGTTCTCAGAGCTCTACCGGGCGCACCTGCGGGACGTCTACAGCTACGCCTACTACCGCGTTGGCGATCACCACGACGCGGAGGACCTGACCGAGCAGACTTTCCTCCAGGCCTACCGTCACTTCGAGCGCGCGCAGCGCGAATCCAACGGCCGTCCGCTGCGCCCCTGGCTGATACGCATCGCCCACAACCTGGCGGCCAACCTGTATCGCGATCGCTCACGAAAGCCGGCCTCGCCGATCGACGAGACGACCACGCTGACGGCGCCGCATACGACCGAGCAGCTGGTCGAGGGCCGCGACGAGCTGAGCCGTGTGCTCGATGGTGTGCGCCTGCTTCCCGACGACCGCCGCGAGGCGCTGATCATGCGCTTCGCGCTGGGGATGGACAACCGCGAGATCGCCCGTGCGCTCGACCGCTCGGACGGCGCGACGAAGGTGCTCATCCACAGGGCGATCCGCCAGCTCGAGGAGATCGTCGGCGATCGCGACACGGGCAAGGGCCCGACGGTCGCGGGCACCGACGGCAGCGCAGCGGGTGTAGAGGCACCGGCCGCCGCTACGCAGCCCACCGGGAGTGCGACTGATGAATGAAGCTGTCTCCAACCTCGAGGGGCTACTGCGCGAGGCGCTCGCCCCGGTCGAGCCGCCGGAGGCTCTCGTGGAGCGCCTGGAGGGCACGCTCATGAGCATCACCGAGATGGCCGTCGACGAGCTCGAGGCGTGGGAGCTCTCGGCGATGCGCGACCCGCGCAACTGGGCCCGGCCGGCGGCCGCCGTCGTCGTCGGCGGGGCGGCTGCCGGAGCACTCGTGATCCTGCGCGCCCGGAGGCGTGCGCACGCCTCGCCGGGCGGCGTGGCTGGGGTCCGCGACGGCGCCGAGCGAACCCTGCGCGATCTGAGCCGAGAGACCCGCAAGCTGCTCGGCAACCGCTGAGCGACCCGCGGCGGAGCGGACCGCTCCGCCGGCTGCGACGACGCGCGTCACGGCCAGGCTCCCGGCCAGCATCCAGCTACGCTCTCTCTCCCGGCCATGGCCACCTGCTACCGCCATCCCTCGCGTGAGACGGGGGTCTCCTGTTCGAACTGCGGCCGGCCAATCTGTCCGGACTGCATGACGACCACACAGGTCGGCATGCGCTGTCCGGAGTGCGCCAGACAGCGCACGAAGGTCAAGCGGGTACGAGACGCGGCGAGCGTCCCGCAGGTCACCTACGCGCTGATCGCGATCAACGTGATCGCCTTCATCGCGGAGGGCAGCGGCGTGTTCAGCATCAGCGGGGGCGCCTCCGGCACGGTGCTGCGCGAAGGGGCGCTGCTCGGCAGCAGCGAAGTGCCTGGCCTGGCCGCCCAGGGCGTGGCCCACGGGCAGTGGTGGCGGATCATCACCGGCGGCTTCCTGCACGAGAACCTCTTGCACATCGGCTTCAACATGTGGGTCCTCTACTACCTCGGCACGCTGCTCGAGCCGGCGCTCGGACGGCTCAGGTTCGGCCTCATCTACGCGGTGTCGCTGCTCACCGGCTCGCTCGGCGTGCTGCTCGTCTCGCCCCACTCGCTGACGGTCGGAGCATCCGGTGCCGTGTTCGGCCTGATGGGCGCCGCGGCCGTCGAGATGCGCGCCCGTCAGATACCGCTGATGCAGAGCGGCGTGGGCAGTCTGATCCTGCTCAACCTGGTGATCAGCTTCGCGCTGCCCGGCATCTCGTGGGGCGGACACGTGGGTGGCCTGATCGGAGGCGCGCTCGCCGCGCTCGTCATACGGCTCGGCGAGCGTTACAGGACGCAGGCGCTGGCGCTCGCGGGATGCGTGCTGATCGCCGGCGCGTCGGTCGCCGGCTCGCTCGCCGCCGCAAAATCCAGCGAAGTCGAAGGCGGCGGATCGGCGCCGGCGGGTCTCGTCAGCCCGGAACCCTGAGCGTCAGCGCGTCCGCCCCGTCGGGCGCGTCGGGAACGCTCTGTGGATGGAGGATGTGGGCGAGCAGCTCCAGGCCGTCCACGAGCCGCGGGCCGGGCCGCGAGAAGTAGGCCGACGCGTCGACCGCCACGATCCGCTGCGCGCTCAACCCCGCGAGCCGGCCGGCGAATGTCTCGGCCTCGGCCTGCGCGCGCGCCGCGTCGTAGCCGCAGGGCATCACCACCACGACCTCCGGACGAGCCGCCGCAACCGCCTCCCAGGACACCGTCGCCGACGGTTCGCCGGCCATCCCGAGCACGTCTTCGCCTCCGGCCATCTCGATCAGCTGCGGTGTCCAATGGCCCGCCACATACACGGGGTCCAGCCACTCGAGCGCCGCGACCCGCGGCCGCCTGCGCGGCTGCCCGACAGCCGCGGCCACCCTGTCGATGCGCTCCGCCGTGCGCCGCAGCAGCTCCTCGCCCTGCTCGCGCCGGCCGGTCGCCTCGGCGACGGTGCGCACGTCCGCCAGCGTCTCGCCGACGGTCTTCGGGTCGAGCGCGATCACGCGCGGCCGTGACGGCAGCCCACGCGCGACCTCTGCGACCTCCTCGTAGGAGACCGCGCACACCGGGCACAGCGCCTGCGTGACTATCAGCTCCGGGTCGAGCGCCGCGAGCGCCTCGCGGTCGAGCTCGTAGATGGCCTGTCCCTCGAGCGTCCGCTCGCGCACCGCCGCGTCGATCTCCGCGGCGCCGAGGCCCTGCGGCAGCACATCGCGCGTGATGCGCGCCAGCGCCAGCGCCGCGGGGGGATAGTCGCACTCGTGGGTCACGCCCACGATCTGCCCGTCCAGTCCGAGCGCGAACAGGAGCTCGGTCGCGTGAGGCACGAGGCTGACGATTCGCACACCATGACTCTATGCCTGGCGCGGCTCGTTAACCGCGCGCCGGATCCGGGTAGTCTCGGCGCTGATGACGCTGCTGAGCGACGCGGAGATCGGACAGCGCCTGGCGGCGACCGAGGGCTGGGAGCGCGGGGAGCCGGGCTCGATCGCGCGGGAATGGAAGTTCGCCGACTTCGCCGCGGCGATCGCCTTCGTGGATCGCGTCGCAGAGCTCGCCGAGACCGCGAACCACCATCCGGACATCCTCCTGCACGGCTGGAACAAGGTGCGCCTGACGCTCTCCACTCACTCCCAGGGCGGGCTGACCGACGCCGATTTCCAGCTGGCGGCGCAGATCAACGGTGGTGGCTGATCGCGCTCGAGCCCGCCGTGCGTCCGACCATCGCCCTTGCTACGGTTGGCGAGTCGGCAATCAATGAACGACGACGAAGATCTTCCCCGAAGTAGCTTGGCCCGGATGGGCCGCATACGGCACGCGCCTCGCGGTTGGAGCGTCGGCCCGCCCGGCGCCGTCGTCGTGGGGATAGCCGAACCGGCGTGAACGGCCTGAAGCTCATCCTCACGGCGGTGCTGATCGCGATCAACGCGTTCTTCGTCGTGGCCGAGTACGCGCTCGTGCGCTCCCGCCGCGCGCGGCTGGAGCTGATGCGCGAGGAAGGCGCCAAGGGCGCCGGGGTGGCACTCGAGCAGCTGGCGAACATCAACCAGTACATCTCCTCGGTGCAGATCGGCGTCACGCTGACCTCGATCGGGATCGGCGCGCTCGGCGAGCCCGCGCTCGCCGCGATCCTCGAGGGCGCCTTCGGCAACGCGCTCGGTCACGGCGTCGCCGTGGCGATCTCCGTGGTCCTCGCCTTCACGATCATCGCCTTCGCCCAGCTGCTCGGCGGCGAGATGGTCCCGAAGTTCTACGCGATCGGCCGCGCCGAGAACGTGGCGCGGCGGGTCGCCCGCCCGCTGCGGGCCTTCACGGTCCTCTTCCAGCCGCTCGTCGTCGCGCTGACCGCCATAGCGAACCGCATCCTGCGGCTGCTCGGCGTCGACATGACGATCGAACGCGGCGGCGGCTCGCCGGATGAGCTCAAGCGCCTGATCGCCGAGTCCTACGCCGGAGGGCACCTCGACCCGGGCGAGGCGGGCATGCTGACGGGCGTCTTTCACCTGCACGAGCAGGAGGCGCGCCAGGTGATGACGCCGATACCGGCCGTCGTCAAGATCGACGCCTCGGCGGACGTGGAGACGGCCCTGCGCCTGTGTGTCTCGAGCGGCCACACCCGCCTGCTCGTGACCGAGGAGGACGACCGCGACCGCGTTCGCGGGATCGTGCACGTCTCAGACCTCGCGCGCCAGCTCATGCAGGAGGGCCCGAGCGCCTCGATCGAGCCGCTCGTCCACGACGCGCTCATCGTGCCCGAGACCAAGCCGCTCGACGACCTGCTCGCGGACCTGCAGCGCCAGCGCTCCTCGATGGCCGTCGTCGTTGACGAGTACGGGCGCGTCGTGGGCGTGGTGACCGTCGAGGACATCATCGAGGAGGTCGTCGGGGAGATCGCCGACGAGACCGACCCGGCCGCCGGAGAGGTGCGCAAGCTGGCCGACGGCGACTGGTTCGTGCGCGGTCACGTCGCGGTTACGGACCTCGCCGACTACGGCCTCGAGCTGCCCGTCGACACGGACGCCTACAACTCGGTCGGAGGGTTCGTGTTCGCCGAGCTCGGCAGGTTGCCCAGGCGCGGGGACACGGTCACCGCGGACGGCTACTCGATCCGCGTGGAGTCGGTGCGGGACAACCGCATCGAGGCTGTTCGCATCCGCGAGCGGCGCCGCGTTGCGCCGCGCGAGGTGCGCGAGTCCGGCACCTGAGCGGCCGATGACCGGCCCGTTAAACACGTCCGGCCCGCGGGGGGAGCGGACCGGACAGTGTGCACTGGGAGGAGGCGGGTGTGCATGCGACTGTGACGTCGCATACCCCAGTATCGCCACGTTGATGAACGCGACATAAAACTCCCTTCAGTCGAAATAAATTCTCACGAAGAGCTCAGTAGGTGTGGAAACCGCGGCCGCTCTTGCGGCCGAGCGCGCCTTCGGCGGTCAGCTCGCGTATGCGCGGCGGGACCGGCTCGCCGATCGCCTGCCCGATCGCGCTCGAGACGTCCAGTCCAACCAGATCGAGCAGCGCCAGCGGTCCCATCGGGTGTCCAGCTCCGAGCCGCATGCAGGTGTCCACGCCGGCTGGGTCCATGCCGGTGTCTTCCACGAGCCGCACGGCGCTGAACAGGTAGGGGAACAGCAGGCGGTTGACCACGAAGCCCGGCACGTCCGGTACCTCGACCGGCGTCTTCTCGATCGTCTCGCACAGCTCGAGCGCCCGGGCGCGCGTCTCCGCGCTGGCCGCCGTCGGGAATATCAGCTCGATCAGCTCCATCTTCGTCACCGGGTTGAACACGTGCAGCCCGAGGAAGCGCTCCGGCCGGCCGCTCGCCTCGGCGAGGCTCTCGACCGACAGCGACGAGGTCGTGCTGGCGAGGATCGCCGTGGGGCCGAGGATGCCGTCGAGCTCCGCGAGCAGGCGCGCCTTGACGTCGTGGTCCTCCACGACCGCCTCCACCACGAAGGTCGCCTGTGCGAGGGCCGCCGGGTCGGTCACGATCTGCACGTGCTCCGGGTCCACCTCGGCGCCGAGGCGGTCCAGCGTCTTCTCGACCATCGCCCCGGCCCGCTCGGCCGAGCTGTCCGAGCGCGCCAGCAACAGCACCGGCCCGTGGTGGGCGGCCGTGGCGGCCATCCCGCAGGCGATGGCACCGCTGCCGGCTATCGCGAGGCGATCGCGCACGCTGTTCCTTTCTGTCTCACGCTCGTTGCACCGCACACCAACATTGACTGACCAGTCAATCTAGCTCTCGGGACGCGGTAGAGTACGGGATGCAGGGTCCGGGCATTTTTCCAGACGCGCCCCGATCTCCTGGAGCGGGCGGGCGGGAAACAGATCCTCTCCATAAAACCGTCGGGCAACACACCTTAGGAGGACTCCTGAAATGAGGCAATCAGAGGGCCGCGAAGTCGTCATCGTCGAGGCCGTTCGCACGCCAATCGGGCGTGGACACAAGGAGAAGGGCTACTACAAGGACACCCACCCCAACACGCTGCTGGCCAAGTGCTACACCGAGGTCATCGAGCGCTCCGGCGTCGACGCCTCCGAGGTGGAGGACGTGATCGCCGGGTGCGTGCAGCAGTTCGGCGAGCAGGGCTTCAACATCGCCCGCAACGCGTGGCTGCAGGCGGGGCTGCCGATCGAGACCCCCGGCACCACGATCGACCGCCAGTGCGGATCGGCCCAGCAGGCCGTCAACTTCGCCGCCGCGCTGATCGCCGCCGGCGTTCACGACGCGATGATCGGATCGGGCGTCGAGCACATGGGCCACCTGCCGTTCGCGGCCGGCATGAAGACCCAGGAGGACTTCGGCTACGCCTTCACCCCCGAGCTGATGGCCAAGCACAACATCGTCGGTCAGGGACTCGGCGCGGAGATGATCGCCGACCAGTGGGAGATCCCGCGCTCGGAGCTCGACGAGCTCGCCGTGCGCTCCCACCGCCTGGCCCACCAGGCGACCGAGGAGGGCCGCTTCGAGCGTGAGATGGTGCCGATGGCGGTCAACGGCGACACGTTCGTCACCGACCAGGGCATCCGGCCCGAAACCAGTCTCGAGGCGCTCTCGCAGCTGAAGCCCGCGTTCAAGCCCGACGGCAAGATCACCGCGGGCAACGCGTCGCAGATCTCCGACGGCGCGGCGGCCGTGCTGCTCATGTCGC
>JAOPZV010000078.1 GCA_025963935.1 Solirubrobacterales bacterium
CCGAGCCCGAGGCCACCGAGCCGGAGGCCGCGGCGCCCGAGGCAGACAAAACCGAGAAGGAGAGCACCGACTGATGGCCAAGACCTCGCTGCGCGTCAAGCAGATGCGCCCGCCGAAGTTCAAGACACGTTTCTATACTCGCTGCACGCGCTGCGGTCGTCCGCGCGCGGTTTACCGCAAGTTCGGGGTATGCCGCATCTGCCTTCGCGAGCTAGCCCACAACGGTCAGATCCCGGGGATGACGAAGTCCTCCTGGTAGGAGTCTTCACGAGAGAACGCCCATGTCGATGACCGATCCCATAGCCGACTTCCTCACGCGAGTGCGCAACGCGATCCGCGCTGCGCACGAGACCGTCGAGATTCCCGCGTCCAAGCAGAAGGGCGAGCTGGCGCGCATCCTCGACGAGCAGGGCTACATCGACTCGTGGTCGGTGATCCCGGCGCCGGACGGCGACGCCGGCCAGCTGATCCAGATCAGGCTGAAGTACACCGAGGACCGCCGCTCGGCGATCTCCGGGCTGCGCCGTGTGTCGCGTCCGGGTCGCCGCACGTACGTCGACGCGAAGAGCATCCCCAAGGTGCTCGGTGGCATGGGAACCTCGATCGTGTCCACATCGCACGGCGTCATGACCGGCCACGACGCGCGCGCCGCCGGTGTCGGCGGCGAGGTCCTGGCGCAGGTCTGGTGAGCTGAGCGATGTCGCGAATCGGTAGACAGCCCATCCCAGTGCCGGCCGGCGTGACCGTCTCGATCGACCCCGAGTCGGTGCGCGTGAACGGACCGAAAGGCGAACTCGCCGAGCGCGTCCACCGCGACATCGCCGTCACCCAGGACGGCGACCAGCTGGTCGTCACACGTCCGACCGACCGCGGCGAACACCGTGCGCTGCACGGGCTCACCCGCTCGCTCGTGGCCAACATGGTGCAGGGCGTCACAGCGGGCTTCGAGAAGCGCCTGGAGATCCAGGGCGTCGGGTACCGCGCGCAGCTCAAGGGCAAGAACCTCGAGCTCGCCGTCGGCTACTCCCACCCGGTCGCGATCCCGGCGCCGGACGGCATCGAGTTCGAGGTGCCGCAGCCGACTCGCGTGGTCATCAGGGGAATCTCAAAGCAGCTCGTAGGCGAGACCGCGGCGATCATCCGCAAGCAGCGTCCGCCGGAGCCCTACAAGGGCAAGGGCATCCGCTACGAGGGCGAGTACGTCCAGCGCAAGGTCGGCAAGCGCGCATGACGGTGCTCACTACAGAGAAGCGCCGCCTGAAGCGCCGCCGCCGCGTTCGCGCAAAGGTGTCGGGGACCGCGAGCCGCCCGCGCATCTCGGTCTTCCGCTCCAACCGCGGCCTGTCCGCGCAGCTGATCGACGACACCTCAGAGCGCACGCTCGCGGCGGTCAACTGGTTCGAGCCGGAGCTGCGTTCGCTGGCGAAAGCCGAGCGCAGCACCCGCGCCGGGCAGCTGCTCGCCGAGCGTGCCAAGGCGGCCGGCATCACCGAGGCCGTGTTCGACCGCGGCGGCTACCGCTACCACGGCCACGTTCGCACCTTTGCCGACGCGATCCGCGAGACCGGCGTTACGGTCTAGCGGTCCAAGGCACTCCTCCCGCTACCCTCTCCTGCTGCCATGTCAATTTCCATAGACCGCTCAGTCACCCCCGCCGGCCTGGACCTCCAGGAGCGCGTGGTGGAGATCAACCGCGTCGCCAAGGTCGTCAAGGGCGGCCGGCGCTTCTCGTTCACCGCCCTGGTCGTCGTCGGCGACGAACGCGAAGTGGTGGGCATCGGCTACGGCAAGGCCAACGAGGTGCCGCTCGCGATCCAGAAGGGCGTCGAGCGCGCGAAGAAGGATCTCTTCCGCGTGCCGAAGCACGGCAGCACGATCACTCACCAGACGACCGGCGTGTTCGGCGCCGGGCGAGTCCTGCTCAAGCCGGCTTCACCCGGTACCGGCGTGATCGCCGGCGGTGGCGTGCGCGCGGTGCTCGAGCTCGCCGGGATCCACGACATCCTCTCCAAGAGCCTCGGCACGCAGAACCCGATCAACCTCGTCAAGGCCACGGTCGCCGGGCTCCAGGGCCTGCGCACCCCCGAGGAGGTCGCCCAGCTGCGGGGGCTGTCGATCTCCCGGGTGCTCGGCCTCGGCGGCGAGCCCACCAACGGCGCAGCGGAGAGCGTCCCCGCCGCCGGCGGCGGGGACCAGGCGCCGGCTGAGGCGCCGCCCGAGGCCACCGCGAGCAGCCCCGCCTCCGAGGGAGCCTCGGCCTGATGGCGCCGATCAACGTGACCCAGCGCCGCTCCAGCAACGGCGCGAACCGCAAACAGCTCGACACGCTCCGCTCGCTCGGACTACGCCGCATCGGCCACACCGTCAAGCTCGAGGACTGCGAGCAGGCGCGCGGCATGCTGCACGCCGTGAGGCACCTCGTCGAGGTCAAGGAGGGCAAGTGAGCCCCCCCAAAAAAGACTCCCCGGAGCGCATCGGGTTGCACAGCCTCGCGCCGGCTCCCGGCAGCAGGCGCCCTCGCAAGCGCATCGGCCGCGGGGAAGGGTCGGGCACCGGCAAGACCTCAGGCCGCGGGCAGAAGGGCGCCGGTTCGCGCTCGGGCTCCAAGCGCCGGGCCAACTTCGAGGGCGGCCAGATGCCGATCCACATGCGCATGCGAAAGCTGCGCGGGCCGCACATGAAGAAGTCGATGCCCTTCGAGCCGTTCCGCACGCACACCCAGCCGGTCAACATCTCCGCGCTCGACAGCCGCTTCGACGCCGGCACCGAGGTCACGATCGAGCTGATGAAGGCCAACGGGCTTGCGAGCCGCAAGGGCGTGCCGGTCAAGGTGCTCGCGAAGGGCGAGCTCAGCAAGGCGCTGACCGTCCACGCGCATGGCTTCAGCGCCGGTGCGCGCGAGCGCATCGAGGCCGCCGGCGGCAGCTGCAAGATCGTCGACGCCTGAGCATCGGACCCCGCCTGCATCCGGCGGAGCGCCAGGGCACATCCACTAGAATCGGCCGCTGCGCTCCCACGCGAGCCCTACGCGCGCGTCCGGCGGCCTGAAAGCCATGCTCTCCACCATCCTGAACGCCTTCCAGGTTGCGGACATCCGCAAGAAGATCGCCTTCACGGCGGGCATGCTGCTCATCTACCGGCTGGGATCCCACATCCCGGTGCCGGGAGTCAACCTCACCGCCGTAAACAACATCCAGAAGCAGTTCGGCGGCTCCAACATCCTCGGGCTGCTGAACCTCTTCTCCGGCGGCGGGCTCTCGCGGATCGCGATCTTCGCGCTGGGCATCATGCCCTACATCACCTCCTCGATCATCCTGCAGCTGCTGCAGGTGGCGGTGCCGTCGATCGAGAAGCTCTCCAAGGAAGGCGAGGTCGGGCAGGCGCGCATCACGCAGTACACCCGCTACCTGACGGTCGGCCTCGCGTTCGCGCAGTCGATCGGCTACGTCTTCCTGTTCCACACCCTGCAGGCCAAAGCCGGCGAATCGGTCGTCACCCACTTCGACGCGCCGCACATCTTCCTGATCGTGATCTGCCTGACGACCGGCTGCGTGCTGCCGATGTGGGTCGGCGAGCTGATCACCCAGCGCGGCATCGGCAACGGGATCTCCCTGCTGATCTTCGCCTCGATCGTGGCGCGGCTGCCCAGCGGGATCCAGACGTGGTGGACCTCGACCGACCAGGTCTTCAAGGTGATGATGCCGTTCCTGGTGCTCGCGGTGGTCGCCGGGATCGTCTTCGTCCAGGAGGGCCAGCGCCGCATCCCGGTGCAATACGCAAAGCGGGTGATCGGGCGGCGGATGTCAGAGGGCGGCCAGACCTACCTGCCGCTGCGCGTGAACATGGCGGGCGTCATCCCCGTGATCTTCGCGGCGAGCATCATGGCCTTCCCGCCGACGGTCGGGCAGCTCGTGAAAAGCAAATGGGGCCGTGAAGTGTCGGACTTCTTCTCGCCCAACGGCTGGCACTACGTCCTCGGCGAGTCGCTGTTCATCATGGTCTTCACCTACTTCTACACCGCCGTGACGTTCAACCCCGTGGACCAGGCGGAGAACCTCAAGAAGTACGGAGGCTTCATCCCCGGGGTCAGACCGGGGCGGCCGACCGCCGAATTCCTCGACAGGATCCTCGCCCGGCTGACCTTCCCGGGCGCGCTGTTCCTCGCGGCCGTGGCGGCGCTGCCGACGATCCTGATCGCGCGCACCCACCAGAACATCCCGCTCGGGGGAACCTCGATCCTGATCGTGATCGGGGTCGCGCTTGAAACGATGAAGCAACTCGAGGCGCAGCTGATGATGCGAAGTTACGAGGGCTTCCTCAAGTAGCTCGCGGCGGCTCCCGGTCCGCCGCGCCGGGCGCCTGAACCCGCGCCGCTCGTCGTCCGCAGCGCCGCGGTCGAGCGGATAGGCTGCGTCGGTCGTGAGCGAGCTCAACCTCATATTGCTCGGGCCGCCGGGCGCCGGAAAGGGCACCCAGGCCGAGCGCCTGCGCGATGACTTCGGGATCCCGCACATCTCGACCGGTGACATCCTGCGCGCGCAGGTCGCCGAAGGCACCGAGCTCGGCAGGAAGGCCAAGCGCTACATGGACGCGGGAGAGCTCGTACCCGACGACGTGATCATCGGGATGATCACCGAGCGCATCGCCGCGGGTGACGCTCGCGACGGCTTCCTGCTCGACGGCTTCCCGCGAAACCAGCAGCAGGCGGAGGCACTCAACGCGGCGCTCGAGGCCCTTGACCGGCGGCTGACCGCCGCGCTGCTGATCGAGGTTCCCGACGAGGAGGTCGTGCGCCGCCTCGCCGGACGGCGCGTGTGCGTGAAGAACCCAAGCCACATCTACCACGTCGACTTCGACCCGCCCAAGCACGA
>JAOPZV010000093.1 GCA_025963935.1 Solirubrobacterales bacterium
TCCTGTGGGGCTTGGGCCGCTGCTTGTCGCGGATCGGCGCGCTGCCCGAGAAGCTGGTCTGGGACCGTGAGGCCGCGCTCGCCGGCAGGGGCCGCCCGACGGACGCGTTCGCCGGCTTCTGTGGGCAGCTCAGCGTCGGCTGGGTGATCCTCGACGCCGGCGACGCGCAGGCCAAGGGACTGCTCGAGCGCTCGCATCGCTTCATGCGTTCGAACTTCGAGCCGGGCCGGCAGTTCGCCAACCCGCTGGACTTCCAGCTGCAGTTCGACGGCTGGTGCGAAAAGGTCAACCAGCGGGTGCATCGCACCGTCCGTGCCGTCCCGGCCGAACGGCTGATTGAGGAGTGCGCGCGGATGCGGCGGCTCCCGCTGGGCTTGCCGGACACCGACCGGCGGATGGCGGTGCGTGTCCCGCAGCAGCCGTTCCTGCGGATCGATCGCAACGACTACTCGATCGATCCCGCGTTCGCGGGGCGTCGCGTCGAGGTTCGTGTCGCCCAGCGCGAGGTCACCGCGATCGTCCTGGACACAGGCGAGCTCGCCTGCCGGCACCGCAGGGCCTTCGCCGGCGGCTTGACGATCACCGACCCAGCGCATCAGACCGAACTCGAGCGCCAGCGCGCGCGGCGCCGCCAGCGCCACGAGATCGACGTCGAAATCCGGCCGCTGGCTCGCTACGACGAATTGATCCCGGCATGAGCAGGACCGCGTCCGAGCTGGCGCACCTGTTCCGCGCGCTCAAGGCGCCCGCGGCAGCACGGGCGCTGCCGACGCTCGCCGAGCGGGCTCGCGAGGAACAGTGGAGCTATGAGCGCTTCGCCGAAGCGCTGCTCTCGACCGAGGTCTCCTCGCGCGACAGCCACGGCGGTGAGGGCCGCATCAAGGCCGCCCGGTTCCCGGCCCGCAAGACCCTGGAGGAGTTCGACTTCACCTTCCAACGCAGTGTGAAGAAGACCGTCGTCGAGCATCTCGGCCAGCTCGACTTCCTGCACGCACGCGAGAACGTGATCCTGCTCGGGCCACCAGGTCGTGGTTCACAGTGCACCTTTCCGTTCAGGGAGTGAGCAGTCGGTCCAAGGCGGGCGCGGGCACGTTGATGGCGAGCCCTTTGCGGCGCCCGCGGGTGACGTGGATCGCGTCGAGTTCGCCGCGTTGGACCTTATGCAAGACCGTCTGGCGAGCGCAGCCGAGCGCGCGGGCGGCGTCGGCGAGTGAGAGATAGCCGTTCGGGATGTCGGGCACGAAGCGGGCGCGGATGTCATCGGTGAGGCGGATCCGCCAGGGCGCGGTCGGGGCGACCTGCTCGCCGGGCAGTAGCCCGTCGCGGAGCCAGCGGCGGATGGTGAAGATCGAGACGCCGAGCTCGGTCGCGGCTTGCGCGATGGTGACGATCTGTGAGTCGGGTTCCGGCGGTGGCGCGGCGGGGATGCCGGCGCGTTGGCGGGCGGCTTTGACACGGCCTTCGGTGAACGCCAGCCCGGTCCCGGTGCGGCGGCCTTGGCGGGAGAGGATCGCGGCGATCTGGCGATCGGGGTGATGCTTGGCGAGGCGGCGGATGAGCGCGATCGTGTCCTCGGGCAGCCGGCGTGTTTCGGGTCCGCGGGCGTTGAGGCGGATCGCGAGCTCGGTGCGCGCGCCGCCTTCCCAGCAGACCTCGACCGCGGCGCGCCGCTCGGCGGCATTGACGGTCACGATCACCTCGCGGATCAGCGCGCGCACCAGCTCCTTGCGATCACGATCGGTCGTCGTCTCGGCCTTCCAGAGCCGCGGGAGATCGCGCGCGAGGCGCACGAGCGCGTCGCGTTCGCTGTCGGTCAACGGCGCCGGGCGGGCTTGCTCGAGCGCCGCGAGCTTCCCGCGCTCGCGCTCGACGGTGGCGAGGGCGTCCTCGAGCGCGCGTTCGAGGGTGCGCGCGACGAGCCGGTGCTCGGGCTCGCAGGCATCGAACTGGCGGCGCGCCCGGTCGGCCTCGAACTCGGCCCGTTCGAGCGCGAGCCGCTGGCCCGCGATCCGATCGTCGTGTTGTTCACGCAGCTCGCGGACGGCCCCGGCACTCGCGGCCACGCCGGCGGGGGTCACGGCGTCCAGGAAGGCGGTGGCGACGGCGTGATCGAGGCGCCCGCCGCCGACCGACTGGCACGTCTGGTCGGTCGCATGGAGCAGGTGGCCGCGCACGCATGCGTAGCGGCGGACCTTGCCGCCGGTTCCGGCATAGCCGACCTGCATGCGGCGCCCGCAGCGCCCGCAGCGCAGGATGCCCTGCAGCAGGGCGGCGCCTTCGCGGGCGGCGCCGCCGCCCTCGCCGCGCGGTCTCACGTTGGAGCGCAGCCGCTCGCGCGTCTGCAGATACTCCGGCCAGGACACATAGCCGGGATGGTGCTCGGGCAGGCAGACAGACCACTGCTCCAGTGGCACGTCGACGTCGCGGACCTGGACGCGTCCCTGGGCGTCCAGGCGCTTCTCGCGGCGCTTGCGGCCGAACACGAACGCGCCCGCATAGGCTGGGTTGGTCAAGAAGTCGTGCACGGCTCCATAGCTGGCGCGGGCCCAGCGGATGCGGCGCTGCCCGACCGTCCGGCGCGGCAGTTGCTGGCCCTCGGCGACGAGCTCGATCACGACCTGGCGCGCCGATCCGAGTCGCCGCCAGAGCGCGAACACGCGCTCGATCGCGTGCCGCACCTGCTCATCCGGGCACAGCACGATCCGGCCGTCATCGTCGCGGTCGAGCCCGACCGGCAACGCGAGCCGCAGCTCACCGCGCGCGGCCTTGTTGCGCAGCCCGCCGTCCAGCCGCGCGCGGATCAGATGCAGCTCGGCCTCCGACATCGCGCCCTTCAGACCGAGCAGCAGCCGGTCGTTGAAATCATTCGGCGAGTACACGCCGTCGGCGTCGGCGATCAACGTCGCGGTCAGCGCGCACAGATCCAGCAGCCGATGCCAGTCCGCCGACGAGCGCGCCAGCCGCGAGGTCTCCAACGCGAGGATCAGACCGACGTGACCGAGCCCGACCTCGGCGACCAACTCGCTGAACCCCAGCCGGCCCTCGCTCGTCGCGCCCGAGCGGCCCATGTCCTCATCGACGACCGCGACCGACCCAGGTGGCCAGCCGAGCTCGATCGCGCGCTCCCGCAGCGCATACTGCCGCGCCGCCGATTCCGTGTTGCGCTCGACCTGCGCGAGCGTCGACTGGCGCACATACACGACCGCGCGCCGGCGCCGATGCGCCTCAGAGATCTTCCCGCGCTCACTCATCGCGCTCGGCCTCCACCAACCTGGCCAGCAGCCGCGCGAGCCGCACCGTCACCTCGCGCTGGCGCTCCGGCGGCAGCGACTCCCACACCGCCGCCGGCACCACCGACTCCGCGCTCACCGCCAACGCGAGCTGCCCAGACATCCTCACCTCCGTTTTCACCGGAGGCTCCACGCCGACGCGGACGCCGCTCCCGCAGCACCGCGAGCCGCGCCGCGAACAGCCGCCACGCCGCCGACGACCCGATCACCCCCAATGACGACGCCGGCGCATCACGCAGCGCGAGATCGGTCCACCGCGCCGGAATCGTCCCCGAGCTGCCATCCACCAGCCGACACCGAAGCGTCAGCTCGCCGCCTTCGGTCCTCCAGCCCAACACCGGCAGCTCGACGCCCCGCAGCTCCCCCGGCGCTGCGACCAGCCGCACCCGCTCCGGCAACGGATCGACAACATGAGTAGTTCGACGCCTACTCGCCCGGCACCGGCAAGACCCATCTCGCGATCGCCGTCTC
>JAOPZV010000120.1 GCA_025963935.1 Solirubrobacterales bacterium
GGGCCGTTAGCTCAACCGGCAGAGCAGGGGCCTCTTAAGCCCAAGGTTGCAGGTTCGATTCCTGCACGGCCCATTTCCACACGCTGGCCGCCGGCGTGTGGCGGCGGCTATCGTGGCCCGATGCTCACCTTCCCGCTCGGCCCGAGTAGCCACCTGCGAATGCTCGAGGAGTCCGATGCCGGCGAGCTGCACGAGCTGATCGAAGCGAACCGCCCGCGCCTGCAGCGCTGGATGGCGTGGGCTTCCGGACATGCCACCCCCGCCGAGACGCTCGAGTTCATACGCGCCACGCGCCGTCAGATCGCCGCGAACGAGGGCTTTCAGGCGACGCTCGTCGTCGGCGGCCGGATCGCCGGCATGGCCGGCTTCCATGCGATCGACTGGCAGAACCGCGCGGCGAGCCTTGGCTACTGGCTGAGTGCCGGCGAGGAGGGAAAGGGCACGATGACCGAGGCCGTCCGGGCGCTGACCGGACACGCGTTGAGCGGCTGGCACCTGAACCGGGTCGAGATTCGCGCCGACGTCGAGAACCTCCGCAGCCGCGCGATACCGGAGCGGCTCGGCTTCCGGCAGGAGGGCACCCTGCGCCAGGCCTACCGCATCTCGGGCGAGCGATATAGCGACGACGTCGTCTACGCGATGCTCGCCGCCGACTGGCCGGAGGCCCAGCCGCGCGACACGCGGGCCGCTCAGCGGCGCGAGACGTCTTCCAGGTAGCTCTGCACCCAGCTCTCGGAGAGGTCATCCGATTGGCGGCTCAGGGGCTGGCGGGCCAGCAGAGCGCCGGTCGGGCGCTCCACGCTCAGCGTGTCCAGCACGCGACCGACGCTGCCCTCGAGATCTCCGTCGATGTCCTCGTAGAAGAGCGACAGCGGTCGCTGGCCGATACGGAAGAAGAAGCCCCGCCACGCATCCTCGTGGCGGCGCAGCTGATGCAGGAGGTGGTCGATGGCGTCGAAGGAGTAGACGGAGCGCTGCTCGCCGGAGGGGTCCGCGCCGGCATCGGGGTCCTGGCTCCAGACGAGCGTCTGCAGCGCCCGCCACAGTGACACCGCCTGGCGCACCTTGTCGCTGCGCGACACGAACACGTAGCGCAGTTCCGGGAAGGCGGCGTTCAGCAGCGAGCCGTCACCCATCCCGGCGAACCGGTGTATGCCGCGCATGAGGGCGATGAAGTCGTTGAAGTAGCCCCACATCAGCTTGGCGCCGAAGACGCCATTGGGCGTTGTGCCCTCGCGCAGCGCCGCTGCCAGGTGCAGGCCGTAGTCGTCGCGGCTCCAGCTCGGGCTGCGCTCCGCGTCACGGTCCAGTTCGGCATCCGCGGGCAGGAAGCGGAGCACTTCCGGGCTTCGCAGCTCCCAGAAGTACTCGCGGGGGCGGCGCGGGAGACCCGTCTCCTTCAGCGCCTCGAAGTACTCGCGCGGCCGGCCGGCCAACCCCGTGCTCTCGAGGCTGTTGCACAGCAGCGTGCTGCCGCTCCTCGGTGTGGCGCAGACCAGATACGAGCGCTCGGGCGCGACCGGCGGCTGCGCGGACTGACCTGGAGGGGAGCTCACTCGATCCGGATCCTCGGTTCGCTGGGCGACAGCTGGTCGGGGTCGTTGACTTCGGCGCCGGGCGGCGGCGACGGATCGCCGTGCAGCAGAGGATCTTCGGTCTCCACCATCCATGAGTGCAGCCGGTCGCGCATCTGATCGAGGGTGCCGGAGAGCTGCGGATCGTCGGCGACGTTGGCCGCCTCGTTGGGGTCGAACACGAGGTCGTACAGCTGCTCGGCGGGGATCGTGTGGGCCGCCCAGCCGTGCGCCAGCAGCAGGCTCTTGCTTGGAGAGTCATCGCAGTTGGCGAGCACCGGCCTCGAGCGGTCGCTGAAGCGGCGGATGTACTTCCAGCGCTCGGTGCGCACGGCGCGCTGCGGCTCGTAGGCCGCATGCCAGGTCATCTCCGCGAACAGCATGTCGCGGAGCGAGCTGACCTCGCCGCCCACCAGCGGCAGCAGCGACTCGCCCTGCAGGAAGCCGGGTCGCTCGATCCCCGCGAGCTCGCAGATCGTCGGATACAGGTCGAGGTGCGACACGAGCGCGTCATTGACCTTGCCCCCGGCGAAGCCGCCCGGACCGTGCAGGATCAGCAGCACGCCGAGGCCACGGTCGAACAGCGTGGCCTTCGCCCCCGGGAAGGCGAGCCCGTGATCGGTCGTGAGGATGATCAGCGTGTTGTCCGTCAGCCCGGCCTCGTCGAGCGCCTCGAGCACCTCGCCGACGCCCTGGTCGAGCGAGCGGGCGCTCGTCTTGTAGGCAGCCATGTCACGGCGTGTCTCGGGCGTGTCAGGGAGGTTCGCCGGCGGCAGGGCATACAGGGCGTCGCTGACCGAGGACGGCCCGAGCCAGTCGCGATGCGTCTCGAAGAAGCCGACCGACAGGAAGAACGGCTGAGCGATCGGCTCGCTGATGATCTCCGTGGCCACCGGTGCGACGGATGCCACGTGGTTCGTGTCGATTTTCACGACCTGGTCGTAGCCAATGATGTCTGGGCGCTTGGCGATGTGCTGCTCTCCGATCAGCACCGAGTGGTAGCCGGCTTTGCGCAGAGGGTGCACGATGTGCTGGCGGTAATCCTTGAGCGACCAGCCGCGGTGGGCGAGGCCCATCATCCCGTTGTTGTGCCCGTACTGCCCCGTCAGCAGACAGGCACGGGAGGCAGAGCACGTCGGCGCCGCGCAGAACGCCTTGCGGAACAGCACGCCCTGGTCGGCGAGCCGCTGGATGTTCGGGGTCGGCACGGGGTAGCCGTAGGGCTCGACGAACCGCCCGGTGTCGTGCGAGTGCAGGTAGAGGACGTTCGGCAGGGGTGATCGGCTCATGGAACGACCCGCTCGCGGGACCGTAGCCTAACGTTCCTCAGTCACCCGATCGGCAAACCAGCGGTGACGCGCCGTCCGGCGCTCACAGCGCGGATCGCCCGGAGACTGCCACCGCATCTTCGCCCAGCAGCGTCTGGCGGCCCGCCTCGGTCCACAAGACCTGCTCGCGGCCGGGGCCGACCCCGATCAACGCGACGGGCACGCCGGCCTGCTCGGCGATGAACTCCAGGTACTCGCGCGCGGCATCGGGCAGATCGGACGGCGTGCGGCACTCGCCCAGATCCTCGCTCCAGCCCGGCAGCTCCATCAGCTCGGCCGTCGTGTGGTGCAGGACCGTCTGGTGGTAGGGGAAGTCCTCGAAGACCGCGCCCTCAGGCCCGCGGTAGCGCGTGCAGACCTTGATCCGGTCGAGCCCCGAGAGGACGTCGAGCTTGGTCACGACGAGCGCCGAGAGCGTGTTGAGGCGCGTCGCGTAGCGCAGCGCGACGAGGTCGAGCCATCCGGTGCGCCGTGGGCGCCCGGTCGTGGTGCCGAACTCGCCGCCTCGCTGCCTGATCGTCTCGCCCATCTCTTCGTGCAGCTCGCTGGGAAACGGTCCCGCTCCCACACGCGTCGTGTAGGCCTTGGCGATGCCCCACACCTCCTCGATCGCCAGCGGCCCGATCCCCGTCCCCACGGACGCTGCGCCGGCCAGCGGGTTGGAGGAGGTGACGAACGGATAGGTGCCGTGATCGATGTCGAGCATCGCTCCCTGGGCTCCCTCGAGGATCACCTTCTTGCCCGCGTCGAGCATCTCCCACAGCAGCTTCGAGGTGTCCGCCACGTGCTGCTCCAGCTGATGTCCGAATGTCAGGTATTCCTCGGTCATCGTGTGCAGGTCGAGCGCGGGGTCCTTCTCGAAGGGGCGCAGCGACTGGCGCTTGGGCTCCATCGCCGCGACGATCTTCTTCTTCAGGATCTTCTCGTCGAGCAGGTCCTGGACGCGGATGCCGAGGCGGGCGGCCTTGTCTGCGTAGCAGGGCCCGATGCCGCGGCGGGTCGTGCCGATCTGCAGGCTGCCGAGCTTCGCCTCTCCCGCCGAGTCCAGCAGCAGGTGGTACGGCATGATCAGATGGGCGTTGGCGGAGATCCGCAGTCCGCTCACGTCCACGCGGCGGGCTCGCAGCGCGTGCAGCTCGTCGATCAGCACGCGGGGGTCGATCACCACGCCGTTTCCGATGACGCAGCGCTTGCCGGGGTAGAGGATCCCAGAAGGGATCAGGTGGAGCTTCCACTCCTGATCGCCGCGCACGATCGTGTGGCCGGCGTTGTTGCCGCCCTGGAAGCGCACGACGGCGTCGCCGTGCTCGGCGAGCAGATCGGTGATCTTGCCCTTGCCCTCATCGCCCCACTGGGCGCCGACTATCACTATTCCTGGCATGCCGAGTGCAGTTTACGGCGGGTTGGCCATCGGTCCGGAGGCGTCGAGCGCAAGACCGTTTTGGTTCAACCACTGGGCTGTGCGATCTCGACCTTCTGCGAGCGGCGCTCGAGCCGCTTGTCCTCGCCGAACAGGGGGATCAGGTCGCCGCAGATCTCAACGAGGCGCGAGACGGTGCGCGCCCCGAGTCGCTCAGACAGCTCGTCGGGCATCAGGTTGGTCGTTGCCACGATCGCCCGCTCGGCCTCGTAGCGCGCGTTGACGATCGAGTAGAGCTGCTCGAGCACCCAGTCGGTCTGGTTCTCGGCGCCGAGATCGTCGATGTGCAGGAGATCCACAGCCGTCAGACGATCCATGAAGTCGAGCTTGCCCTCCTGCGAGTCCATCGACTCGCGCAGCAGGTTGAGCAGGCGCGGGAGCGAGTAGATCGCGACCGAGCGGCCGGTGTCGAGCGCGGCTTTCGAGACGAGCATCGCAAGGGTGGTCTTCCCCGTCCCCACGTCGCCCTGGATCCACAGGCCCCTGCCACTGGCGAGGTTGTCCTCGATCGCGCGAACGTAGCGTCGCACCGAGCGGATCTGATCGGGGGCCGTTCTGATCAGGTCGCTGACCGGCGGGCGGTCGAACGACACCCCGCGGTACCTTCGCGGGATGCGCCCGGAGAGGCTCCTCGTGCGGGCGCCGGCGATCCGTGCCGCCCTGCAGCCGCAGTCGGTGGCCGTGTTCGTCACCTCGTCCACCACGAACCCGCTGCCGTCACACTCGCCGAGCGAGCACGCGCGCTCATCGCCGCCTGCGCGGTGAGCGGCGAAGTCCAGGCGCTCGCCGGACTCCCCGGTGAACAGCTCCTCGCTCATTGCGCGTAGCGCTCGCCCGCGTAGTTCATGAACTTCGGATACTCCTTCTGGAAGGTCAGTGTCACTTCGCCGGTGGCCCCGTTGCGATGCTTGGCGATGATCAGGTCGGCCTCGCCCGGTCGCTCGGAATCGGGCTCGTAGTACTCGTCGCGGTAGATGAACATCACGAGATCCGCGTCCTGCTCGAGGTTCCCGCTCTCGCGCAGATCCGAGAGCTGGGGTTTCTTCGGCGAGCGCTGCTCCACGGCACGGCTCAGCTGCGAAAGCGCGATGACCGGAACGCCGAGCTCGCGGGCGAGGATCTTCAGCCCGCGGCTCAGCTCGCCGACCGCGGTGACGCGGTTGTCGTAGCGGCTGTCGGTGCGCATCAGCTGGAGGTAGTCGATGATGATCAGGCCGAGGCCGCCCTCGCACTGGCTGTGCAGCCGCCGCGCCTTCGCGCGGATCTCGAGCATGCCCACGTCGCTGGAGTCATCGACCCACAGCGGCGCGCGCGCGAGGCGCTGGCTGGCGTCGAGGATCTTCGGCCACCGCTGCTCGGCCACGCGTCCCTTGCGCAGCTCCTCACCCTTGATGCGGGCCTGCGATGCCACGAAGCGCTGGGCGAGCTCGGCCTCAGCCATCTCCAGTGAGAACAGCGCCACCGGCTTGCCGTGTTCGACCGCGGCGTTCTCGGCGATGTTGCAGACCAGTGCGCTCTTGCCCATCGCCGGGCGGGCGGCGATGATGATGAGGTTGCCCGGCTGGAAGCCGCCGGTGATCTCGTCGAGGTCCTTGAATCCGGAAGGCGTACCCGTCAGCGACGTGCCCTCCAGCGACAGGCGGTGCAGCTTGTCGAGCTCCTCGTGCAGAACCTCCTCGATCGCCCGGAAGTCCTGCTGGCGGTCGTCGCGCGCGACCTCCAGCATCGCCTTCTCGGCAAGCTCTACGAGCTCGCGCGGCGGCGCCTCGTGGCCCAGCACGCTCTCCTGGATCTCATATGACGCCTTCAGCAGGCGGCGCAGCAGCGCGTTCTCGCGCACGATCTGGGCGTAGCGGCGCGCGTGGCCGGCGGCCGGCACGACACCGGTCAGCTCGTCCACCGCGGCGTTGCCGCCGACGTCATCGAGCTTGCCCGTCCGCTTCAGGCGGTCGATCACGGTGAGCACGTCCACCGGCTCGCTCTCGTTGTAGAGCGAGAGCATCGCCTCGTAGATCATGCCGTGGCGCTCGCGGTAGAAGTCGTCGGCACGCAGGCCCTCTTCGATCACCAGCGCGTACAGCGACCGATCGGACAGCAGGATCGCGCCGAGCACCGACTGCTCGGCGTCGAGGTTGTGCGGCGGGGCGATCACTCCGGCGGAGCCGCCTGAGGATCCGTTGGCTGTCGAGACGGCGTTCATGGCCATGGCTGCGCCGAGTCTAGATCGGCGTGCCGCGCCCCCCGCGGGTCGTCCCCGCTATCACGGAAGAATTCACTTTCCACGAACGCATGTTCGCAGGAGGCGGGGACGGAGAGCAGCAGAAGCGGCCCGAATCAGACGGGCCGCGCCCCGCTATTTCTTGGCGACGACCATCGTCTTGATCGTGGCCGTCACGTCCTCCACGACGTCCACCACGACCATGTACGTCCCGACGTTCTTGATCGGTTCCGGAAGATGCACGTTGCGTTTGTCGATCCGCAGGCCGCGCGCTTCGCGGATCGCCGTGGCGATGTCCTGCGCGGTCACCGAGCCGAACAGGCGGCCGTCGGCGCCGGCCTGCTGCGGAATCGTGAGAACCGTCCGATTCAGCAGGTTGACATTCTCCTGCGCCCGCTCGACTGCCTCGCGCGCCGCTTTCTCGGCAGCCGCCTGGCGCTGGCGAATCGTTTCGACCGCGCCCTTCGTCGCCGGCTGAGCCAGCTTGCGCGGAATCAGGTAGTTGCGCAGGTAGCCCTTGGAGACGTCGACGACGTTGCCCTGCTCCCCGAGCGTCTCCACGTCCTTGAGCAGGATCGCTTCGGGCACGGCCTAGCGGTCCCGATCGCGGTCACGGTCACGGCGAGGGCTGTCGTCTCGACCGCCCTCGTTGACGTAGGGCAGCAGCGCGAGCTCGCGCGCACGCTTGACCGCCGTCGCGATCTGCACCTGGTGGCGTCTGCAGGATCCCGTGATCCGACGGGAGCGGATCTTGCCCTTCTCGGAGATGAACTTCCGCAGCGACGCGACGTCCTTGTAGTCGACCTGCTCGACCTTGTCGCGACAGTGCTGGCATGGCTTGCGCCGCCCGCTTCCGGGGCCGCCCTTCTTGTCGCGCCGGCGAACCGGCTTGCCGCGACCTCGCGCTTTGGCCATCAGCGCACCCCGCCAAGGGGGTGGTTGCGTTCAGGCATGACTCCGGTGGAAAACAAAGGGACCTCGCTGTACTGGCTAGAACGGAATATCGTCGTCGCCGGCCGTGCCGCCGGCAGGTGCGGGCTGGAAGTCCCCTTCGTTGACCGGGACGTCGCTGCCCTTGGAGGCTCCGTTGCCGGCGAACCCGCCTCCGCCGGAGGCGTCATCGCGCGAGCCCAGGAACTGCACCGAGTCGGCAATGATATCGGTTGCCTGGCGCTTCGTCCCGTCCTGCGCCTCCCACTCGCGCCACTCCAGGCGTCCGTCGATCGCCACCGGGCGTCCCTTGGACAGGTAGCGCGCAGCGTTCTCGCCCTGGGCGCCCCACACGGTCACGTTGAAGTAGTTGGGCTTGTCCTCCCATTCGCCGGTGCTACCGTTCTTGCGGCGCGTGTTGCAGGCGATGCGCAGGCTGCACACCGACATGCCGCTCGGCAGCGAACGCAGCTCCGGATCGGCGGTGAGGTTTCCGGTCATCACGACTCTGTTGATGTTTGTTGCGGCCACAGGTCTCTTCCTTTCAGCTTGTTCCTCGTCCTGGGTGGCGGGCAGCGAAGCGCCCGCTCTCGCGCACCGAGTCTAGAGCCGCTTCCGGGCACGACTCGCCCACCCGGGCCCCAGCACCTCGCTTATTGCGAAGATCGCTTCGTGCGCGGGGAGGTGCGGAACACCTCGTCCCAGTATGGCGCGCTGATCCCGAAGCCGCGCGTGTCGTCCTGGAAGTGATGGCGCATGTGCCGTTCGCGCAGCATCCGTCCTAGGCGCCCGTGGGGACGGAAGTGATGCAGGTAGTAATGCATCATGTCGTAGATCAGGTAGCCGGCGAAGAACCCCGCCCCGAGTCCGGGCGCGTAGCGCGTGCCGAAGGCCAGGTACAGCAGTCCGAACACCGCCGCACCCAGCGGCACGCTCACAGCAGGCGGCATGACCAGCCGCAGCGGATCGTTCGGATGGTCGTGGTGAACGCCGTGGATGATCCAGTGCAGGCGCGCGCCGAAGCCTGCCTGCGGCTCGAAGTGGAACACGAGCCGGTGCAGCCAGTACTCAAACAGCGTCCACAGGGCGTAGCCGGCGGCGAGCAGGCCGATCGAGGCCGGCACGCTCGCGTTCGCGATGCTCCACGCGAACATCGCGACGATCGCCGGCAGGAAGATGATGATCGGGACCGCGGGGTGCACGCGCGACAGCGTGTCGAGCACACGCGAGTCGAACATCGGGGGCGAGGCGCGCAGCACGTCGCTCCTGTCGGTCGGCTCCCCCATATCCTCGGCCCAGCTCATGTCCCGATCTTATAACCACGCCGCCGCATCCGTAACCGTGCACGCGCGATGTCGCAGGGAGAGCTCGGACAGCTACGCGGGCTCGCCGACGGCCAGCTCGGCCTGAGCCTCGCCCTCGGGCGCCGCCTCAGTCGCCGGCGACTCCGCCTCGGCGCGCCGCGGAGCGCTCGCTGAAGCCTGCATGTCGGGGGCCTCGGGAACGCCCGGCTTCAGCTTGATGATGCGGAAGCGAAGGATGCCGTCGGTGATCCGCAGGGAGCGGTTCAGCGCCGCAAGCAGCTCGGGGCTGCCAGCGTGGAACTGCAGCAGGTGATAGTCCGCGCTGGCTTTCCGCTCGATCGGGTAGGCCAGCGCGCGCTCGCCCCACTCGTCGTAGCGGACCAGCTCGCCCTGCGCCTCGATCGCGGCTCGCGCGTCCGCGACGATCTTCGCGCGGGTCGCGTCCTCCGCCTGCGTGTCGAGCAGGAGCATCAGGTCGTATGTCGGTGCGGGCAGTGTCATGCGCAGTGCTGCGGAAAGACTAGCGGGTCGAGAAATCGAGCCCCGCGCGGAGCCGCGGGCGGGGCGGGCGTGGCGCGCTCAGCGGGTCAGGCCCTTCGCGCGGATGTCGGCCAGCTGCTCGTCGATCCAGTCGCCAGGATCCCGGGAGGTCACAATCTGGGCGAGCCCCTCCGCGCGGCGCCGGCGCTCGCGCGGGTCCATCGTCAGCGCGGCGTAGATCGAGTTGGCGAGCTCCTGGATGTCAAACGGGTTGACCGACAGCGCGTACTCCCCGAGCTCCTCGTGCGCCCCGGTGTTCTCCGAGAGGATCGAGACGCCCTCTCGCTCGTTGACGATTGGCCCCTCCTTGGCGACGAGGTTCATCCCGTCGAACATCGCGTTGACGAGCAGCACGTCGTAGTGCTTGTAGGCCGCCATCGCCTCCTCGAGGTCGTCGCGCAGCTTTAGTTGGATCGGCATCCAGTCCGGGGTGCCATGGCGATGGTTGACGACCGCGACCAGTGCCTCGATCCGCTCGAGGTACTCGGCGTACTGCGGCACGTCCGTTCGGGAGGGCATCAGCTGCGCGACGAAGGTGACCCGCTCGCTGAACTCGGGGTGCTGCTCGAGGAACAGGTCGAACGCCGAGAACCCGCGCAGCACGTTCTTGCTCAGGTCGGCCCTGTCCACGCGCAGGATCAGGAAGTCACGGCGGCGGCGCAGGAGCTCCTGCTCGAAGCGGCTGACGCGCTCGCTCTGCGCGATCATCCTGGTCGTCTGGTGGTCGATCGGCAGCGGGTAGGCCCTGACCCACACCTCGCGCTCGCCGAAGCGCACGATTCCGAGCTGGAAATAAACCTCCAGCTCCATCAGGTCGCGGCAGCACTGCAGGAAGTTGTGCCTGTAGGAGCGCGTGTGGAAGCCGATGATGTCGTTTGCCAACAGTCCCGCGAATATCTCCTCGCGGATGCGCGATGGCAGCACGCGCCATGCGTCGGGCTGCGTCCAGGGAATGTGGATGAAGTGATGCAGGAAGACGTCGGGCCGAGCGCGTCGCACGAGGTCAGGGAGCGTGTAGAGGTGATAGTCGTGAACCATCACCACCGGCTCCTCCTTGTCCTCGAGCTCCTCGACTACAGCGCGCGCAAGGTCCTCGTTGACGACGTTGTACCCGAACTCGAACGCCTCGATCTCCTCCCGCCGGATGTCCGGCGCGTTGGACAGGTCCCAGAGGTAATGCTGGATGAACCACAGCATCGGGTTGGCGAACACGTTGTAGAAGCGGTCGTACGCGTCGGCGTCGCTGACCACCAGTCGCACCTCGAACTCCCCTCCGGCCGGCGAGCGCACCGGGAACGCGCGTCCCCCGTGCTCGAGCGAGACCTCCGCGTCGTAGTCGCTCATCGCCGAGGCGATCCACGTGGCTTCCCGGTAGGAAGCGAGCCCCGTGAGCGCCGTAACCAGGCCGCCGGACCCCCGCTGGACCTCCCCGCCGGCGTGGAAGGTCACGGGTCCGCGGTTGCTCACCAGCACCAGCGGAGTCCGCTGTGCCGGCTCTCCGCTCATGCGTCTCTCAGTCCATTGAAGATGCGTAGGTAGTCGCGCAGGTATCGCGGCATGAGGAAATGCTGACGGACATGCTCCTTGCCGGCACGTCCCAGCGACCGACCGACCTCCGGGTCGGAGAGGATCTCCAGCGAGCGCTCCGCGCACTTCTCCACGGTCGAGACGAGGAAGCCCGTTCTGCCGTCTTCGATCTGCAGGGGTATGCCGCCGACGTCTCCCCCGACGAACGGCCGTGCCTTCCAGATGGCCTCCGACACGGTCAACCCGAAGCCCTCGCGGATGGACTTCTGGACCAGCACGTCGGAGTGCGACTGGAAGGCGTTGACCTCGATCGCGCCGACGTTGTTGAAGTTGTTGAGGATGTGGATGTCCGGGTCGCCGTCCGCATGGGCGATCGTCGCGTTGAAGAAGTCCCATCCCTCCGGGTCGTCGCTGGCCATCGAGCCGACCAGCGCGAGCTGCACCTCGGGCATCGACTCCTTGACCAGGCGGTAGGCGTCGATCACGCCGAGGGGGTCCTTCCAGGGGTCGAAGCGCGAGACCTGGCACATCAGGGGCCGGTCGACGTCGATGCCGAACTGCCCGCATACGAACGCCGCGTCTTCGGGCGACAGCGCCATGTTCTTCGGCGTCAGCGGATCGATCGCCGGGGGCACTACGTGCACGCGGCCCTGCATCCCAGCCGGCACGTAGTCGCGCATGTGGAACAGGGAATCCGGATAGGCGGCGATGTAGGGCAGCAGCCGGGCGATCGTCTGGGGGTTCGGGGTCGACAGGTCGATGTGGCAGCGCCAGACCCAGCCCTTTGCCTTCTCGGGCACGAGCTGGCGCAGGGTAGCCGGCTGCGGGTCGTGGACGAGACACACGTCCCAGCCGCCCGTGAGCTCGCGGGCGTTGATCTCGCCGAAGCGCAGCCACGTCGCCCACTGCTCCTCGTCGAGATCCTGCGGGGCGCCCTGGAGCGCGTTGTGCATCAGCTTGGTCGCGTTGAAGAACTCCTCGCGGCCGTAGATGACGTGCCACTCGCAGTCCAGGCCGACGTCGCGCATCAGCGGAACGAGCGTGTAGAGGATCTCCGAGACGCCGCCACCGAAGGCGGTCGCCGAGATGTGCACCACGCGCTGCCCCTGCAGCGGCTCGGCCAGCTCACGTACTTCGGCTATCAGCTCCCGCCCGCAGATATGCGTGTAGTCGGCAAGGGTCTTGTGGCCTACGGCGACGGGCTGGAGCACGCGGCGGGACGATACCTAACAGCGCACCCTGATCCGGAGGTCAAATTCGCGCGCGCCTGTTGAGATGGCCGGCCGCGCATCTTCCGCATCTTTATGTGGTGCCTTGGACCGGCTGTCGAACTATGGTCTAGACGATGCTGAACGGGCGCCTCTACCGCGTGGCCCTGGTGCCATTCCTCTTCGCGCTGGCCATCGCCGCGTTCTCGCTGGGATCGCGTCCCGCCGCCCGCAGCTCGACGCTGGCGCCGGACGCCTTCGAAGGCGCGCGCGCGTTCAGCGACCTGGAAGGCCTCGCGTCGAAATATCCCGACCGGCGGCCCGGAACCTCCGGCGACGAGGCGCTCGGCCGCTACGTCGCCCGGACGCTCGAAGGCCTCGGCGGCACCGCCGGCGGGGGCTTCGCGGTGCGCACGGTGCGATCCAATGGTCAGACGATCGACGGCAAGCGAACGCTTACGACGGTCGTCGCACAGCGCGCCGGATCGACGAACGAGAGCCCGATCGTGATCCTCGCCCACCGCGACGCCGCCAGGCGCGGGTCCAGGGCGGAGCTGTCCGGGACCGCGGCGCTGCTCGAGCTCGCACGCGTCTTCGCCGCGCGAGAGACGAAGCGCACGATCATCTTCGTATCGACCAGCGGGGGCAGCGGCGGCGACGCCGGTGCAGCGCGCTTCGCCGCCAGTCTGCGCGGGCCGGTGGATGCCGCCATCGTCCTCGGCGATGTCGCAGGCGCGCACGCCAGCCAGCCGCTCGTCGTGCCGTACTCCGATGGCTTCGGGTCCGCCTCGCTGCAAGTGCAGCGCACGGTGGCCGACGCCATCACGCACGAGAGCGGCTCGGATCCCGGGTCACCCAGCGCGCTTGGGCAGCTCGCCCACCTCGCCGTGCCCTTCGCGGTCGGCGAGCAGGGCGTGCTCGGAGCCCGCGGGGTGCCGGCAGTGCTCGTCCAGGTCTCCGGCGAACACGGCCCCTCGGCGACGAGTCGCGTAAAGGCGGAACGGCTCGAAGGCATCGGCCGTTCGGTCCTGAGCGCCGTCAGCGCGTTGGACACGGGACGCGACGTGTCCTCCGCACGCCAGACGGGCGTGCTGCTGCAGCGCAAGATCGTTCCCGCCTGGGCGGTGCGATTGCTCCTCGCCACCCTGCTCCTCGGGCCGCTGATCCTCGCGGTCGACGGTCTCGCGCGCGTGCGCCGCCGCCGCCTCGCGGTCGGGCGCTGGACGCTGTGGACGCTCAGCTGCGCGCTGCCGTTCCTCGCCTGCGCCGTCTTCACCTATCTGCTCGGTCTGCTCGGGATCATTCCGGCGCCGCATGTCCCCGTCCCGTCCAGCGGCATTCCATCCGGAGCGGGCGCGGCAGCCGCCGTGGTGGTCGTGGCGCTCGTGTTCGCGCTCGCCTGGCTGCTGTGGGGCGTGCTGGTCCGTCAACGGCATTGGGGCGTGCGCCCCGACCCGGAGGTGGCCGGGCTTTCCATGTTGCTCTTGCTGCTGGGCGTCACGCTCGTCGCGTGGGTGTCCGATCCGTACACCGCGCTGCTACTGCTGCCGGCGCTGCACCTGTGGCTGCTCCTCGTCTCGCCCGAGCTGCGTCCCCGGCACCTCGGCTCGCTTGCGCTGCTCGCGCTCGGCATCGCTCCACTGCTCCTGCTCATCGCCTTCTACACCCACCAGCTCGGCCTCGGTCCCGGTGGGGTGGCGTGGACGGCAGTGCTGCTCGTCGTCGGCGGACACGTGGGTGCGGGCGGAGCGATCCTCTGGAGCATCGCGTGGGGCTGCGCCGTGGGCATGGCGATGCTCGCCGTCTCGCCACTGGCACCGCCTCCGGCCCCGAGCGGAGACGACGAGGCGGAGATCACGATTCGCGGGCCGTTGTCCTACGCCGGGCCGGGCTCGCTCGGTGGTACAGAGTCGGCTCTGCGACGATAGGTGAGCCGTGTCCGAGATCCAGCTGAGCTCGAAGACCACAGGGGGAGCGACGGACTTGCCGGGGAGTCAACCGCCGTGGTCCGGTCGCGCACTGCGCGCGGCGGCGGCGGTGCTCATCCTCGCCGGCGCCCTCGCGCTGCTCGACGCGGGCGTCACGCTCGTCTGGCAGGAGCCGGTCTCGGCGATCTACGCGAAACTGAAACAGGACCACCTCAGCGGCGCGCTGCGCACGGTCGAACGCACCGCGCCCACTCCGGTTGAGCGGCGGACCCTCGCGAGCCTCGCAGAGCAGAGCGCCCGGATCGCCTTCCTCGCCGGCGAGCTGCAGCGCCACGCCGGGGAGGGCAGCGCGGTCGGGCGGATCCAGATCCCGCGGATCGGCGCGAGCTTCGTGGTCGTCAGCGGGACGGGCACCGAAGCGCTCGAGAGCGGCCCGGGGATCTTTCCCGAAACGCACTTCCCCGGCGTCTCCGGGACGACCGCGATCGCCGGTCATCGGACTACCTTCCTCGCGCCGTTCCGCCACATCGACGCGCTGCGGCCGGGGAGCCTGATCCTCCTGCACATGCCTTACGCCGACTTCACCTACGCCGTGATCGGTCAGCGCGTGGTCGCACCGACCGATGTGCAGGCGGCGGTCGCCAACGTGGGCTACAGCCGCCTCGTCCTGTCGGCTTGCACGCCGGTGTTCAGCGCGGCCAAACGCCTGCTCGTGTACGCGCGGCTCAGGCGGACCGTCCCCAAGGGCGCCGCCCGGAGGCTTCCCGGCGGGAGCGTGCCGCGGGCGATCCAGGCGCCGCAGCCCGGCGGCACGCACGCCCGCCGGCCGCTACCAGCGGTGCTCGAACCCCTCAATCCCAACATCGTCTCCCCGCTCGTCTGACAGCCGCGCCCCCGGCTCTCCAGCGACCACATCGCCGATCCAGCTGACGCGCACCTCGCCCCCCAGCGTTTCGAGCGCCTGCTCGATGCGGGCGCGGTCATCGCGCGCGGCGCAGAAGCACAGCTCGTAGTCATCGCCGGCGCCCGCTGCGATGTGCGTGGCCGGCACGCCGAGCTCCGCCGCGATCTCCGCGACGCCCGACTCGAGCGGTAGGGCTGGCAGGTTGAGCCGCAGCCGCACGCCGCTGCGGCGGCCGATGTGCCCGGCGTCCGTCGCCAGGCCGTCCGACAGGTCGATCATCGCGTGCACGCCGGCCCGCGCCAGAGCTGTCCCCTCCCGCAGCCGTGGCCATGGCCGCCTGATCCTCCTCAGCACGGCCTCGGCGCCCGCCGTCAACGGCACGCGACCCTCGAGCACGGCAAGACCTGCGCCGGCCCCGCCCAGCCTCCCGGTCACGCCGACGACGTCTCCCGGCAGGGCCCCGTCGCGGCCGACGAGCTGCTCGGGGGACTCCGCCCAGCCGACCGCCGTAACCGAGATGGTCAGGACGGGCGCGACGACGACGTCCCCGCCGGCAAGCGTCGTGCCGGTCTGGCGGCACAGCCCGATCGCCTCGCGCACGAGCTCGAGCGCGCGGTCCTCTGTGAAGCCGTCCGGCAGGCCGAGCACGAGGTAGGCCTCGCCGGGGTCGGCGCCCATCGCCGCCAGGTCGGACAGCGCGCCGGCGAGCGCGCGCCATCCGACGTCCGCAGGCGTTACCCAGCCGTCCTTCAAGCGGAAGTGAACGTCCTGCACCATCGCGTCGACCGAGACCGCGCAGACAGGCCGAGCGACGACGACCGACGCGTCGTCTCCGACCCCCCGCAGGACTCTCGAGCGTCCCTCTGCTGCGGCGCTCCGCGCGTCCTGCCCGCCCTCAACCTGTTGCGCGGCGACCGTGTCGGCCATCTCCGCCGCGATGGAGTCGATCAGAGAGCGCTCGGCGATGCCCGTGCTCAGCGGTGGCGGTAGACGATCCGGGCGCGGTCCAGGTCGTACGGGGACAGCTCACAGCGCACGCGATCACCCGGAAGGATGCGAATCCTGAAGCGCCGCATCTTCCCGGCGACGTGCCCGAGCACGATGTGATCGTTGTCGAGCTTCACGCGGAACATCGCGTTGGGGAGAGCCTCGATCACCTCGCCCTCGAATTCAACCTTGTCCTCCTTTGCCACGCTGCATCCCATCTGGCCGCCCCACGCCTCGGAGGAGGCGGCCGTCGTTTCACAGATATCGAGACTCAAACTACCAGCGCGGCGCTTGCCGAGCGGCTTTCGGTACGTGACCTCGCGCTTCGCCGCCGCGGCCCCGCATGTCTACGGATGGAAAGAACTTCCCTACACCCCCGCGCTGACCATCACGCCCAACGCAGGAGGGAAAGCTCCGGCGGTCGCCTCCATCGTGATCCAACAGCTCGCCTGAAGCCTGCCCCACGGCCCTCTCGCCGATGCCGCGTAGCGCCACTGCGAAATGGCGTGTAGCGCAACCTCGCGCTCAGCGCGCGTAGATCGTCACCGGCGTGCCTGCGCCGATGCGGGCGGCCAGCCAGTCGATGCCCGCCGTATTGACCCGGATGCAGCCATGCGAGGCCGCCGTGCCGAGCGTCCCTCCGAGGTTGTCACGTCCATGCAGCGCGATCTGGCCTGGGCCACCTTCGAATTCCTGTAGCGCGTTCGAGCGCGCGCTGAGCGCGAGGGCGAACGGCCCTCCCGGCTCGCCGGCGCTCATCTGCAGCGTCTCCTCGACAAAGAACTCACCCGTCGGCGTCGGGGTCGAGGGCTTGCCCACCACCGCCAGAATGGTCTTCACGATGCGCCCGTTGCGGTAGGCCCTTACGCGTCGGCCGGTGAGGTCGACCACGAGGTGCCAGCCCGTCGAGAGCCTGCGGGTGCCCTGTTCGGTGATCCAACCGCTTGACCCGTTCGGCCGGCCGGGGAGCATGACCCGCAGCCAGCGAACGCCGGCGGGGCCGGTCAGGCTCCCGATCACCGGCAGCGTGGTCTGCTCGCCGGTGATCGGCCTGCGAGCGGCAAGAGCGGCAATCTTGCGAGATCCGGATTCGGGCGACAGATGCACGCTGTGCGCAGCCCCCAGCGCCGCGAGCTGCTGAGTTGGCCGAACGCGAGCCGGGGTGCCGGCGGCGGCCGCCGCGCCGCTCGTGGCGCCGAGCAGGCACGCCGCGAGCGTGGCGATCAGCAGGCGCCCTCGAGCGCCACTCATCCGGTGAAGGTGCCCCGGCGGTGGGGGAGCGCCGGTCGCGCGGGCGAGCGCGGCTTGGACGCTCGCCGACGGGTTTGACGGCGAGTCGCGCGTCGGTGCACTCGCTTGCCGGTGGTTTTCTGGCCTTTGGATACGAGTGGCGCTGTGACGGGTTTTCCGCCCGTCGTCCCGACGGTGGTTTCTGCAAGCGCGCTCGCTCCTGCGAGCGCCGTGGCTTCGGCGGGCGTCGTGGTTTCGGTGCCACCGCCACTGCCGGTGACGCTTGAGGCGCAGTTGGAAGTGGTGATGGTGTTGGTGTCCATGTTCACCGCTTCGGTTTTCGCCAGCAGACGGCCATGGATCGTTGCGGCCGTGTTCGCCGCGATGTTCCCCGAGGCCATGATCGTGCCGACGAAGCGCGTGCCCGTTCCAAGCGTCGCGGAGGAGCCGACCTGCCAGAAGACGTTGCAGGCCTGGGCACCGTTGACGAGCAGCACGGTAGTGCTCGAGCCGGTGATCAGCGTTGAGCCGATCTGGAAGATGAACACCGCGTTGGGGTCGCCCTGCGCATCGAGCGTGACGCTTCCCGACGACAGGAGCAACGAGCTGCTGGCAGTGCGAACGCCCGGCGAGAATGTCTGACCGGCAAGGTCGGTTCCAGCCGATCCGTTGCTCGCACGGCCCGCCGCGTCGTTATAGGAGGTGGTGAGAGCGTTCTTCGCGTCGATCGCGACAGCGTCGTCGACGTGCGTCTGCCCGAGCACATGGGGAGCGCCGGTGACCGATGACCCCGGACTCAGACCGAGGTCGCCGAACATCGTCGTCGGGCCCGTGTTGGTGATGGTCGAGCCGCCGAGCACCGAGAAGCTCGCTGCCGTGCCCAACGCCACAGTCGGTGCCGCGGCGAGGGCGCTGCCTGCAAACAGCAGGCCAGAGAGCAATCCAAGCACCAGGAGCCCGGCGCCAAACATCTTGCTGCCGGCTCCAAAGGGAGAACGCCGGCCTGCTGCGAGGGAGTCGCTCGAAGGCGACTCGTACGTCGGTGGGACGCCACTGTTCATGGGCGTCTCCTCACTGCGGCGTCGAGCGCCGCGATAGAAGGGGATCGCTCCCTGGTCTCGTCGACCGTTGTATGGCTCGACCGTTAGCCGGCCGTCACTTAGTCGAACCTGCGCAACTCAACGCATGGCGTCCGCTGACACGCGCTGGAGCTCGCGGTTGACCTCTGCGCCGAACAGCAGCGCGACGTTTGTGAGCCACAGCCAGACGAGCAGGATGATCGCCGCTGCGAACGAGCCATAGGTCACGTTGAGGCTCTTGAAGTTCGCGACGTATGTGGAGAACGCCGCCGACGCGGCGAGCCACAGCGCCACGCCGGCTAGCGCCCCGGGCACGATCCAGCGGAGCGCTCGCCGGCGGACGTCAGGGGTCACGGAGTAGATGTAGGCGAACACCAGCAGCGCGCTCGCCAGTGCGCCCGGCCAGCGCACAACGCGCCAGACGGTCGCGGCCTCCGCCCCGGCCACTTCCTGCGCGATGCCGCCGCCGGCGAACATCAGCACGACCGTCGTGATCACCAGAGCCATCAGCACGAACGTCGAGGCGAGGTCGATCAGCTTGCGGCGACCGAAGCTGCGCCCTTGAGTCGACCCGAAGACGACGTTCAGCGCGCGCCGTGTGGCCTCGAGGTAGCCGGTCGCCCCGTACAGCGCGGTCACGATCGCCACGCCCAGCCCAACTGCTGCCGTGCCCTTGCTCTTCAGCGCCGCCCGCACCGCGGCGTCGAGCGGCGCGAGAGTGATCGTCGGCACCACTTCTCGCAGATGGCGGACGATCGCGTTGTAGGTGTCCGGATACTCGCCGAGCAGTCCCAGCAGTGAGACCGCCAGGAGCAGGGTCGGGAACAGCGACATCAACGCGTAGTAGGTGAGTGCGGCGGCGTGATGTGTGCCCTGATCGACGTAGAAGGACAGCCCGGACCGCTTCGCGACCTGCCATACGTTCCTCACAACCGAAGAAACGTACCGGCGCGCGGCGCCGGCC
>JAOPZV010000142.1 GCA_025963935.1 Solirubrobacterales bacterium
TCAAGCGCCGCGTCCCTGTCCTGGCTCTTCATCGCCAGCAGGACCACGTCGTCGGCTGTGAGCTGAATCTCTCGTGGTGAGGCGACCGCCGGCATCGAGATACGTCTCTCTCCATCGGGCGTTTGCAGCGTGAGCCCGCGCTCCCGCAATGCCTCGAGGTGCGCCCCCCGGCCAATCAGCACCACCTCGCGGCCTATCTCGTGGAGTCCGGCGCCTATGGCGCCCCCGATCGCGCCGGCCCCGTAGATCACGTAGCGCACGGGCGCACTATGCCGAAAGCCACCGCGGCGCAGCGGCGCCCGTCCGGGCGCCGCCAGCCACGAAGCGGAGCCGCGCGTCGCTTGGCCGTATCAGCCGGGACGACCCATGCGACGGAAACCAGGGTGCACGCCAGGAGTTAGACCCTGCTCCTCGGCAAGCCGCCGGAGCAAGACGAGCAGCTGGCTGCGGTCGTCGTCGTCGAGCGCAGCGACGATCGCCAGCTCGTGCTCACGGGCAACGCGAGCGAGCTCAGCGAGCGTCCCGCGGCCCTCATCGGTCAGCGAGATTGCGTAGTTGCGTCGATCGTCGATGTCGCGGTCACGCACGACCAGACCGCGGTCCTCGAGTTCATCGATCAGGGCGACCAGCCGCGGGGCATGCATGCCCAGTGCGTCCGCCAGGCCGCGCTGGCTCTGTCCCGGTACCTCGCCGAGCCGGCGCAGGACGCCGGCCTGGGGCGGCGTGAGCCCCAGGGGCCGGACGCGCTCGGCGAACGCGGCGGCGGCGTGAGCGCCCAGCTGGGCGAGCAGGAACGCCACGCCGCCATCGCGCCGATCGTCCTGGTTGTCGCCGGGTGGCGAAGTCATCCCGTCAGGATACAGACACACGAGAACGATTACAACTTGTAATTGTTACTGCTAGTATCGGTACATCGACCATCTCCCCCCTCTCCCGAAAGCGTCGCCCGGCCTGGACACCGTCGCTGCGCTGCTTCCCGTCTCACCTCCGGGACGACCATCAACTACGAAAGGACCACACCATGAACAGCACCCACGAGCGAGTCGCCATCGTCACCGGTGCCAGCCGCGGCATCGGCGCAGCCACAGCGCGGGCCTTCGCGCAGGCGGGCGTATCCGTCGCTTTGGCCGCCCGTGACAGGGCGCGACTCGATGCCCTGGCCGCGGAGATCACTGCGGCAGGAGGCACGGCGCTCAGTGTTCCGACTGACATTGGCGATCCTGAGGACGTCGAGCAGATGGTCGGGCGCACGCTTGAGGTGTTCGGCCGCCTCGACGTGGCGTTCAACAACGCCGCCGGCGGCGGGCATCCTCCGACGCCGCTCACCGATGTGGCGGTCGAGGACTTCGACAGCGCCTTGGCAATCAACCTCCGGGGCACCTTCCTCTGCCTGAAACACGAGATCGCGGCGATGCTGCAGAGCGGCGGAGGCGCGATCGTGAACATGACCTCGACGGCCGGGCTCGAGGGCGTCGGCGGTCTCGCGGCCTACGTCTCCACGAAGCACGGAATCGTCGGTCTTACCAAGGTCGCCGCGCTCGAGTACGCCGCTCGGGGCATACGAGTCAATGCGGTCGCCCCCGGTCCGATCCTCACCGAGCAGCTCGAGCGCGCCGGCGGAGCCGCACAACAGGGTGCTGCGCAGGCGATGCCGATGAAGCGCGTCGGGCGCCCGGAGGAGGTCGCCGCCACGGTTGCATGGCTGTGCAGTGACGAAGCGTCGTTCATCACCGGCGCGACCGTTCCTATCGACGGCGGCAAGCTGGCCGGAATGGCGCCGTTCGCCCGACAGACACCAGCCCCTTAGAGACCGCGAGCAGAAAGAGCCCATGAACTCGTTGAGGCAGGCGGTCAGCGCGGCCGCCTTGTGTTCCGGGCCCGAGCGGCACGCGGAGTCGCGCGCCAGAACATGAGAATCGGCTCAGTGCGACGCCACGGAGCTGTCGAGCACTGGGCCATTTGCGAGCGTCTGGTACACGACGCAGTAGCGCTCAGTGAGGTTGAGCAGGGAGGCGAGCTGCTCCTCATCCGCGCTCGTGTCGAGCGCAAACGACAGGCGCACCGCCGAGAAGCCAACCGGCGCCTCACGGTCCACCCCGAGCGTGCCGCGGAAGTCGAGGTCGCCTTCGGCGCGGACGGTGCCGGATGCAACGTCGATACCCAGCGAAGTCGCGACTGCGCGGAGTGTGACCCCCGCGCAGGCCACGAGAGCCTCGAGCAGCATGTCGCCCGAGCACAGCAGCGACCCATCGCCGCCGGTAGCCGGGTGGAGACCAGCCTCCGCGACAGCGCGACCGGTCTGCACCGAGCATGCGATTCGCTCGTCCAATGTTCCCGTGGCCGCCAACGTCACCCGCGCAGCGTCGGGATCGCTTTTGTAGCGCTGCTTCAGCGGCGACTGCACGGCTCGCAACTCGTCACGCTGCACGCCGGAGAGCCTACCTCGTGGGAGTATCCAAGCGTGCGGCTGGTTCTCAACATCATCTGGTTCGTCCTGGCCGGGCTGTGGTTGGCGATCGCGTACACGCTCGCGGCGCTGATCTGCTTCCTTCTCATCGTCACGATCCCGTTCGGCATCGCGTCGCTGCGCATCGCCATGTTCGCGCTCTGGCCGTTCGGCAAAACGGTCGTCAAGCGCCCCGACGCAGGCGTCGCGTCGGGTATCGGCAACATTCTTTGGTTCATCCTCTGCGGCTGGTGGCTCGCGCTCGGCCACCTCCTGTCGGGACTGCTGCTCTGCCTGACGGTCATAGGCATCCCGCTGGGGCTCGCGAACTTCAAGCTGATCCCCGTTTCGCTGATGCCATTGGGCCGGGAAATCGTTCCGGTGGAGGACGCGCCAAGCTAGCCGGCGGGCCATAACCGCCACGCAATCCGCCGCCGCGTCGGTCCGCTCGCCCGACCTCCGGATCCCGTGCGTGCGGCCGGTTATCTCTTGGTGGCCTTCACGGCCGTGCCATACGCGCAGATCTCCGTCCAGGTCGTACCGAGCTCGGACGTATCAAAGCGGAACGCAATCACCGCGTTCCCACCCTTGGCGCCGGCCTCCTCCACAAGCCGCTCCGTGGCGTGCATGCGTCCTTCGGCGAGCATCTTGGTCATCCCCTTCAGCTCGCCTCCCACCAGTGACTTCAAGGACGCTCCAAGCTGCGAGCCAAGGTTCCGCGCACGGACGGTCAGCCCGAATACCTCTCCCAAGACCTCGTCGATGTCGTACCCCGGCAGATCGTTCATGGTTGTGATGATCACTCTTCGCTCTCCAGTCTCGGTTGCAATTGCGCAGGCCGCTTCGCTAAGAACATCAGATCCTGGGGAGTGGTCCCGTGATCGGTTGGCGCCACCTCCAGCTCGAAACCAAGTGCAAGTCTGGAGGGTCATCCAGCGAGCGCGCCTGCGTTGACGCCTCGCGTGCCGGGACGACGCCGACGAGAGTACGCTCACCGCATGCGGAGGCTGAGCGTCGGGCTGCTCGCCGTCAGTGGAGCCGTGGCGTGCTCGACGGCCGCCGAAGCCATGCCGGTCCACCTACAGCGCAAACCGGCGGTTCGCCAGAACGTGCACATCACATTCCGAGCGCGGAATTTGGCTGAAGGCGGCTACTACTACGCGGTAATCGTTCTCAAGCCGTACCGGAAATACACCAGGCGATCGCCTCCTCCCTGCTCGACCTCGAGCAACATGTCTCGGACGGACTACGGGTACCCGCACGCCGACGGAGCGGTCGCGCTCCTGCTCGC
>JAOPZV010000161.1 GCA_025963935.1 Solirubrobacterales bacterium
GCCAGAGCGGCGCAGCTCGCCACAGCTGTCACTCCGGTAAGGAACTTTCTCATCTCGGCCTCCTGGGTTTCGGATATCGCTGCCCGAAGCCCTAGATGCCGCTGCGCCGAGATCCTTCCCGTGCGCCGTTCACGGCTCTGTGTGAACGATCACCTCGGCGATGTCGCTGACCCGCTGGCGAAGCTCGTCCTCGAGCTCGCCGGCGAGGCCGTGGGCGTCGGTCAGCGACGCGCGGGTGTCGACGACGACCGTCAGGAACAGAACGCGGCCGGCGTCGGTCGAGAGCAGCCTCAGCTTGCGTGGATCCGAGCCGGTGCGCTCGCGAACGAGCCGCTCGATCTCGCGCGTCGCATGCAGGTCGGCGCTCTCGTCGGGCGGGCGCGCGCGCAGCGGCCGCTCGAGCGGCTCGAGATGGGTCTGCACGTCGCTCACCCCCGGGCGCTCGGCGATCTCACGCTCCACCCGCTCGGCGATCTGGTGTGCGTCGCCCAGGCTCAGGTCGGCGGGGAACTTCAGGTGCAGCGACACGCTGACCGAGCCCGGCTGCTCGAAGATCATGATGTCGTGGGCCTCCTTCACGAGCGGCTCGGCGAGTGCGATGGCGAGGACACGGTCGCGTAGATCCAGCCCCTGGCGTCGCGGCTCGACATGCACCACGACGTCGCTGCCCGGCAGGACCTGCTCGACGGCCGCCTCGACGAGGTCCGCCGCCTGGTGGCCCTCGACGACCGCCTGGCCGGGCGGGACTGTGACGATCACGTCGGCGAAGTAGCGCCCGGCCGACTCGCGCAGTCGCAGCCGCCGGAGCTCGATGTCTGCTCCGACGTCGGCGATGGCATCCTCGGCAGCACCCCGCGCCTCGGCGGGGGTGCGGTCCATCAGGACATTCGCGTTCTCCGCTATCAGCCGTATCGCGGCCGCGAAGATGATCGCCGCGACCAGCAGCGCGGCGATCGAGTCGCCCTCCGGCAGCCCCGCCTCGACCGCGAGCAGGCCAGCCAACACAGCAAGCGATCCGGCCATGTCACCGGCAAAGTGAAACGCGTTGGAGCGCAGAGCCGGGCTGTTGTAGCGTCGGGCGGTCGCCAGCGAGACCGCGGTGCGGCTCGCATCGACCCCGAGTGCGACGGCGATGACCACGAACAGGTACCAGTGGACAGTCGGGGCCTTGGATTCGGAGATGAGATGCGAGACGGCCTCGACCGTCACGATCACGCCACCACCGAGCAAGATCGCGGCCTCGCCCAGAGCGCCGAGATTCTCTGCCCGACGGTGACCATAGGGGTGGCCGGGGTCGGCCGGCCGGCCGCCAAGTCGAACCGCGAAGAAGGTCAGTGTCGCCGCGACGACGTCGCCGCTCGACTCGATGCCCGCGGAGATCAAGGCGAGGCTGCCGGTGGCGAGGCCCACTCCGAGCTTCAGCGCCACGAGCAGGCCCGCCGCCGCGATCGAGGCAAGCGTGGTCCGTCGCTGGGCGACCATCTCCTCGCTCTCGGTTGCCCGACTGATCTGGCGATTCCTCCGGCGGCTCACCGTCCCGTCCATAGCGTCGAACACTATGCCGCCGGACCGTCAGAGCCGCCCCGCGCGCCGGCAGGGTCGATTCGCGGCGCCGGCCAGGAAAGGATCGACGCGCGCGTGGAGTCTTTAGGGAAGGCCGCCACCGCGATCGCGCGAACAGAATCGCCCGACGAGCGGGGGCCGGCGCCCTTCCCAACCCGCCTGCTCAAAGGAGCCTCCGATGCGCGCAGCGCCCAAGTACCTCCTCCCCACTCTCGCCGCATCGCTGACGCTCGCCGCGTGCGGCAGCAGCACCTACAGCAGCCCGGGGTCCGCGAACAGCGCCGCCTCGAGCTCGCCGCCGAGCTCCTCCGCCGCCTCGAGCGCGGCCACGACCGTGAAGACGGCGTCCAACGCGACCCTCGGCGCGACCGTCCTCACGGACGCGCACGGCATGACGATCTACCGGCTGAGCGGCGAGCAGGCCGGCAGGTTCATCTGCACGAACGCCGCGTGCCTGCAGGTGTGGCACCCGGTCCGCCCGGCGGCGGCAGGCGCGAGCGCGAGTGGCAGCGTGGGCTCGCTCGCTAGCGTGAAGCGCCCGGACGGGACGGCGCAGCTGACCTACACGGGCATGCCGCTCTACACGTTCGCCGGCGACCGGCAGCCGGGCGACGCAAAGGGGCAGGGCTTCAAGGACGTGGGCACGTGGAACGCCGTGACGGTCTCCTCCACGGGCACGGGGGCCGGCACGGGAGCCGCTACGACCACGAAGACCGCTCCGACGCAGGAACCGATGCCTTCGAAATCGGGCGGGTACTGAGCGATCCCTGCGGCCGCCGGCCGCCGCGGTGCGCGCTCGCCGCTCGCGGATCGGTCGTATCGTGAGCCGATGGCTCACGACCATGCCGCGCATGCCCATCCCCTGCGCACGGAGGCCGACCGCGGCCGGTTGCGCCTCGCCCTCGCGCTGATCCTCGCGTTCATCGCGGTCGAGGTGGCCGCCGGCGTGATCGCGGATTCCCTAGCGCTGCTCTCGGACGCGGGCCACATGCTCGCGGACGCCGGGGCGATCGCCTTCTCGCTCGCCGCGCTGCGGCTTGCCGCGAAACCGGCCGCCGGTGCGATGACGTTCGGCTTCAAGCGGGTGGAGATCCTCTCCGCCCAGGCCAATGGCGTGACCCTGCTGATCCTCGCGGCGTTCATCGGCTACGAGGCGATCCGTCGCCTGTTCGACCCGCCGCACGTCCGCGGCTGGCTGATCCTGGCGGTGGCCCTCGTGGGCATCGTGGTGAACCTGCTGGCCGCCTGGTCGCTCGCCGGGGCGGACAGGCGCAGCCTGAACATCGAGGGCAGCTTCCAGCACGTGCTCACGGACCTCTACGCGTTCATCGGCACGGCGCTCGCCGCGGCGCTGATCCTGCTGACGGGCTTCCAGCGCGCGGACCCGATCGTATCCCTGCTGATCGCCGCGCTGATGATCCGCTCGGGCTACGCGCTCGTGAAGGCGTCCGGGCGCGTGTTCCTCGAGGCTGCCCCCGAGCGCCTCGACCCGCAGAGCATCGGCGAGGCGCTGATCGGCCAGGCGGGCGTCGTCGAGGTCCACGATCTGCACGTGTGGGAGGTGACGAGCGGCTTCCCGGCGCTCTCCGCGCACGTGCTCGTCGCCGCCGAGGCGGACTGCCACGCGGCTCGCCGCGAGATGGAGGCGATGCTGCACGCGCGCTTCGACGTGGACCACACGACGCTCCAGGTCGACCACGCGGGCAACGAGCTGCTGGAGATCACGCCGCGCACGGCCGCCTCCGAGCGCGACTGAGGGCGGTTCGGCGCCACGCCGGCCGGTCTCGGCGCCCGGTGCGCGGGCGTGCGGGCGCGGGCGGCATATATCCACGGTGATGCGGATCTTCGTTGGCGTGCTCGGCGGCGTGCTCGTGCTGGCGATGATGGTCGAGGTCTTCTTCGCCTTCCTGCTGCCGCGCCGGGTCAAGCGCGACCCGAGGTTCGTCCGCTCGGTGTTCGACTACACATGGCGGCCCTGGCGGCGGCTCGCGAGGCTCCTGCCGGCGCAGGCGGCCGACACGATGCTGGGGCTCTACGGACCGTTCGGCCTGGTGCTCAACCTGATCCTGTGGGTCTTCGTGATGATGCTCGGCTTCGCGTGCCTACAGTGGGCGGGGGGATCGCATCTCGCCGGGAGCCACACGGTGGACTTCGGAAACGACTTCTACTTCAGCGCCTCGACGATGGCCGCGAGCGCTCCCGCGGGGCTCGCCGCTCACACCAGCTTCGCGCGCATCGTGCAGGTGATCGATGCCGGCAGCGGCCTGATGTTGATCGCGATCGTGATCGGCTACCTGCCGGCCCTCTACCAGGCCTTCTCGCGCCGCGAGGCCACCGTGTCGCAGCTCGACGCGCGCGCCGGCTCCCCGCCGAGTGCCGGCCGGCTCGTCGCGCGCACCGGGGAGCAGGGCGGCTGGCCCGCGCTCAGCCGCTACCTGGCCAGCTGGGAGACGTGGGTGGCCGAGCTGATGGAGACGCACCTCGCCTACCCCGTGCTCGCCTACTTCCGCTCACAGCACGTCAACCAGAACTGGCTCGCGGCGATGTGCACGATCCTCGACTCGTGTGCACTGACGGTCGCCTGCGCGCCCTCGGGGACGGTCGATCAGGCGCGCTTCACCTTCGCGATCGCGCGCCACGCGGTGGTCGACCTGAGCTACAGCTTCCGCGTCGAAACCGAGGAGTCCGCCACCGATCGTCTCCCCCGCACGGCGCTCGAGGACCTGCTTCGCACGCTCCACGAGAAGGGCATCGACTCCGAGCTCGACACCGACACCGTGGAGCAGCGCCTGCGAAAGCTGCGGGCGCTGTATGAGCCATACGTCAATGCGCTCGCCGATCGACTCGAGCTGCTCGTCCCGCAGTGGCTGGCGCCGGAGCTGCCGACCGACAACTGGCGCACCACCGAATGGCACTGAACGGGGCGCTGCGGCTAGGCGAGCTGCCCAGAGGGGCGGATCAGGACCTCGTTGACGCTGACGTTCGGCGGCCGGCTGATCGTGTAGAGGATCGCGTCGGCGATCTCATCGGCCGACAGCCGCGTGACCCCCGCGAAGCGCTTGGCCATCTGCTCGA
>JAOPZV010000168.1 GCA_025963935.1 Solirubrobacterales bacterium
GGGCCGTCGATCGCGTCCGGTGAGGCGATCGGCCGCGCAGGGCGCCCCGATCTCACGTACGGGTGCTGGGCGAACGCCGCAGGAGCCGCGACCGCCGCGGGCGAGCACGAGCGGGCACTCGAGTTCCTCGATCGCGGAATGGCAGCGATCGAGACGCATGGCCTGCAGAGCCTCGAGATCCACCTCCTCGCAGCGCGGTCGTTCGTCCTGCGACGGCTTGGCCGGCTCGAGGAGGCACGTGACGCTGCCTCATCCGAGCAGGCGCTCGCCGAGCAGCTCGGCCACCCCGATCTGCTGGCGATGGCGAGCAACGACCGCGGCCTCGTCGCGCTGCAGGCCGGCGAGCACGAGCTTGCCGCTCGCCTGCTCGCCGAGTCGCTGGTCGAGGAGGCACCGATCAGCCGCCCCCTCACGCGCCTCGCTCTGGCCGAGGCGCTCGCCCGCAGCGGTCGGCCCGACCAGGCGGCGGAGGAGGTGCGTGCGACCGTGCTCGAGCCGCTGCGGCCGAGCGACTTCCCGGAGGCGCTCGTGCCGCGGCTTGCACTCGTTCAGGGCTTCATCGCGCTTGCCCGCGGCCGGCACGCGCAGGCGCAGCTGCGGGTCGAGGAGGCGATCGGCGGATGGGAGCGCCTGCTCGAGCGGACCATCCGCGCCGACGCCTTCACCGCGGTACTCGCCGATCTGGGTCGTCCCGTGGTCGGCCTGGTGGAACCGGAGCGTGAGCTCACCCGGGCGCGCGCCGAGCTGCAATCCATACAGTCCTCGCAAGGAGGGGAAAAACAAGATGCCGTCCTTTCATGACACCGCTCAATCGGCTGCACCGCCCGAGGATGTTTGGAAGCTGCTCTACGACCCCGCGCGCTTCCCCGATTGGTGGGCGGGGATCGAGACCGTCGAGGTCGGCGGCGACGGCGAGTACACGATGTATCCGGACGGCTATCCGGACTTCCCCATGGCGCAGCTGCTCGACACGCGACGCGACGAGGCCCAGGTGACCGTCTCCTGCCTCGTCTCCGACCTGCGCTTCGAGTGGCGGCTGGAGCCCACGGAGCAAGGGACGCGGATCACCGTGGACGTGGAGATCCCCGACAGCGAGGCGCATCGCCTCGACGGCCAGCGCGAGCTGATCGGCACGTCGATGCGGCGACTTGCGGAGCTCGCCGCAGCCCCGAGCGAGGCCTGATCCCCCGCGCGCCCCGGCGAGGTCGCAAGCGCCGCGCTCAGACGCGCTTTTCGATTGTCAATTCGATTTTTCGATTGGATTGTCGATTTCCCGGGCGGCCCTTCGTCTCAGAAACGACCTTCGCCTTCGCGCGAGCATCTCGAACAGGAGGAAGTCGATGAAGTTCATGCTGCTGATCCATCAGGGCGACGCCGCAACGCCACGCTCACCCGAGGACTGGGCGCGGCTGTCCGAGGACGAGCAGAAGGCCGTCTTTGCCGCCTACCAGCAGATCAACGAAACGCCCGGCGTCACGAGCGGCCTACAGCTCTCAGAGCCGGAGAGGGCCACCACCGTGCGCGTGCACGACGGCAAGACACTCGCGACCGACGGCCCGTTCGCCGAGACGAAGGAGGCGCTCAACGGCTACCTGATCTTCGAGGCCGACGATCTCGACGCCGCCATCGCGCTCGCCGCCAAGGTCCCCGCGGCCGGCATGGGCGGAGCTGTCGAGGTGCGCCCTGTGATCGAGCGGTAGCGAAACGCCGGCGGGCCGCCGGCGCGGCGCGGCATCCCACCGCCGCCCGGCGGCCACGCGAGACGGTTCAGCCCCTCGCCGCCTCGACCATCGCCGTCATCAAGCCAATCGCCTCCGCGTCGTCGAGGCCCTGTTCGCGAACCAGCGAGCGCCAGGTCGCGAACGAGATCGCATGGCCGATCGCCGCCGACGCGCAAGCGCGGCGGCGGCCGCGCTCCCGTCGGCCGGCAAGCAGCGTCGCGTGCACCATCTCGAAGTAGCCCAGGAAGCTGTCCCGTGTCGCGGCCGGCACCCGCTCGACGTCACGCATCGAGTTGGCGATCATCTGCTCCGTCTCGCCGTACCACGCGTAGAGCTCGGCGAGCGCCCGCGCGAGGCGCTCGTCGGCCTGCGCGATGGCGGCCCACGACTGCGGGTTCGGCATCGGATGACGGTTGAAGTAGTGCGCCGTGCATGCGTCGAACAGCGCCTGCTCATCGGGAAAATGCCGGTAGACCGTTGCGCGCTGCACGCCGGATAGCTCGGCGATCGCCTTGACGGTCGTGTGTGCCGGCCCGACCGTCCCGTGCAGCTCGACCGCCGCCTCGGTGATCCGCTCCCGCGTGCGCAGCTCCTCCTCGGCCCGCTTGGTCTTGCGGTACGGCCGTGCCTGCAGGCGCTCGCTTTGATTGCTCATAGCTGTTCAATGAATCTTGACACAGCGGCCAGACTCCTGCTAGATTCGCGGACACTCGCGCTCAACGAAATGGGGAGACACGCAATGACATCGGCATCACAGTCCACGGACCTACGACGCTTCGATCACACGCAGGGGCCGCGCAACATCGGGCCAGCGGAGGGCAAGAGCGTTGACATCCAGTCCGTTGGCGTGCGCTTCATGGCATGGGCCGAGGAGACCGGCGGCGGCTTCTCGCTGATCGAGCACCCCATCCCGCCGCGGACGCTCGTCGCGCCGCTGCACAAGCACTCACGCGAGGACGAGTACAGCTTCGTGATCGAGGGGCGGATGGGCGCGATGCTCGGCGATGACACCGTCTACGCCGACGTCGGCGACTTCGTCTTCAAGCCGCGCGAGCAGTGGCACACCTTCTGGAACCCCGACGAGGTGCCCTGCCGCATCCTCGAGATCATCGCCCCAGGCGGTTTCGAGCACTTCTTCGAGGAGTTCGCCGCAGCGATGGCCTCGCCCGACTTCGCACCCCCGATGCTCGGCGAGCTCGGAGCTCGCTACGGGCTCGAGGTCGACCCCGAGAGCATCGGCCCGCTGTGCGCCGAGCATGGGCTCACTCATCCCTTCCTCCAGG
>JAOPZV010000197.1 GCA_025963935.1 Solirubrobacterales bacterium
ACGTGTACTGCTGCGAGGTGCTCCACCACAACGACGCGGAGAGCCTGCGGCGGACGTTCTCCGAGATCTTCCGCGTGCTGCGGCCCGGCGGCCGTCTGCTGATGGTCAACGAGACACTCAAGACGCTAAAAGACCCGAGCGGCGTGAACGTCGACGGCGTCGAGCAGTACGAGGGTTACGAGCACGCGCACTGGGCCGTGCGCTACCGCTGGGAGGCGATGCGCGCCGGCTTCTTCACCGAGGTCGCGGAGCCGCACTACATGGAGTTCTTCGGCGATGACTACCTGCGGCCCGAGCCGGGCACGCCCCGGGCCACTGTGATGGCACGGCGGCTCGGCTTCGCGCTTCGCTCGCTGGCGCCGGTCAGGCGGGCGTACCTCGCGTGGCTGAACCACGTGCAGGGAGGCGTCTCGATGAACATGATCGCCACGAAGCCGTCCCGGTACGTCGGGTTGCACGACGGGATCGGCACGTGGCAACGGCTCTTGCGGATGCTCCTCGCGGGGGCGCGTCTGCCGATCGATCGCCTCCGCCGCAGGGCGCCGGCTAGGCTGCCGCGCACCCCGGCGCAGGCGGCCGAGACCTTCGGACGCTCGAGCTAGAGGCTTGTCGGCCGGCCTCGCTAGAGGTTCTCGGCGACCAGCGGGGCGGAGCGGTTGAAAACCCAGAACCCGAGGGCGAACACGCCGAGCACGATCGCCAGTGGCGCCAGCAGCGCCGGCCATCCTCCGATCACGTCCGCCGCGCTAGGCGTGCCATGCGTGATGATCGCGTGGCGGAACTGCTGGAAGACGTCGGCGAGCGGGTTGAGCATGTAGAGGTGCAGGACGGGCGTGCTGACCTTCTTGGCGACGGTCTCCACGGAGATGATCACCGGGGAGGCATAGAAGACGATCTGGCTGACGACCTCCCAGATCGGCTGTATGTCGCGGAAGCTCACGAACAGCGCCGAGAGAAGCATCGCTATTCCGGTGGCGAACAGCGCGAGCACACCGATGATCAGCGGAAGCTCCAGCCATGTCCATGTCGGCTGGACGCCTTCGGCGAGCGAGAAGCCCAGCACGACGACCAGGTTGAGGGCCAGGTTGAACGAGGCCAGCAGAACCACCGAGAGCGGGATCACGAGGCGGGGGAACTGGATCTTGCGCACCAGGTTCTCGCGGTCCACGACGCTGCGGACCGCGCCGCCGGTCGCTTCGGCAAAGAACGTGAACAGCACGATCGAGCCGAGAAGCTGGGCCCCGTAGTGCGCCTGGCCCGGTCCGTTCTGGGCGTTGACTAGGGCGACCTTCGTGAAGAACACGTACAGCACGCCGAAGAGCAGCAGCGGCCGCATGAGTTGCCAGAGGTAGCCGAGCACCGAGCCGAAGAAGCGGAGCTTGAACTCGTTGCGCGCAATGTTGTAGGTGAGATGCCAGAACCGGGACCAGTCATCGGTGAGCGCGCGCGGTCCCCTGATGGGCCGGCCGAGCCCGTGCTCGGGCGCGGCTGCCTGTGAGCTCATGCGCCGACCTGCTGCGGGAGCGACGCGGAGCCTCGGGTCACGCTCACCTCGACCGGAAGGTCGATCAAGCCTCCCAGCGCGCCGGGTCCGGTGACGAGGAAGGAGAACGCTCCCTCGAGGCGGTCCATCAGGTCCAGGCCGGTGCCGCGGTGAGCGAGGGTGAAGAGCGGGTTGTAACGGCCCGGAGCAAGAAGGTTCTCGAACGAGAAGGAGAACAGGACCTCTTCGCCCGCCGCGAACCTGCCACTGCGCTCGTTCTCGCGCGAGGTCGTGGCGACGATGATCGCGACGTGCTCCTCGTTGAGGACGTACACGCTGGCCACGGGGTCCTCGACGTCAACCGCGAAACGCACGAGCGCCTTGAGCGTCACGCGCTGCCCTTGCAGCAGCGACGCCTCGCGCTCACCGTGCCGGTTCTCGATCCACGCTTCGACGACCCGCGCATCCCCATCCCCGCTCCGCTCCTCGGAAGCGTCCTCGGTCGGCTGCGTGTCGCGTCCGAAGTTGATCTCCAGGTAGCGGTCCGCCACGTCGTGCGGCTCGCCGATGAGCACTATCGAGCCCCGCTCGAGCAGTAGCGCGCGATGGCAGAAGCGGTTGAGTGTTCCCATGTCATGCGTCACGAACACGATCGTCCGTCCTTCATCGCGCATCTTGTTGAACACGTCGAAGCACTTCTGTGCGAACGCCGCGTCGCCAACCGCCAGCACCTCGTCGACGAGCAGGATGTCCGCATCGACCTGGATCGCCACCGAGAAGGCCAGGCGCACGTACATCCCGGAGGAGTAGTTCTTGAGCTTCAGCTCCTCGAACTCGCGCAGTTCTGCGAAGTCGATGACCGCGTCGTACCGTGCGCGCGCCTCGCGCGGGGAGAGTCCCATCATGATCCCGTTCAGCACCACGTTGTCTCGCGCCGCCAGGTCCTGGTTGAAGCCGACGCCGAGCTCGATGAACGGTGACAGGCGGCCTTTCATCCAGATCCGCCCGCTGTCCACGCCGTAAATGCCCGCGAGGCACTTCAACAGGGTGCTCTTGCCGCTGCCGTTGCGGCCTGCGATCCCGAAGAACTCTCCCTCCTGTACCTCAAAGGAAATGTCCTTGAGCGCGGGAAAGCTCTCGTGACGCGTTCGGCGCAGCGGGTGAAGGGCGCGCTCCTTCAGCGTGTGCGTCCGCTCCTCCGGCACCCGGAACGTCTTGTTCACCGACTCGGCCACGATCAGCGGCCGGCCTCTCGTCAACTCGGGCATCGGACAGAGGTTACCGTGGGCCTCGGGACCCGCTGACGGCAGCATCCTTGATCCTCACCGCGGCACGGAGGCGCGCCGCGGAGAGCTAGGCTGGCACCCTCCCATGCCGAATCGACA
>JAOPZV010000203.1 GCA_025963935.1 Solirubrobacterales bacterium
GCTGGGCCGATCGCCGCCCATGCCATGATTCTGTGCCCAGAGGGCCGCTTGGGTGCGATCGTTCACGTTGATCTGTTGAAAGATGCTGGTGAGGTGAGCCTTGACCGTCTTCTCGCTGATCTCCAGACGTCGTGCGATCAGCTTGTTTGAAAGGCCCTCGCTGACGCAACTCAGCACGTCTCGCTCTCGGGCGCTCAGTCCCGGGGCTCCCCGCCCAGCGTCACGCGCAGCGATCACCGCTCTGGCGGCCTTTGGGGACAACGGCGAATCGCCGCGCGCCGCGGCGTGGATTCCGCCACGAAGTTCCTCGGGGCTGGCGTCCTTGAGCAGGTAACCGATGGCGCCCGCGTCCAAGGCGTGGAGCACGTCTGAGGAGTCGGAGAACGATGTCAGCACGATCACTCGGAGGCTCGGGTGCTCGGCGAGCAGGCGGCGGGTTGTCTCGATTCCGCCGATGCCAGGCATCGACAGATCCATCAGCACGATGTCGGGGCGGTGGGTGGAGACGACCTCGAGCGCCTGCTCGCCGTCGGCGGCAGTGCCGACCACGTCGATTTCATCGCCGGCGGCGAGGAGCTCCACCAATCCCGCCCGTACGAGCTCGTGGTCATCCACGACTACGACGCGGATCACGGGACGGGCACCTCCACGCTGACCGTAGCCCCATTCCCCGGCGTCGACGCGATCTTGAACGTGCCCCCCGCATCCTGCACTTGGTCGCTGAGCAGGCGTAGCCCGAAATGGCCCTCGGCCGGACGTGTGAGCGCGTCCTCCGGCAGGAAGCCTCGTCCGTCGTCGGCGACCGACAGCAGGACCTTGCCGTTGTCCCGCGCCACTCGAACCCGGACCGTGTCCGCGCCGGCGTGCTCCACGGCGTTGCGCAGCGCCTCCCGCGCGGTCCGGTAGAGCAGCGCTGTGGTCTCATCGGGAATTCGCAAGTCAGTCCGTACCTCTACGCTGGCCTGGATCCCCTTCTGTTCGAGCGGAGTGATCAGGTCCTCCAACGCGGCGGCCAGGCCCGCGGCGCCCAGCCGGGGCGGATAGATCTCCACCAGGAGGCTGCGTAGCTCGCGCACCGCCGCCCGGCAGCTTGCCTCCGCGCGCTCGAGCTCCTCGGCGGCCTCGCCTTCTGGGCCGACGCGCTCGCGTGCGGCGGACAGCCCATACGAGGCCGCGATTAGCTCCTGCACCGTGCCGTCGTGGAGATCTGCGGCGATCCGGCGACGCTCGAGCTCCGACGCGTCGAGCGCCCGCTTGAGCAGCTCAGCCCGCTCGCGGTGGACGCGGGCGACTCGGCGTGCGAGCGAGCGCGCCAACGGCAGCTGGATCATCTGCAGCACGATCAGGGCGCCAATCAGTGCCGGCAGGAACTTGACCCACAGATCGCGGCCCGTGGCGGCGACGCTGCTGAAGCGAAGGTACGCCTCGAAGAGCAGCGGTTGTCCGCTCGGGGCCCTGATCGGAAGGTAGACCTCCAGCAGCTTGCCGGCGCTGCGCTCGTACCGGTTCTCGGGCCGCGAAAGGTCGCTGATGTCCGCCTTCACCCCTCCCCGGCGCAGGACAGCTTGGTCGTCCGCACTGAGCGAATAGCGGGAACCGACCAGCTCGGGGCGATCCGAGTAAAGAATCTGGCCGTCGGCTCTCCACAGCTTGACGCGGACGACGTCACCCTTAAGTACGTGAGCGCGTATAACGCGGTCGAGCTGGGCCCTGGCACGCGGGTCGCCGCGGACGAGCGCGTCGCTCAACGTCGGCTGAACAACCTCCGTGCCCACGACTGCGGTGAGCCCCTTGGCGTTGTTGACCGCATCGTCCCGGCTGATGCGGCCCAGCACGAGCACGCCGATGGCCGCCAGGACCAGTGTCGCCGCCAGGCCGCCGAGCGCGAACTTCGTCACCGCCGCGCCCACGGATGGAGGCGCGTCCTCACGCAGACGATCGCTCTCCCTCGTGCGGCGAAATCTCCAACTCATGGTGGCCAACCTCGATCCTGGTGCGTCGCCCACAGACGGGCCGGCGACCGTAGAGTTCCGAACGAGCACCAGGTACCCGTCCGTCGGACACTCGATCACCGCAACGGGGCAAACAATAGAGCCGGTGCCAGTCTGCCGAGGCAGCCATGCTGTATACACGGCGAATGTTCACGACGGTGAGCGGATGAAGCCCGATGTGCGCCGTGTGTTGCTCACCTTCCTGGCCGCCGCCTGGGCATAGAACGCGGTGAACGCAGGAGCGCTCCGCAAACACTGCCTTTCCCTCGAGGGGGCTTCCGAGACGTTCCCGTTTGGTCCGGAGGCCTCTGTGTTCAAGGTCACCGGCAAGATGTTCGCGCTGTCCCTCCTCGACCGTGTGCCGCTTGCCATCAACCTCAAATGCGAGCCGGATCTTGCCGAGGGACTCCGCGAGACGCACGCCGCGGTGCTACCGGGCTATCACATGAACAAGCGTCACTGGAACACCGTGATCCTGGACGGGTCGCTGACCGATCAGACAGTCAAGGACATGATCGAGGACTCGTACGACCTCGTGGTCAGCGGCCTGCCGCAGAGGAGCCAGCGGGCGCTGGGCTGGCGCAGCGACGCCTGACTAGTCATTCGAGTGTGGCTAGCGGGCCCACTCTGGCAATGGCATCTCAGCGCCGGGGCTCGCTAGCCGCCGGAGCTCTGCAACTCAGCAGCCATTGCGTCAGAGAGCCGCTCGGCCCGCTCCTTGATGCCGTGCAGCATCTTCCGCTCCATCACCAGCGAGCCGGGCTCCATCGGCAGCACGCCGATGCGTGCGGCGAGCGTCGGAAGACGAAAGCGGTTGCGGCTGATCAGCCGCGTCCGGCCGCCCTGCTGCTCGAGCACGAATGCCCAGACCCAGTTGCCGTTCTGCGAGCGCAAGACCAGCACGTGCTCTGGCTCAACCCGCTCGAGCCGCATCCGATTGGAGCCGAAGCCGATCGTTTCGCCGACCTCGGGATGCTGGAACTCCGGGAGGACGCAGTCGACGCTCTGCATGTTGAGACCAAATAGATTCTCGATCCAGTCGTATGTGTAGGCGCCGCCGCGCGGCGACGGGCCCATCTGCGCAAGCCAGGGCCAGACCGCGGCGGCCGGGGCGTCGATCCCGATCGCGCGAGTCGTCACGCCGCCGGCGCCTTCGAGTAGCTCGTCCCCCGGCAGACCCGACGTGGCCTCCGCCTCGGTCGCGCCCCAAGTGAGGATCGAGCTACGTAACAGAGTGTGGTAGAGCACACCGGCGGCCGCTGCAACGGTGACAACCGTGAGACGCGGCCTCATGGGTGGAGTCTGTCACGCACCGAACTGCGTGGGCGCGGGTCGCCGCGCTGCTCTGGGATGGGTGGCAGCCGATGGTGGTCGTCTCGGGGGGACGGCGGGAGCGAATCGACGACCGGCCGGCTCGAGCTCTTTCCGGACCTGCGGTCGGACAAAACCGCGCGCGTCACCTCGCGCCCGGAAGCGACTTAGTCTGCTGAGCGCCCGCATGAGGCGTTTGTTCGGCGATCAGGGCGAGCAACGAACGCATTACGACGCCGACCCCGGGCGATGCGACGGTCCAGTACCGGAGGAAGGCGCGGCGGGCAGCGTCGTCGGTCGCCTGGGTGCGGGCCTCGTAACTGAGCAGCGTTCGCTGTTCGCCGTATGAGCGCAGGGAGAGATTGGCGGCGATCTTGGCGTACCCCGGAGTGTCAAACGATGTGAACGCGGACGCGTCGATCTGCTCGAACGCCGTCTCTCCGGCCCAGAAGCGTCCAATCACCCCGAAAGCGAACTCGTTCGGGGGGTCCTCGGCTAGCCTGACCCAGTCTCCGTGCTCCGGCATCTCGGCGAGGCGCAGGGTAGCCTCGGATGGGTTCGCCACGGGCGCTCTTTGTGCAGTCGCGGCGACGCGCTCGACAGCGGCCCGCAGCGAGAACATCCCGCGAACGATCCGGCTGCGGCGCATCGCGTCGACGAAGTCAGCGTGGATGGCCGTCTCATAGACATCGGCCGGCGAGCTGTCGATCACCCGATGCTCAATCCTCGTGGCATGGAACGCGGGCATGAGATCGTCGAGCAGCATTGAACGCGACATACCCTGCCGGTCGCTCGTCACCTCAGCACAAGAGGCGCCGGCGTCGTCGCCTCATGCCGCCGGGCAACCACGAGCCCGGCCTGCCATCCCGGCGCGCGTCCCCCTGCTGGAGGCTGGATCGACTCGGTGTTCATGCCGCTGCGGGCGATAAGCCAGGCGGTCACCGAGTTCGAGTTCCACATTTCGCCCGCCTTGAGTTCATCGCGGCCCCACACTGGCGTCGGCACCTGCAGCGCGAGCTTCAGCACTCGCCGTGCGCGAGCTCGTTCGTCGGTTAGTCGATGCGGGCTCCCGACCGCCTCCTCGACGTCGTCGATATGTCCGTCGCGCGAGCGACGTATCTCGTAGCGAAAGATTCGAAACCTGCCTGCCCAGCGGGTTCCGACAGGACCTTCCGCGACAACGCCGCGCTGCTTGCCGCGGGCGTCACGGACCGGCGTCATCTCTATGACGAACCGTGCCGCATCTACGCAGACTTCGAGCGCCGAGTGGTAGAGGTCGCATGCCTGTCGCCGTTCAGCCCGCGCCGCCGCGGCCTCGAACGCGCGACCGTTAAGTCGGACGAAGTGTCCACCAGCACCGAGAGGCAGCCAGTAAAGGTCGACCGCGGGACTGCGGGGAGCCGCGGCGAGGCCGAAGCCTGTGCCGCCGAAGCCGGGCGTAGGCCTGTCGTGGAACACTGCGGCGGCGCTAGGCACCAGCGCTTGCCCCAGAGACTCTCTGGCGGTCGCGCTCCTCCAGATAGGGCGCCAGGTACTTCGCAGCGATCTTCCTCCCTGGCGACCACGTTGGTGTGTCGGTGATCTCCGAGCTGAACCCGTGTCCGCCCGTAATATGAGCGGTGAGGTATCTCGGCTCCTCGTGGGTCAGCAGCATGCCGTGGATCACGGGATTGAACCGTTCAGGCGTCACGGAGGCACCAGCCATCGCTGCGATCGCCTGTGCCACGACGTCGGCCTGCTGCGATCCGATGCCCCCCTGCTTGATTGGGAAGTCGGTCGCGTCGCCGGCTGCATATATGTGATCGACGTCAGGTACCCGGCAATGAGGGTCCACTTTGATGAAGCCGTGTTCGCCGAGCGGAATGCCGCGCACGACAGGGCCATAGAGCTCGGGCAGCGCGATAACCCTATCCACTGAGAGATGCCGATCGCCGGGACTGATCACCACTTCGCGGGAGCTCGGAACCTCGGCATAGGCTGAGCTGATCGTCTGGACCTTGGCGGCGGCAAGCAACTCGACGACGGCCTCGCTCGCCGCTGAGCCGAAGATCGCAAGCGGGCTGTCCTCAGGGGTGACGATCGTAATCTCGAGCTCGATCTGCATGTCGTAGGCGCGTCCAGCCGTCATCAGCGCCAGCTCGTACAGCGGCAGCGGCCAGGCCATGCGTCCCGGTGCGACAAACGCCAGCTTGTGGATGTAGCCGCCCTCGACATCCTGAATCAGTCCGTGCATGGTCTCGCCGAGATCACGGTCGTCAATCGTCAGGGCATGCGGGTAGCGCTTGGTGACAGTCGCTCCCAGGGCCAGCACCAGGGCGTCGTATTCGAGCGCCGCACCGGCCTTGGTGTGGATCGTCCGCGCGAGCGGGTCGATCCAGCCCAGCTCACCTTCGAGCAGTTTTGCTCCGGCGTCGCTGACGATCCGAGCCAGCTCGTAACGCTGGGCCGAGCTGTAGGCAAATGGCTCGCGAACGACCATCGGCCGGTAGACGAACTCGGTGTTCGGTGCGATGACGGTCGTATCCGTGAGGTCGGGGGCGAGATCGGCCAGCGCGAGTCCGGTCTCTAGCGCAGCCACTCCCCCTCCGGCGATGATCACGCGAAGCCTGCCGGACGGTGAGCCTCCGATGGGCGCGGGGTCGGGGACGCTACCCACGGCCCTAATCAGCCTTGCCGTTCGCCACGACCGAGAGAGCCGCCGCGGCCGCAAGCCCGTCGTTCTTTCCAGCGAGGATCGTGAGTAGGTCGCCGACGCGCTCGATCCGGCCGAGGCGGTCGGGAAGCGGTAGGCCGTACTCGATCGTGTACTGGTTGCGACGGCCGTTGCGCTCTCGCGTGATGTAGCCGGCGTCAGCGAGCTCGGTGACGATCCGATGCGCCGCGCGTTCGGTGATTCCCACCTGCTCGCTGATCTCCCGTAGGAGCACGCCCGGATCATGGGCGATGCATACGAGAACCTGGGCGTGGTTCGTCAGGAACTTCCAGCGCGGTGCAGTGTCCTTAGCCATTGGACACTAGATTAGCGTATCTAGAGTCAGATTACCAAGACATTTATTTCATGCTATGCTGTTCAAGTCTACCGGTGCCCTCCTAAATGGCCGTGCCGCTAGAGCGGCTGGACACCGTGAATGCCCCACATCACTTGATGTGACCGTCGGGACGGACAACCGAGGACCGGTGACAGCCATGAGGCACACTGAAGAACCCAGCAAGGACACCGAGGCACGAGACCAGCAGCAGTTTGACGAAGCCGTCAACAGCAAAGGCAAGATCGTGCTCGAGTGGCTCGCGGGTGCCGGCGTCGTTGCCGCCCTGGTGATGTCGATGGTCGCACTCGTCCAGAGTGGCAAAGGAAGCGAAACCACCCTCGCGGCGCAACCGGCGGTGGGGCAGGCCCAAGCGCCATCGGCCGTACAAGCACCAAGCACAGCCACGACGAAGCCCGTCGACCTGAAGATAATCGGCGCTTCGAAGCTCGGCCCTGACGGAAAAAAGCACGACGTCTTTACGAAGACCGAATTTGCGGTCAAAGTCGGCCAACCTTTGAAGCTCAGGATCAACAACACCGACGACGTGCCGCACAGCATCACAGCGCCAGTCGCGGGCCTGAACATCACCATCCAGCCCGGCACACACACCTACAGTCTGGTCATCACGCAGGCGGGCAAGTTCCAGTGGTTTTGCATAATCCCGTGTGACAGCGACTCGCATGGATGGGCGATGCAGAACGCCGGCTTCATGAGCGGCTACATAACCGCGACCTGAGCCAGTGCGTTCGCCGGTAAGCCGTCGGCTCGTGCCTGAGCCCCGGGCCCGGCGGCGGCTGCAAGATCCATGTCTGTCGGCCGCGCGGCGCCGACCGGGTTCAGGGAATGCTCAGTACGCCGAGTGCGACGACGGAGACGGCCACGAGGGCAATAACGAGAGCAGTTAGGACCGAGTCAAGGCGGCCCAGGCGGTGAGTTCCCATCAGCTCGCGGTCGCGGGCCAGCGCCCGAAGAAACGGAAGTATCGCGAGCAGTAGCACCGCATTGAGGGCCTGCGAGAGAAACAGGATTGGGATCAGCGGCGCGCCCGGAATGAGCACGAACGTGATGGCAAGCAGGACGCTGACGCCATAGGCGCCATAGAAGAGTGGCGCGCGGCGGAAGCTGTCATTGAGGTCGCAGCGCTGCCCAAGCGACTCCGCGACCGAATAGGCGGTGGAGAGCGGCACGATCGCGGCGGCAAGCAGGCCAGCCCCGACCAGGCCGAGCCCGAAGAGCGTCTGCGCGGAGCTGCCCGCGAGCGGGCGCAGCGCGACTGCCGCGTCCCTCGCATCGTGGATGTGCCGGCCGTTTGCGTGCAGGGTTGCCGCACATGCCACGACAATGAACACACCGATGATGCCCGTCAGCAACGCGCCGCTGACAACGTCGACACGCTCATAGCCGATGTCCTTGACCTTCAGGCGCTTGTCGACCGCGTAGGACTGGATGAACGCCAGACCCCACGGTGCCAGCGTTGTCCCGAGCGTCGCGACCACGACCAGGATGCCGTGGCGGGTGGAGGGGAGGCTCGGGATCACGAGCCCGCGTGCCGTTGCGCCCCAGTCGGGGCCCGCGAGCACCCCCGAGAAGATGTAGGCGACGAAGATCGCGCTTAGGGCCAGCAGCACGTGCTCGATCCGCGCGAAAGAGCCCCGCAGAACGAGCACGCTCACAGCGACCGCCGCGAACGGGACCGAGAGGTAACGACTCGCACCCGTGAGTACCTCCATGCCGGCAGCGACACCGGCGAACTCCGCGCAGATCGTGCCGACGTTCGCGACCACCAGCGCGCTGAGCGCCACCGCCGTCGCGCGGGCCCCGTAGCGCTCCCGCACGAGCCGCATCAAGCCCTTGCCCGTCACTATCCCGGTGCGCGCTGCCAGCTCGTGGAAGACGATCAAGGCCGCGGTGGAGAGCGCGAGCACCCACAGCAACCGGTAGCCGAAGTCCGCGCCGAGGATCGAATATGTCGTGATGCCGGCCGGGTCGTCATCAGATAGTCCTGCCAGCAGGCCGGGTCCGAGCACGGCCACCAACGCCAGCACTCCTGCACGGCGTCCAAGCAGAGCTGCAAGGCGACGCTGCGGGTGGCGAACAGCCAGGTGAGGCGGATGCGGTCGAACGCGAGGAGTCATCTTCGACCGGCATCCTGACGCTTCTCCGCGGGAACCTCTCGGCGGCGATGCACACCGAACACCAGCGGCTTCGATCGACGCGGCGGTGCAGCGACCGCGCGATGTTGTCGGCCTCCCATGCCTCAACTCGCGATGAACAACGGGCCGCGGCTCGCCAATGTGCGGGAGTCGCTACTAGCCCTGCGTGGCCCAGTAGTCCTCTGCCTCGGCCTCCATGACGGCTAAGCGGGAGTAGTAGTCAGGGAACTCGTTGAGGTGCGCTCGCGCGATCTTTGCGGTCACGGTCACGTCATCGTCGGTGACGTTGGTCTCAGGATCGTGCGTGCCGTGCTCGAGCTCGACGTCCATTCCCATCCGAAACTGGTCGACGTCGAACCGCGAGGCCACCCAGTCGATGCCGATCCGCTCGCCGGCCGAACGAGCCTCCTCAGCGGTGAAGTGCGGCACTTTCTCACCCACGCCACAAAGCCTAACGCCCCGCGTTAGGCGGTTTCCAGAGCCCATTTCGGTTCGCCGCCCTTCTTGGCGAGCGCAAGTTCGCGCCGGTCGCTTGGGAAGAGAACCTGATCGGGGAGATGTCGATGCTCGCCGCAACCCAGCGAAGCGCGGTCAAGGCTAAGCCTCGGCGTCACGTGCGCGGTAATGCTCGCGCCAGATCAGTCGGTAGATCGGGATTCGGCGTGGGATACCGCGTACGCCTGGGATGAACGGAATGCAGATGAACGCCAGGCTGAGCACGCCCATCACCAACATCACGAGGATGTCGGCGTTTTCGGAGGTCTTGAACGGTTCGATCTGATACCAGACCGTGTAAAGCCACAGCCACGTCTGGCCGGGATAGCTGCCCGTCTCGTTCATCATGCCCCACTGGTCGCCGAGCAGATGCTGGGCTTCCGCGCGTTCTGCTAGGAGCCCGCCGTCGGACATAAACAGCAACGGCTTGGTGTAGTCAGTCTCGAAGAACTGTCGGCTCGTCAGCAGGCTGCCGTCGAGGCCGCCGCTCTTCGCGAGGTCGAGCAGTCCCGCCATCATCGTCGGCACCGGACCGGCGCCGGCTGCCTGGACCGTCACCGAACCCGTTGAACCGTCGATCGATACGGTCTTCGGAGGCGCCTTATTTTCTTCCAACGCGGTTTCATATTCTTCCAGCGGCTTGGCGAAGGCTTCCGCCCACGCCGTTCGTGTCTTTTCGGGAGCGACCTGGTATTGGCCGACGGCGCTGTTCAGCGTGGGGTTGTCGGGGACGGTCTTCAGGGGGTCGATCACGAAGTCGTTGGCGGTGTTAATCGGATGGCTGACGCCCAGCCATTTCTGCGGATAGAGGAACGCGGCGTGCTGCCCGCTGCCGTTGTGGTTGTAAGGCGGGCCGTACGTGGCGGTGCCGCTGGTGCCGGCCAGCTCCTTGGCAGCCGTCGCAACGAAGTTGATGGGCTGTCCACGCGACCACTGGGCGATGGTGCTCGGGCGATCGTCCGGCGAGGAGAACAGGACGGTCAAAAGGACGGCGAGCAGCGAGACGGCGCCGACCGCGATGAGCAGCTCTTTCACGAGGTCGTATGGCGCGTATCCGCCGTTCCACTCGGCTGTCTGCCCTTCGCGTTGCGACCAGCGTGGGCGGGTCACGACGGCGCTCCCGGCGCGCCGGAGGACGACGTCGTTGCTCCGGAGGTGGTCTGCGAGGAGGCCAGCTTCTTATCGAGGTCAAACGGCGGGACGACGCCGTGCTTGCGCACGAGCAGCACGTGCACGATCACTAGAGCGACCACGGCCGCCGGCAGAAGCAGGACGTGGTAGCTGTACATCTGACCGAAGTTGGTGACGTTGAAGAACGCTCCCACGCCGACCGAGTTCAGACCGTCCTTGGCCTGGGTGGCGATCCACTGCGCGTCGAAGTTCTGCTGAGAGACGTAACCGGTCAACGCTGCGGGAACCGCGACCAGGAACGTGACCGCTCCGGTTACCCACACGCGAGAGCGCCCGCCTCGCCAGGCCGCCATCCAGTACTTCCCCCACAGGTGAATGACCATGAAGAAGAAGAACAGCTCCACGGACCACAGGTGGATGCTGTTGAAGAAATGGCCGATCCCGGTGAAGTGCCACCAGGCGGGACCCTTGAGGCTCAATATCACGCCAGAGCCGATGATCACCATCAACGCGGCGAGGCTCGCGACGCCGAACACGTAGATCCAGGACGCGACGTATGTGGGCTGGTTGTCGGGCAGCAGCTTCTCAGGCGGGAGTGCACCCAGCGCAAGCTCGCGCGTGCGAGTGGTCCACGATCGTTTCGGAGCGGGAGCGACGCTCATGGCCTTCGGCGGCGGGCCGCCCCCGGGAACGGCAGCGCGATCGCGAGGACAAAAACGATCAGCATCAGCACAATCACGACGATGTTCGAGACCGACATCTGGAAGAAGTGCCAATGCACCAGATGCGACGCATGATTCAAGTTAAAAACGGCTGCTAACACGCTCATGCATGTCCCCTCTGCGCTGGCCGTTGCTTACCTTACGCGTTCCAGCGGCGTTCAGTACGACACGGCCCCGGGGCACGGCTCGGCGGCCGCGGCTCGCCCAGGCGCGCAGTCGCTAGCCGCCCCGCGTGGCCCAGTAGGCCTCTGCCTCGGCCTTTGGAACCAGACCAGAAGCCGCCAGCTTGCAGCGCATTCGCCAGAGCCGACGCGGGGACTCGAACCCCGGACCCCT
>JAOPZV010000256.1 GCA_025963935.1 Solirubrobacterales bacterium
CCCGGCAGCGCAAACTGGGCGCCGCCCATGCCCTCGATGAAGTAGCCGCGCCGGCACACGCCGAGCGTCTCGAGGTTGGCGAACGTGTCGTAGAGCATCGCAAAGCCGCCTTTGATCCCCTCGGCCAGCACCTGCTCCCGGGTGACGATGCCATAGCGCTCGAGCAGCAGCTCGGCGAGCGCGCGCCTTTGCTCGGCGCCGCCCGGGGGCGCCCCGTGGGCGCCGCGGAACACAGGCTCGGTTAGCGACCAGCGGCCCTGCACCTGGGATTGGGCGCCGGTGCGCCGACGACCGCTGAAGCGCGAGCGGCCGGCCGATGAGCGTGCGATCGCTGAGCGCCCGGCACCACCAGTGGGCCGCTCCGAGCGCGCGAGTGCGAGGCGCGGCGCGCGCAGCGGCGCCCACGCGTCGTTGGTGGCCTCACCGCTCCAGACGAGGTCCCACAGCGCCTCACGCAGTACCTCTGCCGGCGTGCCGAGCTCGGCGATCAGGTCCGTGAAGAAGCAGGGGCCCTGCGCCAGACGCTCACGCAGGAGGTCGTGCGTCGGGCCGGCTGGCGGCGACGCGGCCGCCTTCGAGCCCACCGCCGGTGGCCCGATCGCGGCGGCATCCTCGCGGAAGTACAGGGCGACTCGTCCGGAGCGACCGAGCGGCCCGGCGCCGATCCAGACGACCTCCCCGCTCGCACAGAGGCTGTCGAGCCAGCTCTGCGAGTAGGCGCCGGTACGCCGCGGCAGCACGTCCCGCTCCCAAGTCTCGACCGGCAGCGCCAGCCCCTGGAGCGGCACGAGCACCTCGCGCAGGCGGTCGATGCCGGCGCCTGCTCCCGAATGACGGTCCACCCCCTGCCACGAGGGCAGGAAGGCGGCCAGACGCCTCTGCTCGGTGGGCTCGATTTCCTTGCGCAGCACCGCGAGCGAGGCCCGCCGAAGGCGTCGCAGCACCTCGACGTCGCACCAGTCACGCTCGGACGTACCGTGCCCGCCCGCCCGCAGCTCGCCGCGCACGAGATCGCCCGCCCGCTCGAGCTCGCGCAGCACCGCCGCTGCGTCGATGCCATAGCGGCCGTGGAGATCGTCGGCGGTGAAGGGCCCGTGCGTGCGGGCGTAGCGCGCGATGAGCTCACGGAGAGCGTCGGGAACGTCGGCGAGGAAGGCCTCCGGCAGTCCGCCGGGCGGCATCGCGCCGAGCGCGTCACGGTACAGACCCGCCTCGTCGGCGGCCACATAGCGCTCCTCGCCGCCGAGCCGCAGGCGGATCGCACGCCGTTCACGCTCGAGCTCGCGCACGAGCCCGCCGGGATCGATGCCGTCGAGGACGCGAGCCGATATCTCCTCGCCTGACAGGTCGCCGACGTGGCGAAGCACGTCGTGCAGAGCGTCGCGGCCGGTAGCGCGGGTCATCTCGGAGCGGTGCTGCAGGTCGTCTTCGACGCGCCGCAGGGCGCCGGGGTCGATCAGCTCTCGCAGCTCCTCCTGTCCGAGCAGCTCGCGCAGCAGGTCGCGGTCGAGCGACAGCGCGGCCGCGCGACGCTCGGCGTTCGGCGTGTCCCCCTCGTACATGTACGTTGCCACGTAGTCGAACAGCAGCGAGGAGGCGAACGGCGAGGCGGTCTGCGTCTCCACCTCGACGAGCGAGATCTCGCGCGTGTGCAGGCCCCGCAGAAGCTCCTGCAGGCCTGGCACGTCGAGCACGTCTCGCAGGCACTCGCGGTAGGTCTCGAGCACGATCGGGAAGTCGCTGTAGCGGCGGGCGACCTCGAGCAGGTTCTGAGCCTTCAGGCGCTGCTGCCACAGTGGGGTGCGTTTGCCGGGATAGGCGCGCGGGATGAGCAGCGCGCGCGAGGCGTTCTCGCGGAACCGCGCGCCGAACAGCGCCGATCCACCCAGCTCGGCGGTGACCGCATCCTCGACCTCCTCAGGCTCGAGCATCACGAGCTCGGCCGCAGAGGGGAGCGACTCCGATTCGTCCGCGTCGAGGTCGGGCAGGTGCAGGACGATCCCGTCGTCGCTCCAGATCGCGTCCGACTCGAGGCCGAAGCGCTCCTGCATGCGCGCCGACAGCGCGAGGCCCCAGGCGGCGTGCACACGGCCGCCGTAGGGAGACAGCACACAGAGGCGCCAGTCTCCGATCTCGTCGCGGAACCGCTCGACCACGATCGTGCGCTCACTCGGCAGCACGCGCGTCGCGGCCTGCTGCTCGCGCAGGTACGCCAGCAGGTTGCGGGCGGCGCGCTCATCGAGGTCGTAGTCGCGCTCGAGCGTCTCCGCGTCCTGCTCGACGGCCCACCGGGAGAACGCGCCGATCGCCTCGCCGAGCTCCTTCGGGCGCCCGACCGAGTCGCCCTTCCAGAACGGCACCGCGCCGGGCGCGCCGGGGGCAGGGGTGACAATCACACGGTCGCGTCCGATTTCCTCGATCCGCCAGGTCGACGCGCCGAGCAGGAAGGCCTGACCGGGGCGGGCCTCGTAGACCATCTCCTCGTCCAGCTCCCCGACCCTTCGCCCGTCGGGAAGCGTGACGGCGTAGAGGCCGCGGTCGGGAATCGTGCCGGCGTTGGCGACCGCCAGCTGGCGCGAGCCCTTGCGCCCGCGGATCGTCCCGGCCACCCGGTCCCACACGATGCGGGCGCGCAGCTCGCCGAACTCCTTCGAGGGGTAGCGGCCGTCGAGCATGTCGAGCACGTTCTCGAGCAGCTCGCGGGACAGCTCCGAGTACGAATAGGTGCGCCGGGCAAGCTCGTGAAGCTCCTCAACGGAGACCACACCGGCCGCCGGCTCGACGGGCTCCCCGGCGCCCTCGGGCTGCTTGGCGCCGTCACCGGCCGGCGGCTCTGCGGAGACGGCGATTGCGACGATCTGCTGCGCCAGGACGTCCAGGGCATTGCGCGGCACGACCGTCGGCTCGATCAGCCCTTCGTGCATCCGCCGGGCGACAACCGCGCACTCGAGCAGGTCGCCCCGAAACTTGGGAAAGATCCGACCGCGGCTGACCTCGCCGACACCATGCCCTGCACGGCCGATGCGCTGGAGGCCGCGAGCGACCGACTTGGGCGACTCGATCTGCAGGACGAGGTCGACGGCGCCCATGTCGATCCCGAGCTCCAGGGAGCTCGTTGCGACAAGGCAGGGCAGCTCGCCGGCCTTCAGCAGCTCCTCGACCTTCGTGCGCTCCTCGCGCGAGAGCGAGCCGTGATGTGCTCGAGCAATCTCCGGCGGGGCGACCGGAGGCGCTCCGGCGAGCGTGCCGTCCCCACCGGCGGCCTCGCCGGCGGACGCTTCGTCGTCGGTCGCATCCTCTTGCGCTGCCAGCTCGTTGAGGCGCAGCGCGACGCGCTCGGCTGAGCGACGGTTGTTGACGAAGATGATCGTCGAGGTGTGCTCGCGCACCTGCTTGAGGAGCTCCGGGTATATGGCAGGCCAGATCGACGATCGCGTGGCCTCGCCGCCCGGCAGCGGGTCAAGTGGATCGCGGGCCGGGTCGACGGGACCACCCGGTTCGCTCATCGACTCGACCGGCACCTCGATTCGCAGGTCGAGCGGATTGCGCGCGCCGGCGTCGATGATCTTGACGTCCCGGTGGGGCCCGACGAGAAAGCGCCCGATCTCCTCGAGCGGATTCTGGGTGGCGCTCAGGCCGATGCGCTGAATGCGTTCCACGTCCGCCTGGGCCTCGAGCCGCTCGAGCGTCAGCGCGAGGTGCGAGCCGCGCTTTGAGTGAGCGACGGCATGGATCTCATCGACGATCACCGCCTCGACTCCCCGCAGCGTCTCTCGCGCGCGCGAGGTGAGCATCAGGTAGAGCGACTCGGGGGTCGTCACGAGGATGTCGGGCGGGTTGCGGAGCATCGCCGCACGCTCGCGCTGCGGGGTGTCGCCGGTGCGAATCCCGACGCTCACATCGTCCGCGCCAATTCCGCGCAGCGGGGCGCGGAGGTTGCGCTCGATGTCATATGCCAGTGCCTTCAACGGGCTCACGTAGAGGACGCGCGTGGTGCGGCCGTTGGTGGACGCACCCTCTGAGGAGGCCACCCGCTCGGTGCTCAGACGGTCGAGCGCCCAGAGGAACGCGGCGAGGGTCTTACCCGAGCCGGTGGGGGCCGAGACGAGCACGTTCTCGCCAGCGGCGATCGCCGGCCACGCCTGGGCCTGAGCCGGTGTGGGAGCGGCGAACGCCTGTTCGAACCAGGCCCGCACGCGGGGGCTGAAATTGGAAAGAGGCACGACGCTCCAGGCTAGTGGAAGCCAGGGCATGTTCACATCCATTTGAGCTCGAGCCACGCGCCTCAAGTCGGCGCCGCGCCTAGACTGGCGTGGATGGGCAAGCGAGCACAAGCGTGACCACGGCCTCGGCTGCCGGAGCTGGGCTGCACGACGCCGCGGCTGAGACCGAGCGCTCGACGGGAGTGCTCCCCTCGCAGCGACTCCGTGAGGCGATCGCGCGTGAATGGCTCGTAGCGGGGCCCTGGCGGATCCTGCCCCAGTCGGTGCAGCCGGCCAGCGTCGACCTGCGGTTGGGAGACCACGCGTGGGCGCTGCGCTGCAGCTTCCTGCCGGACAGCGACTCGACGGTTGAGCAGAAGGTCGAGGACCTCGCCTTCGAACGCATCGACCTGCGTGATGGCGCGACGCTCGAGCGAGACAGGCCGTACCTGGTTCCCCTGATCGAGGAGCTGCGACTGCCGGAGAATGTCCGAGCGAAGGCCAACCCCAAGAGCTCGACCGGTCGCCTCGACATCTTCACGCGGGTGCTCACAGATCGCAACAACCGCTTCGACGAGATCGCGGCGGGCTACCACGGGAGGCTCTACCTGGAGGTCGTCCCCCGGACGTTCGCGATCCGGGTGAAGACCGGCCTCGCGCTCAACCAGGTGCGACTGATGCTCGGCGACGCGCGTCTGCGCGACGACGAGTTGGTTGCGCTGCACAGGGAGTCTCCCCTGTTGTACCGCGACTCGCGTCCGCTCGCCGAGTCCGAGCTGTCGGTAGCCGACGGCCTGTTCGTTCGGCTCGACGTCTCGGGCTCGGAGGACAGCATCGTCGGCTACCGCGCGAAGAAGAACAGCCTGCCGATCGACCTCACGAAGGTGGGCGCGCTGAAGTGGCAGGACTACTGGGAGCCGGTCCACCCGGAGCGGGGCGGACGCATCGTGCTCGAGCCGGAGATCTTCTACCTGCTTCTGTCCTCCGAGGGCGTCAGCATCCCCCCGTCGTTCGCCGCCGAGATGCTCGCCTACGACCCGACCGCAGGAGAGCTCCGCACGCACTACGCCGGCTTCTTCGATCCCGGATTCGGATATGCACGGGACGGGTCCGCCCACGGCAGCCGGGCGGCGCTCGAGGTCAGGGCGCGGGACGTCTCCTTCATGGTCGAGCATGGGCAGCCGGTGTGCAAGCTCGCCTTCGAGCGCATGGCCGAGGAGCCCGACGTCCTCTACGGCCAGGACATCGGGTCCAACTATCAGGGGCAGCAGACGATGCTCAGCAAGCACTTTCTCGGCGATGCGATGCCCGTGGGTGAGTAGCGCGCTCGGAAACTCACTGTTTATGATTGTCGCTGGTCGATATATCGAACCATGATCCATCTATCAGCATTGACCTCCCCGACCTCCGGGGCGGCAAAGGACAAAGAGGGGACCGCACGGACGAATGCCCAGAACGAGCTCCACCGCCAAAGCCGTCGCCACCGGCAGTGATCCTGCCTGGTCGATACCAAGCCTGCGCGAGCCGCGCTACTCCCAGTCGCTGGAGCGCGGGCTGGCGATCCTCAGCTGCTTCACCGCCAAGCGACCGGTGTTGGGCATCGCCGACATAGCGGACGAGCTCGGGATGAGCCGCTCCACGACGCATCGATACGTGATCACGCTCGTCGCCCTCGGCTACCTGGAGCAGGGCGCCTCGCGCAAGTACCGCCTGGGCTTGCGCGTGACCGACCTGGGCATGTCGGCGCTCAACTCGACGGGCCTGCGCGAGCACGCGCGCCCCTACCTCGAGGAGCTCCGCCAGCGTACGTCGTACACGGCGAGCCTCGCGGTGCTCGACGGAGCAGATGTTCTCTACATCGACCACGTGCGCAGCTACCGCCGGCGTCAGAGCCAGACCGACGTCGAGCAGAACCCCGGATCGCGGCTGCCGGCCTACTGCACTGCGATGGGCAAGCTGCTCCTCGCCAACCTGCCCGATCCCGATCAGCGCGACCTGCTCGCCTCGACGAAGCCCGCCAAGCGTGGGCCGAACACGATCACCAGCAAGCGAGCGCTGCGCGATGAGCTCGAGCAGGTACGCGACGCGGGCTTCGCCGTCAACGACGAGGAGCTAGCGTCCGAGCTCTTCGCGATCGCCGCCCCCGTGCGTGACGCGGGCCGCGAGGTGGTGGCCGCCGTCGGCCTGTCGGCGCACAGCGCGATGATCTCACTCGAGGAGATGGTCGACGCTCTGAGCCCGCACCTCGTTTCCACGGCTGATCGCATTTCCGCACGGCTGGGATACCGCCGCGCCGACGAGCAAAGCTGAACGGGCTCCGCTGTCGATCCCCCAGGCACGCGGCTCCGCGGCCCGTCGCGTACTCTCTGGCGCCGGTATGCCGCTTCTCCCCCATGCCACGCGCAAGGCTGGCCTTCTCGGCGTCGCGCTGCTTTCGATCGGCCTCGCCGCATGCGGCAACACGGTGTCCACGTCGGGATTCAAGGGCGAACAGCACGCGATCGCTAAGACGATCTCCAACCTGCAGGCCGACGCGACGGCCGGCGAACAGAAAAAGATCTGCGCCAACGACCTCGCCGCGGCCGCCGTTGCGCGTCTCGGCGGCACGCGGGGCTGCGAACAGGCGATCAAAAATCAGATTGCCGAGATCGACAGCCTCGAAGCGAAGGTGCAGTCGATCACCATCGGACCCGGTGGCACGACGGCCACCGCTCGCGTCAAGAGCACCTACGGGGGCAAGAGCCGCGAGAAGACCGTCTCGCTGGTCAAGGAAGCGGGGAAGTGGAAGATCTCAGGGCTGTAGTGAGCGCCCGTACTGGCGCTCGTAATAGGTCCGGTAGTCGCCCGAGCGGATCGGCTCCCACCACCAGGCATTCTCCCGGTACCACTCGACCGTCTGCGCCAGCCCGTCCTCGAAGCGCACCTGCGGCGCCCAGCCGAGGGCACGTACCTTCTCCGATGAGAGCGAGTAGCGGCGGTCGTGTCCGGGGCGGTCTGTGACGTGCTCGATCTGTGAGTCCCGAGCGCCGGCCAGCTCGATGATCCGCCTGACGACCGCGATGTTCGCCTCCTCGTCGGGACCGCCCGCGTTGTAGACCTCCCCGGGCGTGCCGTGCTCCAGCACGTGGCCTATCGCCCGCGAGAAGTCGGTCGAGTGGATCCAGTTGCGCACCTGCATGCCGTCTCCGTAGACCGGCAGCGAATCGCCGTGCAGCGCGTTGAGGATCATCAGCGGGATCAGCTTCTCCGGGTACTGGTAGGGGCCGTAGTTGTTCGAGCCGCGGCAGATCACGGCGGGAAGCCCGTAGGTGTGGAAGTAGCTCTGCACCAGCAGGTCGGCGCCGGTCTTTGTCGCCGAGTACGGAGACGATGGGCGCAGAGCGCTCTCCTCTGTGAAGGTGCCGGCGTCGATCGACCCGTAGACCTCGTCGGTCGAGACCTGCAGATAGCGAACGCCGTGCTCGCGCGCCGCCTCGAGCAGCACGTAGGTGCCGAGCGCGTGGGTGGTGACGAAGGCATCCGGCTCGGCGATCGAGCGGTCGACGTGGGTCTCCGCCGCGAAGTTGACGATCGCCTCGGGCGACGCGGCGTCGAGCGCAGCGGTGACCGCCTCCCGGTCCTCGACTGCGCCGCGGATGAAGCGGAAGCCCGGCTTCTCGGCGATGTCGTGGAAGTTCTCCTCCCGCCCCGCGTAGGTGAGCTTGTCGAGCACAGTGACTTCGTCGCCGTGGTCCTTCAGGCGCAGGCGCGTGAAGGTCGAGCCGATGAACCCAGCACCCCCGCAGACGAGCAGTTTCATGCGCGCATCATCCCAGCGCGAGCCGCGAGGTAGCCTGCCAGGCCGTCGCGCCAGTCGGGCATCGGCAGGACATCCGCGCGCTCTGAGCGAAGCGCCGACCACGCCGGGCGCGGAGCGAGCCGTGCCATCTGCTCACTGCTGACCGGCTCCACCACGCAGTCGATCTCAGCCTGGCGGAAGATCTCCCGGGCGAAGCCGTTCCACGACACCTCGCCGGCGCCCGCCAGGTGCACGACCCCCCGCACCTCGCGCTCGAGCAGGCCAAGCACGGCCGGCGCCAGATGACCGGACCAGGTGGGCGAGCCGATCTGGTCCTCGACTACCTGGACGGACGGCGTCGACCCGTTCGCGTCACGTTCGTCCGCCAGTCGCAGCATCGTCGCGACGAAGTTGGGGCCATCGACGCCGTACAGCCAGGCGGTGCGCACGACGGTGTGGCTCGTCGAGGCCGCGAGCACCTCGCGCTCGCCGTCCAGCTTGGTCTGACCGTAGACGGACTGGGGATCCGGGACGTCGGACTCGACGTAGGGACGGGGCCGCCCGCCGGAGTCCCGCGGAGCGATGCCGTCGAAGACGTAGTCGGTGGAGATCTGCACGAGCGGCACACCGACCCGGGCCGCCGCGCGCGCCAGGTTGCCGGCGCCCTCGGCGTTCACCGCGTGCGCCTGCGCACGCTCGGTCTCGGCGCCGTCCACGTTGGTCCAGGCTGCGCAGTTGACGATCGCCTGCAGCGATCCGCGTTCGCCGAGCAGGCGGTCCAGCAGCTCCTCCACCGCCGCGGCATCCGTGATGTCGATCTCGGGCAGGTCGAACGGCACGGGCTCGTGGCCGGCGCGCTCGCCCGCGCGCATGACGTCGTGGCCGAGCATCCCGGCGGCTCCTGTGAGCAGCAGCCTCACAGGATCGAGATGTCGCAGTTGTCCCCGACCATGAACCGATAGGCGCGCGGTTGGCGCTCGCCCCGACGGACCGTCACGTTGCGGCCGAGCAGCGAGGACTCCATTCGCCCATCGAGGTTGGAGACCGAGCAGCCTGCGAGCAGGATCGAATGCTCGACCTCCGCTCCGGAGATCGTACAGTCCTCGCCGATCGCGGTGTAGGGACCGATGTAGCAGTCGCTCAGCCGCGCGCCCGCGCCGACGATCGCCGGACCGCGCACGATCGTGCGCTCGAGGCGCGCGCCAGGCTCGATGACGACGCGTCCGTCGACCTGAGAGTCGATCAGCTCGCCCTCGATACGCTCGATCATGTTGTCGAGGATCAGGCGGTTGGCCTCGAGCATGTCGTCGAGACGGCCGGTGTCCTTCCACCAGCCGCGCACGATGTGCGGCTCCACGCGCATCCCGGAGTTCACGAGATACTGGATCGCGTCGGTGATCTCGAGCTCACCGCGGGCCGACGGCTCGATCGCTCGCGCGGCGTCGTGTACGGCCCCCGTGAACATGTAGACGCCGACGAGCGCAAGATCCGTCGCCGGCTCGCTCGGCTTCTCGACGAGACGCACGACGCGCCCGACCTCGCCTGGGCCGGCCGCGGCCAGCTCCGCCACGCCGTAGTTCTCGGGGTCCGGTACCGGCGTGAGCAGGATCAGCGCGTCCGGTCCGTGCTCCCGGAAGGCTGCGACGAGATCCGAGATCCCGCCCTGCAGCAGGTTGTCACCGAGGTACATCACGAACGGGCTTGACCCGAGAAACAGCTCCGCCGTGAGCACCGCGTGCGCCAGCCCGAGCGGCTCGTCCTGGACGATGTAGGTGATGCCCACGCCGAATCGCGACCCGTCGCCGACGGCCGCTTCGATCTCCGGCCCCGTCTCCGGGGCAATGATGATGCCGACGTCCTCGATCCCAGCCTCGGCCATCGCCTCGATGCCGTAGAACAGCACCGGCTTGTTGGCGACCGGCACGAGCTGCTTGGCGCTCGTGTGGGTGATCGGGCGCAGACGCGTGCCCTTTCCCCCGGAGAGGATCAGTCCCTTCAGCGGCTCCATCGGGGGATCACCCTACCGAGCGGCCAGACGCCAGCGTGCCGTGCCGGCCAAAGCCTCCGCCGCCCGAGCCCGGTCAGTAGCCGCCCGCAAGCTTGCGGTGGTCCCAGCTCGCTCGGCGGCGCTCGACGAACTCGAGCCCCACGCGCTTGGCCGCCTGCTTGGCCACCATCGCGCCCACTTCCTGCGGCAGCTCCCGCACGGGAGCTTCGCCGCGCGGTGAGGCGTAGCGCCGAAAGATCTCCTCGCCGAGCTCCGCGACGACCTCGGCGTCGCGATGGATCACGACCTCGCACTCCAGCATCACACCACGAAGCAGCGCGTACTCCTCACCGGCCTCCACCTGCAGGGTGGCGCGCGGCTCGCGCTCCAGGTTGCGGACCTTCTGCGAGGCCGCATAGGTCCACGACCACAGGCGCGGGCCGGGACCCTCCGCGGGCGGCGTTCGAGCGACGTACCAAAGCGGCATGAGGTGCGGCCAGCCGCGCGGACCGGTCGTCGCGCATGTAAGCGTCCGCTCCTCGGCCAGGAAGGACGCGACCTCCGCGTCGCTCATCCTGATCAGCTGACGTCTGCTCACGCGCGCGAACGCTACCGCCTACTGTCGGCGCCGAGCCGAGCCGGGAATCGCTACACGCCGGCCGACGCGTCGTTGCCGAGGCGCGTCGTCGCTATACGCCGGCCGCGGTGGCGCTTGCCTCGCGCAGCCGCGCCACGGCCGCGCGCACGGCCTCACGGGCGTTCTCCGGCTCGAGCACGGCGGCGTCGCCGGCTTCCTTGAGGATCTCGCGCACGAGCCAGTCGACGCCGGCGAAGCTCAACTCGACCAGCACGGACCCGTCGCTCCACTCCTCGACCACCCGGCGCGCCTCGCGTGCCCAGCGTGCGCGCTCGGGCGAGACCCACACGCGCGCGCTGCGCGAGGCCTCCACCTCGCCGGTTCGCAGCCAGCCGTCGACCTCGGCCGCGGGGTCTACCTCCGGGCGCGGCTCGAACTTCTCGTCGCTCACGGTTACACGCTTGATGCGGTCCAAGCGGAAGTGCCGCACGCCGTCGCGCTCGGGGTCGAAGGATGCGACGTACCAGCCCTCGCGGCCGTTCGTCAGCGCGTACGGCTCGACCCGCCGCACCGACAGCTCATCCTCATTCTCCTTGTAGTACTCGAGCTCGATCATGCGCCTGCGCATGATCGCCTTCGAGACGAGACGCGCGACGCCCGAGTCGTCGCCTGTCGCGCTTGCCACCTGGAGACCCTGCTCCATCGGGTCCTCACCGAGTGCCGCGACGATCTTCTCGCGGGCGGAGGTGAGCGACCCCTCCGGGATGTGCTCGCCGATCAGATCGATCGCTGCGACAAGCGCCTTCGCCTCGACCGGCAGCAGGCGGGCGGGGCGGTCGAAGTTGTCGCTGTACGGCTCGGGATCCACCTCGATCTCGCCGTCCTCCTCCTTTATCTCCGCATAGAGCACATAGGAGCCGCCCCCGAAGTTCACGACGTTGAGGACGTTGACGTCCTCGCGCAGCTCCTCCTCGCTGATCTGCAGGCGCTCGCACACCTCCTTGATCACGACCCGCTCGCCGGCCCGGCCAGCCTGGATCAGGATGCTCGCGAGCGTCACGAGGCGCGCGAACCGCTCGGGCCGGATAGCCGCGTCGGGCCGGGCCGAGCCGCCCTCCCCATCGGCGCCTGCCGAGGCCGCCCGTCGCCCTGCGCGTGAGCGTGGCGGCGTCGCGATCCGGGCCGACGGCGTGTTGAGCTTCGCGCTCTTTGAGCGTCCGCCGCGCGGCTCGCTGGGAGGCGTCTCGCCGTGGCGCTCCTCGAGCAGCTCGAGCCGCCGCTCGTACTCGGACATGAGCTCCTCGGGGCCGAGCACCTGGGCGTGAACGCTCAGCCCTAACACCCAGGAGACCAGGCCCCGCGGGTTCGAGTAGCTCGTGAGAAACAGCTTGTCGCCCTCCTCCGCGCCACCGCTGTCGGGCGAGGCGGGACGGATCTCTCCGTAGCGGCCGAAGTGCCGTTCCACCTGCCACGCGATCCGCTCGGAGATCAGGATCTCAGCCACCCCCTGCTCGTCGCCGAGCTGCCAGTCGGCACGCGCCGCGTAGGACCGCGGGTCGAAGTCGGCGGGACGGTGGAAGTCGTGCTCGGCCTTCGTCGCATAGGACACCTTGCCGCGGATGCGCGACAGGCGGAAGACGCGGATCGCCTCGCGCTCGTGCGCGTAGCCGAGCAGGTAGAACTGCCCCCCCTGGAAGAGCAGGTGGTAGGGGTCCACGCGCCGCGAGCTCACCTCGTCGCGCTCCATCGTGTAGTAGTCGAAAACGATCGTCTTGTTGCGGAAGATCGCCGTCTCTACCTTCGCCAGGCGAGCCGAGAGGTCATGCCCCCCGGCGGACGCGGTGATGCCGAGCGCGACCGAGCGCTGCTCCGGGGCGGCCAGGGGGCTCGGGCGCCCCCAGGTGATCTGCTGCAGCGCGAGGCGCAGCGGCTCTGCGTAGGCGAATTCGCCGTCCAACAGGCTCAGCGCCGTCTGCAGGGCTGCCAGCTCCTTGTCCGTGAACGCGATCGACGGCAGGTGGAAGTTCTCCGGACGCAGCGAGTAGTTCTCCTGCTCGGCCGCGCCGTCGGCGGGGCGCTCGACGGTCAGTTGGATGCGCAGCGACTCGAGCTCGGAGCGGTCGGCGTAGAAGCGCCGCGCGAACGCGTCCTCGTTCATGCCGCTGTATCCCTCGACGTCGCGGCGGATCTCCACGGCCGTGACCGGCCGCCGCTCCGCCATCAGGTACGAGATCAGCGACAGCTGGCGGATCAGCTTCTCGGTGTCCTTTGCCATCGGCCTCAAAAGATAGAAGCCAGCGGCGAGACGGACGCGCCGCGCCGAAGTTAGCCCCCCGCTATTTGCGGCGTTTCAGGCTGCTTCGCGAGCCGGCGCGGGGAGCTGGCCGTCCCGCGATACGTCGGCGCGCCGCTCCGCGAAGAACGCGCCCGCGCCGATCGCCCGGTCAAACGACGACCAGCAGCGGCCCGGAGCAAGCTCCTTCTCGAGCCGGTCAAAGCTGCCGAGGCGGCCGCCCAGGTTGTCGATCATGTGCACGAGCGTAGCCTCGCGCGTGCATGGAACCACGGGGCTGCCGTGCTCGAGCGTGCCGTGGTGGGAGAGGATGATGTGCCCTACCGCCTGTGCAAGGTCGGCCGGAAAGCCCTCGATGTCCTCGATCGCGCGGCGGACGCGGTAGTACCCGAGCGCAATCTCCCCCTGCAGCCTGCCGGCGTCGGTGAGATCGATGCTCGCCGGGTCGTCCGTGTACGCCTCGAGCTTCCCGATGTCGTGCAGCAGCGCTCCGGTGACCGCCACGTCGCGGTCGATCCCCGGAAACGTGGCGCTGATCGCACTCACGGCCTGGGCCACTCCGAGGCAGTGCTCGAGCAGGCCATGGCGGTACGCCTGGTGGTAGTACTTCGCCGCCGGCGCCACCCGATATCCGGCCCACATCGCCGAGTCCTCGCCGAACACTCGCTCGAGCAGGATGCGCAGGTGCGGCTCCTGGATCGTGGCGAGGAGCTCGCGGATCTCATCCTCCATCTGATCGACGCCGCGGGGCGGGCCGTCGAGTAGGTCCTCCGGGGCGTAGCTGCCGGGGGCGGCCGCCTCGAGCTCGCGCAGGTTGATCTGCGCTCCGAAGCGCGGGTGGACCGTGTAGCGGCCGCGGACCCTCACCGGTGTGCCCGCGGAGGCGAGCTCCTGCACCTCGACCAGCTCCTCCCACACCATGCATGCGACCGCGCCGGTGCGGTCGCCGAGCTGCAGGCGCAGATAGTCGCCGCCGTCGCGGCGCTGGCGGCGCTCGACCTCGCGCACCAGGAGGACCTGGTCGACCTCGATGCCATCGGTGAGCTCGTTCACGAGCATGGCCTTGAAGTTAGAGAGGGTTGCGGACGGGACACTGGCGCTGCGTCCGCGCACGCTGGCGCCGCGGCTTGCAACCCCGGCCTTGATCGCTTACACGGTCGCCAGCTAGGTGAAGGCCGGGGCGCGAGCAGGCCGGGGCCCCTACGGCTCGAGGCGGTGGGGGCCGCGGTACAGGAACGTCACCTCGCGTACGTTGTCCTGACCGAGCAGC
>JAOPZV010000003.1 GCA_025963935.1 Solirubrobacterales bacterium
ATGAATGTCGCCGAGAGCTGGCCTCCGAGCGCGCCGCCGAGCGTGCGCATGACGGTGTTCATGCCAGTGGCCACGCCGGTCTGCTCGCTGGGGACGGCCTGGACGATCAGGTTGCCGAGCGCTGCGAATGCGAGCCCCATGCCAACCCCGAGCAGGCTCGCGGAGATCAGTAGGTCGTAGGGGTGGCTATGGGCCACTGTGAGCAGCGCGAACGCCGCCGTCGTGAAAGCAGTTCCTGCGAGCAGGGCGGTGCGCGATCCGAATCTCGCCGATATGCGGCCGGCGTACAGCCCGAGGGCGGTCATCCCGATCGTGGACGGCAGGAGGTATAGACCGGAGACCACCACCGAGGCGCCGAAGCCGAATCCCGTGCTCCTCGGCAGCTGGGCGATCTGTGGGAAGACGATGAACGACGAATACATCCCCGCACCCAGGAGGAACGCCGCGAGGTTGGTCGTCCACACACCGCGGATGCGCATCATCGTCATGTCGACGAGCGGGTTGCGACTGCGCGCCTCCACCGCGATCCACCCGGCTGATATGACGAGACCCACGAGGATCAGGCCGAGCGTCTTTACCGAGCCCCAGCCCCAGGTGGTCGTCTCACTGATCGCGAGCAGCACCGTTGACATGCCGATCGTCATGAGGGCGGCAGCCGTCCCGTTGATCCGCCCGGGGACGCGGACCGGGGACTCGGGGATGAATCGCCAGGTCGCGACGGCTGCGAGGAGCGTTGCGACGAGCGGGATCCAGAAGAGCCAGTGGTAGTTGAGGTGCTCCACGATCACACCTGAGAGCACGATGCCGACGCCAGCGCCCACACCGAGGATCGCCGAGAGCAGGCCGATGCTGCCCGGGACCTTCTCGCGGGGGAACTCATCACGGACGATCCCGAACGCCAGCGGGAAGATCCCGCCGCTCGCCCCCTGGATGAAGCGCGCGACGATGATCACGCTCAGCGAGCTCGACACGGCGGCCAGCAGGGTGCCGCCGGCGAGGATCATCAGCGTGACCAAGAGCATGCGCTCCTTGCCGAACATGTCGCCGAGACGCCCGAGGATGGCGGTCCCGACCGAGGCCGACAACAGGTATGCGGTCAGCAGCCACGTGATCCCCGTCTCGGTCGTGTGCAGGTCCCTTTGGATAGTCGGAAGGGCTGGGACGACGGATGAGCTGAGCATCGCGTAGGCGAGGCCGCCGAGGGATAGCACGGCGAGAATCAGCGTCGGATGGGTGCGCTTCGCGCTCGTCGAGGTCATGAAGGAGGGTGAGCAGCCGACGGGAGAGGGTCCGTCGGGTTGCGGCCAACAGTAGCGGAACGCTCATTCCGTTGCTCGCGCAACGACCGGGCCGGTGATGGAGAGGAACGACTACAGTCGCGCAATGAGCGTGTACTACCCGATCCCGGCAAGTTGCTGGTCCGATCTCGGTCCCGAGGAGAAAAGGGAGCGCCTGCTGCGCACCGCCGGAGAGGTCTTCGCCCGCGACGGGCTCGATGCCCCGATGCCTGTCATCGCCGCGGCGGCGGGCGCCGGCGTCGGGAGCGTGTACAGGCAGTTCGCCTCCAAGCGCGAGCTCGTTGCAGCGCTCGTCGTTGAGCGGCTCGAGGAGACCGAGGCGGGCGCCGATGCGGCGCTGGCCAGCGCCGCGGCTCGGTGGCAAGCGCTCACCGAGCTGCTGTGGACGATCGCCGAGCGGCAGGCCAGCGACGACGTGCTTGGCGAGGCGATCGCGACGGTCTCCGAGCACCCTGCGGTCCAGGCGGCCGACGCGAGCACCGCCGCGGCGCTCGAGCGCCTGCTCGCCGCGGCCCGCGCGGAGGGAAGCCTGCGCCCCGATGCCACGACGGTCGACGTGCGGCTGCTGTTCGCCGCGACGCGCGCCGCCCGGCAGGTGCAGGAGGGAGCGTGGCGGCGGATGCTCGAGCTGGGGATCGACGCGCTCAGGGCTCGGGGCACCTCTTCGCGTCCGCCTCGGTGATCAGCCGCGCCCCGCGGCCATGCGTGGCGAAGCTGAACATCCAGCGGATGAAGACCACGATGCGGTTCTGAAACCCGACGAGGTACCAGAGGTGCACGACGAGCCATGTGATCCACGCGATGAAGCCGCTCAGTCGCAGTCCTTTTATGTCCGCCACGGCGGCCGCACGGCCGATCGTCGCGAGGTTGCCCTTGTCGCGGTAGTGGAAGGGCGGCGCCTCTCCGCCGCGCAGGCGCGTTCGCACGGCCTTGGCGGCGTAGCGGCCCTGCTGCATCGCGGCAGGCGCGACCCCGGGTAGGACCCGGGGCACGCCATCGGTGCCGCGCACGCGAACCATGTCGCCCAGCGCGAAGACCTCAGGGTGGCCCGGAAGAGTCAGGTCCGCCTCCACCGTCACGCGTCCCGCGCGGTCGAGCTCCGCGCCGCTTCGCTCGGCCAGCTTTGCGGCGAGCGGCGAAGCCGTCACGCCGGCCGCCCAGATGACTGTTCGCGTTGGGATCCGCTCGACGCTGCCGTTGCCGTCGTCGACGCTCACCCCCTCCGCGTCGACGCCGACGACGGTGCGGCCGAGCAGTGCCGTGACGCCGAGCCGCTCGAGCGATCGCTCCGCCCTTGCCGACAGCGACGGCGGGAAGCTCGTCAGCACCCGGTCGGTCGCCTCGATCAGCAGGATGCGCCCGGTCCGGGGGTTCACCGACCTGAAGTCGCGGCTGAGCGTGTCGCGGGCCAGCTCGGCGATCTGGCCGGCCATCTCGACGCCGGTCGGGCCACCACCGACCACGGCGAAGGTCAGCCAGCTCTCGCGCCGCTGGGGATCCGGCTCCATCTCGGCCGCCTCGAAGGCGCTGAGGATACGGCTGCGGGCCGTTAGGGCGCTCTCCAGGGACTTCACCTCCTCGGCGAACTCCGCCCACTCGTCGTGTCCGAAGTACGAGTAGCGCGAGCCGCCGGAGACGATCAGCGTGTCGTAGGGGATGGAAGCCGGCGCCGGCACGCCGGCGACCGACGAGAGGCGCAACTCGCGTGCGTCGAGGTCGACGTCCGTGACCTCGGCCATCAGCACCCGGATGTTTCGGTCCCGTTTGAAGATCGCGCGCAGCGGATACGCGATCTCACCCGGCGACAGCGCGCCGGTCGCCACCTGGTAGGTGAGCGGCTGGAAAAGATGGAAGTTGCGTCTGTCCAGGAGCGTGATCTCCACGTCGGCCCGCCGCAGGTTCTGCGTGGCCTGGAGTCCGCCGAAGCCGCCTCCGACGATCACCACCCGGTGGACGCTCGCTTGACTCATCGGACGGCTAACAGGCTAGTCGGGTGCCGCGGCTCACCGTGGGCACGTAGGCCATCGGTGGCGGCGGAGCGCGCGGCTCATGCCCGGCCCGGCAGCTGCGCGCGGCGCCGTACCGCACGGACCGTCTCGGTCAGCGTGTCGATGTCGTAGGCCCCGTAGTGGCGGCGTCCGTTGACGAAGAACGTCGGCGTGCCGGAGACCCCGCTCTCGTCCGCGCTGGAGACGTCCTCGCTGACACGAGCGGCGTACTGCCGGCGGCGGAGCGCCTCCAGGAAGCGATCGGTGTCCAGCCCGAGCTGACCCGCATAGGACTCGAGGTCCTCCGGCTTGAGCTCGCCCTGGTGGCCGAGCAGGATGTCGTGCATCTCCCAGAAGCTGCCCTGGGCGGCTGCCGCCTCCGCCGCCTCCGCCGCCAGCTGCGCGTTTGGATGCACGTCGTTCAGCGGGAGGTTGCGCCAGACATAGCGCACTTCGTCGCCGAAGGAGGCGAGCAGGTCGCGAATCGCTCCCTCCGCCTGTCCGCAGTACGGGCACTCGAAGTCGCCGTACTCGAGAAGCGTGACGAGCGCGTCGTCTGGCCCGCGGATGTGGTCGCGGTCCGGGTCCACATCCTGGGAGAGGTCGAGGATGTCCTCGGACGTGCGGGCGATCTGCCGCGCCCGCACCGTGCTCGGCAGTCGCTGCACGACGCGCAGAACGGCCCACCCGACGAGCGGAGCGACGACGACGGAGGCCAACGCCCCGAGCTTTGCCTCGTCCAGTCGCCGTCCGGTGAAGGCGAGGTCCGAGATGAGCAGCGACACGGTGAACCCGATCCCCGCAAACGCCCCGCCGACCACGAGCAGCGGCGTGCTCAGCGGCGAGCGCGGCCCGTGCAGCGCCGGTCGCGACGCGATCCATGACGCGCCCGTTATGCCGGTCGGCTTGCCGACCACGTATCCCACCAGGATGCCCAGTGTGATCGGCGAGCTGACCGCCGCCGTCATCAGGCTCCCCGTGACGTGGACACCGGCGTTCGCCAGCGCGAACAGCGGCACGATCACATAGCTCGTCCATGGGTGCAAGCCATACTGCAGCCGCTCGTTCGGCGAGATGGCAGACAGGACTCCCCGTTGCGCCGAGCGCGCGAGCTCGGGCGTCGGCTGCTCGCGAAACGAGCGGGCGAGCGTCGTGGCCCGCTCGAGGTCGTCGCGCGACGGCGGATATGCGCTGGTCGCCAACCCGACCGCGAGGCCCGACACCACGGGGTCGACCCCCGACTTGAACATCGCGATCCACAGCCCGACCGCGACGGCGATCGAGACGGGCCGGCGCCACTCCGGTGCGTATCGCAGAGCAAGCAAGGCAGCGAACAGCGCCGCCGCGATCGCCAGCGCTATGAACGAGACATGCGTCGTGTAGGCCACGGCGATCACCAGCAGCGCGCAGAGGTCGTCGAACACCGCCAGCGTCAGGAGGAAGACGCGCAGCCGGGTTGCGGCGCGCGGCGTGAACAGCGCGAGCGCTCCGAGGGCGAAAGCGGTGTCTGTCGACATCGCGGCTCCCCAGCCCTTGGCGCCGGGGCCTCCAGCGTTGAAGGCCAGGTAGATCGCAACCGGCAGCGCCATGCCGCCGACCGCTGCCAACAGTGGAACGGCGAGCCGTCGCCGCTCGCGCAGCTCGCCGAGGTCGAGCTCCCGCTTCGCCTCAAGGCCCACGACCAGGAAGAAGAAGGTCATCAGTCCCTCGTCGATCCAATGGCGAAGGTCTGCCGAGATCGTGCCGCTCCCGATGCTGATCGTCAGCTTCGTCGTCCAGAGCGACTCGTAGGACCCCGAGCCCGGCAGGTTCGCCCACAGCAGAGCGAGGACCGTCGCGGATAGCAACACGACCGCGCTGCCGGTCTCGGCGCCGAGGAAGTCCCGCACCGGGCTCGCCAGGTTCCGCGCCCAGGCGGTGCGACCGGCGTCGGCCTGGGCTTCCCCGTCCGGGCTCATCATCAACCGATGCCGCTGGCGAGGCGCGTGGGCGGACGCGGCACGTGCGTCTGGCCGTCGCGACTCAGGCCGCGTCGACCAGGGCGCGACCGACGCTGTCGGCCACGCACGCCGGCTTCTCGCTGCCCTCGATCTCCACGGTGAAACGAGTCACGATCTGGTACCAGCCCCCACCCACGTCCGAGACGTCCACGACCTGCGAGTAGCCGCGCACCCGCGCCCCCACGACGACGGGCGCAGGGAACCGCACCTTGTTCCAGCCGTAGTTCACGCCGAGGCGGAAGCCGCTCCAGTCGGCGAGGTCCTGTCGCAGGCCATCGATCAGCGAGAGCGTGAGGTTGCCGTGCGCGATCGTCGTCCCGAACGGGCTCTCGACCTTCGCACGCTCGACGTCGACGTGGATCCACTGGTTATCACCGGTCAGCTCGGCGAACCGGTTGACCATCTCCTGGGTGACCTCACGCCATTGGCTCGGCCCGACTACCTGATCCTGCAGTGCGCGGACATCCTCGATCCCGTGGGCGACAGCCTTGGGAATGCTCGGGCTAACAGCCATCTCGTCTCCTTTCGACCGGACTGCAGGCATGCTATTCGCTCCAGCACCACGCCGGCGCTGAGATCAGGGCGCATCTGCTTGAGCAGCCCCTGCGCGCATGCGATGACTCCTGGCCGTCCGATCGGTCTCATTGGGCAAGCGAACGAAATGGAGAGAAAAGATGGGAAAGCTGGTCGTTACCGAGTTCATCACGCTGGACGGAGTCATCGACGACCCCGGAGGGGGCGAGGACTTCGAGCATGGCGGCTGGTCGTTCGAGTTCGACCGCGGCGCGGAGGGAGACACGTTCAAGTTCGACGAGCTGATGGCCGCCGACGTACAGCTGCTCGGGCGCGTCACCTACCAGGGCTTCGCAAAGGCGTGGCCATCGATGGGTGAGCATCCCTTCGGGCAGAGGATGAACGACATGCCGAAGTACGTCGTCTCGAGCACCCTCGCCGACGACCAAGCGGACTGGAAGAACTCGACGGTTATCCGCGACGGCGTGGCCGGACAGGTCTTGAAACTGAAGGAGCAGGTGGCGGGCGACATCCTCGTTGCGGGCAGCGCGCGGCTCGTCTCCTCCCTCGCTGCGGACGACCTGATCGACGAGTATCGCCTGATGGTCTTCCCCATCATCCTCGGCAGCGGCAAACGTCTGTTCGGCGAGGGGACTCCGCGCAGCCTGTTGCGGCTCACAAGCACCACGCCGGCGCTGAGATCAGGGCGCATCTGCTTGAGCAGCCCCTGCGCGCATGCGATGACTCCTGGCCGTCCGATCGGTCTC
>JAOPZV010000037.1 GCA_025963935.1 Solirubrobacterales bacterium
CCAAGAGGCTACTCCCGCGCGCCGGTGGCCGCCACGTCAGTCCGGCGTGTTCTCTTCGTCCGGCTCGCCAAAGACGGCATCCCCGTCTCCCGCCGACTCTTCGTCGCCCTCGGCGGCAGCGTCGTGCACGATCGGCTGGGTCGAGTGCTCGTCGCCGTGCGAGGTGTGTTCGATCATTTCCTCCTCGGCGAGCTCGAAGCCCTCCGACTCACCGCCTCCGGCCTCTTCGACGGCGCGGCGCTCCTCGCGGTGGCGCTCTTCGAACTCACGATCACGGATCTCGTCGATCGGGTCTAGGTCGTCCATCGCCAAAATGTACCCAGCTGCTCGAGATCGATGCGCCCGCCGGCTACCGATACAGCCGCTCGCGCGCGTCAGCGATCAGCGAGCCGGTGCTCTTCAGCTCGCTCAGGGCGGCGAGCATCGCGTCGAGCTCGCAGTCGATCTTCGCCGGCCAGGGCTTCGGGGGATGATCGTCGAGCGTCTTCAGCCCATTGCCCGTGATGATCGCCACGACAGTGTCGTCGGGCGCGAACCTGCCGGAAGCCGCAAGTTTCTCGAGGACGGCGATCGTCGTGCCTCCGGCCGGCTCCGTGAGGACGCCCTCGGTGGACGCCAGCAGGTCGATGCCCGCGAAGATCTCCGGGTCGCTGGCGAAGCCGGCGGTCCCTTCGCGTTTGAGCACCGCGTCGATCACCAGGTAGCCGTCGCCGGGCGCGCCGATCGCCAGCGAGTGCGCGGCCGTCTCCGGCGTCACCGGATGGATCTCCGCCTCCTCCGCGAGGATCGCCGTAGCGATCGGGTTGCAGCCGCTCGGTTGTGCGATGTGGATCCGCGTCGGGTCGGTGTCCGCGAGCCCGAGGAGCTGCAGCTCGCGCAGTCCCTTGTGCAAGCGGGAGGACAGCGTGCCGCCGGCGGCCGCCGTGACGATGTGATCGGGCGCCTGCCAGTCCAGCTGCTCGACGATCTCGAAGGCCGCGGTCTTGGCACCCTCCGCGTAGAAGGGTCTCAGCGTGATGTTCGCGAAGTCCATGCCCGTCGTTTCTGCCAGTTCGCGACATCGGCGATTCGCTTCGTCGTAGTTACCCTCGACCTGACAGACCTTGGCGCCGAGCGCGCTGCAGGCGCGGGCCTTCATGTCCTCGAGGCGGTTCGGGTAGAACACGTATGCGTCCACGCCAGCCTTCGCCGCGAGCGCTGCGACGGCCGTGCCCACGTTGCCCGTCGAGACGCAGCCGATCTCCTCCTTGCCGCGCTCGAGCAGCCTGGCGACAGACATCGACACAACGCGGTCCTTGTATGAGAGGCTCGGACGGCAGGTGGAGTCGTCCTTCAGGTAGAGGTTGCTCAGGCCCAGCTCGGCCCCGAGACGGTCGGCGCGGATCAACGGCGTGTAGCCGGCGTGACGGCCTACGCGCGCCTGCGCGGTCGCGTCCACGATCGGCAGGAGCTCCTCGAAATGCCAGATGTTCCGTGGGCGCTCGGCGCTCGGCACCTCCTCGAAGTGCCGTGCTGCGAGCTCGTAGTCGTAGACGATGTCCAGACCCTTGCCGCAGTCCGGGCAGGCGAACACGGTGTCCTCGAGGGGATAGTGATTCTCGCAGCGGTGGCAGACCAGGCCGGTCGCGCACGAGCGCGTCCGCCGCCTGGACCCCGGGGGAGTCGGTGCGGTCTGTGTGCTCATGCGGGCACCTGAGACGATACGCCTGGCCACGGCATCTGTGCGCTGTGCTCCTCGGAGCCCAAGTCGATCCACAGCTCCTCGGCGAGATGTGGAGCGAACGGGCCAAGCAGCTGGGCCAGCAGCGTCAGCGCCTCCAGCAGCGCCTCCTGGTCGGCCGGCCCGAGGCGGCCCTGCCGCGCGATGACGCGTTTCTCGAAGTCCTTGATGCGGTCGAACAGGCGCATCACGTTGCGCACCGCGCTGTGCATCTCGAGCTCCTCCAGCTCCTCGGTGATCTTGACCACCGCCGTGTCGCTCCATTTGGCGAGTCGCAGCCGCAGGTGCTCGCTGGTGTCCTGGACGTGCTCGCCGTCCTGCCCTGCGGCCTCGGCCTGCGCGAGCTTCATGTGCGAGTACTCCCACACCTGTGTGAGGAACCGGTGCGCGCGCGTGACCGCCGAGTCACTCCAGTTGAGCGACCGTTGTGGGCTCGCCGCATACAGCACCGCCAGACGCACCGTGTCGGCCCCGTAGCGCTCGACCAGCTCGTCGGGGTCAACCACATTGCCGAGATGCTTGCTCATCTTGCGGCCATCGCGTATGACCATCTCGTGAAAGAGGCAGCCGGCGAACGGCTCGCCGTCGGTCAGGAAGGCGAGCGGCCCGATGTCACGGAGCGCCTTCGTGGCGATCCGCTGGTCAAAGACGAAGTTCCCACTGTCAGAGCCGGCCACCAAGCGCTCTGAGGGCAGCCAGTAGGGCAGGTCGGGCAGCGCGAGGATCTCCTCGAGCGGCTCCTCGCGCGACTCTGGCGGAACGGTCGCCGGCACCCACAGCCACAGCGCGTCGAAATGGCCGTCGAGCGTGTCCGTCTCGCGGTGGGCCGGTCCACCGCAGTTCGGGCAGGTCGTGTTGACGAACTCCGAGGCCTCCGCGAGTGGGTTGCCGGTACCGGTGGGATGGAGGTCGAGCGGCAGCTTCACCGGCAGTCGCTCGCGCGGCACCGGCACCACACCACAGCCATCGCAGTAGACAATCGGGATCGGGGTGCCCCACGAGCGCTGGCGGGAGATCGTGAAATCGGCGGCGCGGTAGCGCACCGCCGGGCGCGTCGGGAGACCCGCGGCAGCGCCCTCGTCGGCGCCGTCCACGTCAAGGCCGAGGCGGCGGGCGATCACCTCGTCGGCCCGGTCCTCGGCCGGCACGCCAAGCACGGCGGTCACTCCGAAGCGGGCGTCCACGAGCGGGCTGATGAGCAGCGGGAGGGCCGCTGCGCCGGCGACCAGGAGCGTACGGCGCGAGTCGATCACGGGGATCGTCTCCGCCTCGCGGGAGCTGCGCTCCCAGCCGCCCGAGCGCAGCTGCTCGAGTTGCTCCTGGACGCCTGCCTCCGATGCCCACCGCTCCACGTCCGGGTGACGCGGGGACATCATCACGAACCGAGCGCTCTCGAGCGTGTCGCCGTAGGGGGTGAAGACCGTCAGCGCACCGTCCCCGCGGGCTGCCGTGAGCTCGAGCTCAACGCCGTCGACCCGGCCCAGCACATCACGCTGGCTGGCGAGCGCCACCTCATCCCATTTTCCGCCGTCGGCGAGCTCCTCCAGCCGCCGGTCGTTCTCCTCCAGGAACGCGCTGATGCGCAGGTACCACTGCGGCAGCTCGACCAGCCTGACGGGGCCATGACAGCGCCAGCAGGTGCCGCCCGGCTCTACCTGGATCGAGGCGAGCGTCGTCTGACAGTTGTCGCACCAGTCCACCGTCCCCGTGCCGCGGTAGACGAGCCCCGCGTCGAGAAGGGTGAGAAACAGCCACTGCGACCATCGGTACATGACCACGTCGGAGCTGAGGAACGAGCGCTCCCAATCGAAGGAGAAGCCGAGGCGGTCGAGCTGCCCGGTCATGTGCTCTGCGCAGCGCTTCACCCACTCGCTCGGGGACTCGCCACCCGCAATCGCGCCGAGCTCGGCAGGCAGGCCGAACGCGTCGAAGCCGAAGGCGAACAGCACCGAGTCTCCGCGCGCGCGACGGAAGCGCGCATAGGCGTCTCCGATCGAATAGCTGCGCACGTGTCCCATGTGGACGTTGCCCGAGGTGAACGGAGCTGACGGCTTGATGTACAGGTGCGGCTGACGCTCCAGGGAGGGCGTTTTGAAGGCGTCCCGCTCGCGCCACGCGGCCTGACGGCGGCGCTCTATCGCATGGGGCTCGTAGGGGGTGGGAGTGGCGCCGTTCATGTCAATCGAGCATATCCGAGGCAATAAGTCGCGCCGGCGCCCTGAGCGGGCGCATTGCTATGCTGAAATTCGCTTGGCTGCCGTCACCTACAAGTACAGATCGCGGCCTGCCGCCGCGGTTCTGGTGCCCTGCGGGTCACCCCTCGGCCCCGCCCAGTGCGGGGTCTTCTCGTCCGCGCCGCCTGAGAGGATCCAGCGATGGAGATAGAGATAGGACGAGGCAAGAAGGCGCGTCGCGCCTACGGCTTCGACGACATCGCGATCGTCCCCTCGAGGCGAACGCGTGACCCTGACGACATCGACATCTCGTGGAAGCTCGGTCCCTACCAGTTCGAGCTCCCGATGCTCGCGTCGGCGATGGACGGCGTCGTCTCGCCGGAGTCGGCCGCCATCATCGGCCGCCTCGGCGGCCTCGCGGTGCTCAACCTCGAGGGCATCTTCACCCGATATGAGGATGCCGAGGCGCAGCTCGAGCGGATCGCCGCCCTGCCCAAGGAGCAGGCGACGCGTGAGATGCAGGAGATCTACCGCGAGCCGGTCAAGCCGGAGCTGATCGCCCAGCGCATCCGCGAGATCAAGGAGCAGAAAGTCGTTGTCGCCGCGTCGCTCACGCCCCAGCGGGTCCTCAAGTACCACGAGATCGCGATGGACGCGGGGCTCGACGTGCTGGTGATCCAGGGCACCGTCGTCTCCGGCGAGCACGTCTCCACCGTCTCCGAGCCGCTGAACCTCAAGGAGTTCATCCCCACGCTCGACGTACCGGTCGTCGTCGGCGGGTGTGCCTCCTACCACACCGGCCTGCACCTGATGCGCACCGGCGCCGCCGGCGTGCTGGTCGGCGTCGGACCCGGAGCGGCCTGCACGACGCGTGGAGTCCTCGGTATCGGCGTGCCCCAGGCAACGGCCATCGCTGACGTAGCCCACGCGCGCTCGACGCACATGCTGGAGACCGGGGAGTACTGCCAGGTCATCGCCGACGGCGGGATGCGCAACGGGGGTGACGTCTCCAAGGCGATCGCGCTCGGCGCCGACGCGGTCATGATCGGCTCGCCGCTCGCCCGCGCCTACGAGGCTCCGGGCCGCGGCTTCCACTGGGGCATGGCGACGTTCCACCCGACGCTGCCCCGCGGCGCACGCGTCGCAACGGCGCAGAACGGCACGCTGGAGGAAATCCTCGTCGGCCCCGCGCGCGAGAACGACGGGACGTTCAACCTGTTCGGCGGGCTGCGAACATCGATGGCGACGTGCGGCCACAAGGATCTCGCAGAGTTCAACCGAGCAGAGGTGGTCGTAGCGCCGTCGCTCCAGACCGAGGGCAAGGCCCTGCAGCGAGACCAGGGCGTGGGCATGGGTGCCACTAACGGGAAGGTCGCCGCCCTCGTCAATGAGTGACGCGCCGGAGCGGCCCCTGACCGCGGCCGCAGGCGACGGTTCCGCCGCCGGCGTGCTCGACCGCTCGCCCGATGGGCAGAGCGCCGAGGCCGCTGCTCTACCTGATTCGCCGGCGAGCGCGCCGACCGCGCCGGCCGAGGCGATAGTCGTGCTCGACTACGGCGGGCAGTACTCGCAGCTGATCGCGCGCCGCGTGCGCGACTGCGGCGTGTTCAGCGAATTGCTGCCGCATCACCTGCCGCTCGAGGAGATCGCCGCGCGCAGGCCCCGCGGGATCATCCTCTCCGGCGGGCCCGCGTCCGTCTACGCGCAGGGCGCGCCCGCGCTCGACCGCGGCCTGTTGGAGCTGGGCGTGCCCGTGCTCGGTATCTGTTACGGGATGCAGTTGCTCGTGCACGAGCTGGGTGGCCGCGTTGAGGAGGCGGAGGTCGGCGAGTTCGGCCGCTCCGACCTGCATGTCGCCGAGCCCGGGGTCCTGCTGGCCGGCATGCCGCACGAGCAGACGTGCTGGATGTCACACCGCGACACCGTGTTCGAGCCACCGCCCGGGTTCACCGCGCTGGCCTCCTCGAGCGCCTCGCCGGTTGCCGCGGTCGAGGATCGCGCCCGCGACATCTACGGCATCCAGTTTCACCCCGAGGTCGTGCACACGCCGTACGGCCAGCAGATCCTCACGCGGTTCCTTACTGAGGTCTGCGGCTGTGACCCGACGTGGTCGGCGGCCTCAATAGTCGAGGACCAGATACGGCGCATCCGCGAGCAGGTCGGGCACGGCAGGGTCATCTGCGGGCTCTCAGGCGGCGTGGACTCCTCGGTAGCGGCGCTCCTCGTGCACCGTGCGGTTGGCGAGCAGCTGACCTGTGTGTTCGTCGACCACGGGCTGATGCGCAAGGACGAGGGAGAGCAGGTCATCAGCACGTTTCGCGACACCTTCAAGGTCCCGCTCGTAGCGGTCGATGCGGAGACGCGCTTTCTGGCGAAGCTCGAGGGGGTCGTCGAGCCCGAGGCCAAGCGCAAGGCGATCGGGGCCGAGTTCATCAGGGTCTTCGAGGAGGAGGCGGCCAAGCTAACGGGCGGCGAGGGCAGCGTGCGGTTCCTCGTGCAGGGCACGCTCTACTCCGATGTGATCGAGTCAGGCGGCGGGACCGGCGCGGCAACGATCAAGTCCCATCACAACGTTGGAGGTCTACCCGACGATCTGCAGTTCGAGCTCGTCGAGCCGCTCAGGGCGCTGTTCAAGGACGAGGTACGGGCGGTCGGCGCGGAGCTCGGCCTGCCCGAGCGCCTCGTCTGGCGCCAGCCCTTCCCTGGTCCCGGGCTCGCCATCAGGATCGTGGGCGGAGAAGCCACCAAGGAGCGTCTGGATGTGCTGCGCGAGGCCGACCACATCATGCAGGACGAGATCAGCAACGCAGGGCTCTACCGGGAGCTGTGGCAGTCCTTCTGCGTCCTGCCCGACGTGCGCACGGTCGGCGTGCAGGGCGACGAGCGAACCTACGGGTACGTGGTCGTGGTGCGCGCCGTCACCAGCGACGATGCGATGACGGCGGACTGGGCGAGGTTGCCCTACGACCTGCTGGAGACGATCGCCTCCCGCATGATCAACGAGTTGCGCGAGGTCAACCGCGTAGTGCTCGACATAACCTCCAAGCCCCCCGGCACGATCGAGTGGGAGTAATCCGCCAAGCGAGCCGACTTCGCCTATGATGGTCGCTGCGCCGCGCGCCTCCGCGTGGCCTTTTTCACGTTATGGCTCCCTCGACAAAGACCTATGTAGCGAAGCCGACCGACCGCGAGCGCAACTGGCTGCTCGTTGACGCCAACGGCAAAACTCTCGGCCGGCTCGCCACGCAGGTTGCCGACATGCTGCGGGGCAAGCGCAAGCCCGAGTACACGCCGCACATCGACACCGGCGACTTCGTCGTCATCGTCAATGCCGAGAAGATCCACGTCAGCGGCAACAAGCGTCGCGACAAGCGCTACTACCGCCACTCGGGATACCCGGGCGGCCTGCGCTCGCGGACGTTCGAGGAAATGCTCGACAGACGGCCCGAGGAGATCATCAGGCTGGCCGTCAAGGGCATGATGCCGCGCAACCGGCTTGCCCGTAAGCAGATAACGAAGCTGAAGATCTACGCCGGGCCCGAGCATCCGCACGTCGCCCAGAAACCGCAAACCTTGGAGATCGAAGGCTGATGGCCGCCGACGAGCATAATCCCGAGAGCAACGACAGCGAGCAGCAGGGCGGCGAGCAGACCCCTGAGGCGGGTGCCGCAGCAGCCCCCGACGCGGGCTCCCGGGCTGTGCCGACCGAGGACGCGAAGGAGATCGCGGCCGAGGTGGAGGATGCGCCGCTTGAGGCCGTTCAGGAGCAGGGCAGCAAGGAAGCGCCGCAGCCGGCGACGGTCGAGCCCGGTGGCGAGGGCCACGCAGTGCCCGGCGAGGAGGCAATGGAGATCGCCGGCGTCGCCGAGGATGCTCCGCTCGAGGCCGCACAGGAGGCCCAGGACCGCGCCGCCGAGGCTGCGGCCGCCAGCGAGGAGGACGAGGACTCCGGGGCCACACCGCGTGTGAAACCGTCTGTACCCGGCGCGCACCTGGAAGTCGACATCGTGCCCGAGGGAGCCGATCCGCTCGGTCGCAGCAGCGAGGGCTACGAGGACCCGTATGCGGTCGAGGAGGAGAGCGACAGCGCCGAGCAGGAGGGTGACGAGGAGCGGGACGGCGAGGCTCTCGTTGAGCCGATCGCCACGGCGACGATCGATCTCGCCTCCGGCGCGCGCTACCGCGCCACGGGCAAGCGCAAGACGGCGATCGCGCGCGTCACGTTGCGGCCCGGCAGCGGCACCTATCTCATCAACGGGCGTGCTCTGGAGGCGCACTTCCCTCGTGAGACGCTCCAACGCAACATCCGCCAGC
>JAOPZV010000044.1 GCA_025963935.1 Solirubrobacterales bacterium
GCGTCTTCCACACCAACCACTGGGGAGCGGACACCGCCCTGTGGAACGCGCAGATCGCGGGCGGCCAGCCCACCGCGCCAGTGACCGGACAGGCTGTGAAGGTGCGCCTCGAGGGCTGCGCCAAGCCCGCGCCCGGCGGTCCGCCGCCGGAAACCCAGATCCATTTCCAGGACCTCTCGCCGCTCCCGGACGGTGGCGCCAAGGTCAACCTCAGCTCACAGCCGTTCAACATCCCCGTGTGCGGCCAGAACGGCGCGAGCGGCTCGACGGTCACGACCTATGAGCCCATCAACCTGTGCGTTGCCCAAGGCGACTACGTCGCGTTCAACGAGAACGGCGGCTATGTCCCCTACATCTATCGGAGCGGCGTCCCGTTCCAGGTGATCGGTTCCGTGCAGGGCTCGACGCTGAACTCGTTCATCAGGGGCAACGGCACGGGCAACGGCTCGACGCTCTCTGCTCACGACACGAGCGCCAACGACGGCTTCGCCTCCAACCGCAACGAGGAAGTGATGCTGCAGGTCATCGAGGGCACCGGCGCCGACGCCACCCACATCTGCGCCGGCGGCACCGCCGGCCGGCCCGCCGAGCTGCCGCCGTTGAAGATCCGGCCGCAGACCGATGGCGTGAACCACTCGCGGATGATCTCCGTCGCCGTCTACTGCAGGCCGGCCGGGGGATGCAGCGGGCTTGCCACACTCGGGCTCTCGAGCACGACCAGCGGCTACGGACAGAGCGCCTTCAGCCTGCCGGGCAACAAGACCTCCCATGTGGCTATTCGCGTGTCCACGCGGCTGATGTCCATGATCCGCCGCAAACACGGCGTGTCCGCCGTCGTGACCGCGGTGATGAAGGGCCAGACGTACTCCCAGCGGATCACCGTCAAGATCCTCTAGGACTGCCGGCGCCAGCGGCTCACGCCGCGCGCCGAGCGCCCCGCCAGATCCAGCAGCACAGTTCGCGCGGCGCCGCATCCAGGGCCACGGCTGCGGCCGCGCCGGCGCCCATGTCGAGCTCGGCCGTCCACAGCTCGGAGGGGGCAGCGCCGGGTCGCTCGGCCGGGGCCGCCGCTCCCCCGAGGCCCGTCCCAAGGCACTTCAGGATCGCCTCCTGCCGCGCCCACGCCCTCAGGAACTCCTGCTGGCGCTCCGCCGGGTCGAGGCGCCCGAGGCGCGCCGCCTGCTCGGCGCCGAGCGCCCTCGCGGCCAGCGCGAGCGTGTCCCGGGGCCCCCGAGCGACCTCGACGTCCACGCCGATCGGACCGGCCGTCGTGAACGCGAACACGCCTATCTCGCCCGAGTGCGAGAGGTTGAACGAGAGGCGGTGCTCGGGAGCTACACCGGTGGCGCCGGGCGCGTCCTCGGAATGCGTCGGCTCGGCCGCCAGGGCAGGCTTGCCGTTGGGCCCCGTCACGATCTCGAGCGCCCTGGGGTCGCTCTGCAGGTAGCGCCCGAGAAGCTCCCTCAGGACACCTCGTCCCCGCGCCCACAACCGGCCATCGCTGGGCCGTGCGAAACGCCGCTCGCGCTCGCGCTCGTGATCGGAGAGCAGCTCCGTCAGTGCATCGGGAACCTCTCCCAGCGATGCCCGCCACACGTGAGCGGCCCCGTCGTGGAGGCGCAGCCGCGGTGGCGCCTGTTCCCAGGGCTGCAGCGGCCCTAACGCCCTTCTCGCCCGAGCGACATCTGGCTGAGCGAGGCCGCCCCGTCGACCGCGATGGCCTGTCCGCTGATCTGGGCGGCGTCCGGACCGGCGAGAAACGACACGGCCGCCGCGATCTCCTCCGGCTCCACGAACCTCCCGCTGGGGGCCGCGTTCAGGGCCCGCTCGCGCACCTCCTCGGGCATCGCGAGCACCTGCTCGGTCCCCACGAGGCCGGGGAGGATCGCGTTGACGGTGATGCCGCGAGCAGCATTCTCGCTCGCGAGTGTGCGAACCATTCCCAGCAGGCCGGCCTTCGAGGCCGCGTAGGCGACCTGCCCGGGCAACCCGCCGAGCGCGGCGATGCTCGAGATCACGACGATCCGGCCTTGCCGGCGCTCGCGCATCCCGCCGATGCACGCCTGCACCGTGCGGAACGCGCCGGTCAGGTTCACGTCGATGTCCCGCCGCCACTGCTCGATCGTCATGCGGTGCGACGGCGCGATCGTCGTCGTGATTGCCGCGTTGGCAACGCACACCTCCACATCGTCCAGCGGTGGGAAATCATCTTGCGCGACGTCCAGCACGATGTCGCATCCCTCTCGCACGTCGAGGGTCACCACGGCCAGCCCGTCGGAGGCGAGCCGTCGAGCGATCGCCGCGCCGATCCCGCGCCCGGCACCGGTGACGAGTGCTCTCGCCTGCTCGGTCACAATGGTGCCCCGATCATCATCGAAGGAGGGAACGATGACAGACCGCTGGTTTTCCGAGGAGGAGCTCGAGCGGCTCTCCCGGCCGACGATGGACCGTGCGATCGAGGCGCTTGACGCGGGAGATCTGCAGGAGGCCAGACGCCTGTGCGGCGAGATGAAGCACGAGTGGCAGATGCTGCACGACCTGATGGCCGCCGGGGTGCTCGACCTCGTCTCCTTCATCCAGCAGCGGCTCGGGGACGACGGCGTCGCCGAGGCGTGGACGGAGAGCATGGGCCGGGGCTGGCGCCGCCACCACGACGCGATCGTCGCACTCGACCGGCGGGAGCTCGTGGAGCTGCTCGCGGCCACCTGGCGAGCCCACTCGACCTCGGGGGTCGGGCCGAACCCCGGCAGCTTCACGATCACCGAGGACGAGGAGAAGGTGACGTTCACGATGAACCCCTGCGGCTCCGGCCAGCGGCTCGTCCGCAACGGCGCCTACGAGGGCCTACCGGACGGCGGCCGAACGAAAGAGGCGCACGACTGGTCCTTCGGCCGCAAGGGCTTCCCGCTCTACTGCACGCACTGCAGCTTCATGAACGAGTCGATGCCGATCCAGTGGTCGGGCTATCCGCTCTACCCATCCGACCCCCCGGAGGACTACTCCACAGATCCATGCACCTGGTACTGGTACAAGGACGCCGACGCGATCCCCGAGCGTCACTGGAGCCGCTACGGCGCCGTGAAGCCGGGCGGCGCTACGGCACGATGACGTTCTCGGGGTTCGGCTTCTCGGCGGCGGGCGCCCGGCTGTAGTCGCCGAAGCGCTCGTCGCGCTCGGTCACCGCGGCGCCCACTCCCTCGCGCTCGGCGAGCTCGATGAAGCGATGGGCGTCCGGCGTGTTGCGCATCAGACCGTCGAGGATCGGGCCGAGCGTCTGCGTCGAGGCGAGCCCCATGTTCTCGTAGGCCTGGTTGACGATCAGCTTCATCGCGCTCAGCTGGGACAGCGGGATCGTCGCGAGGCGCTCCGCCTGCTCGCGAACCTCGGTCTCCAGGCGCTCGAAGGGCACGGCGGCGTTGATCAGCCCGGCCTTGACGGCCTCGCTGCCCGACAGGGGTTTGCCGGTCAGCGCGTATTCCTTGGCCTTCGTCAGGCCCAGCCGGTAGATCCACATGCCGGTCAGGTAGCAGCCCCACATGCGCGAGTAGGACGTGCCGATGCGGGCGTCCTCGCTGGCGATCACCAGATCCGCACACAGCGCCATGTCGCTGCCTCCGCCGACGCACCAGCCGTGGACCTGCGCGATCACCGGCTTCGGCGAGCGCCACAGGCTCATGAACTTCGGCACGGGACCGAGCGCCTGAGCGGTCGCGACCGCGAAGTCCTTGCCCGCGTCCCACTGCCCGTCGGTGGTGAGTGCCTCGTCCCAATGGTGAAAGCCGCCGCCGAGGTCGAAGCCGGCGCAGAAAGCCCGGCCGGCGCCGCGCAGCACGATCACCTTGACCTCCTGGTCCACGATCGCCTCGCGCACGGCAGCCTCGAGCTCGTCCGGCATCGGCGGAACGATCGTGTTCAGCCGATCTGGCCGGTTCAGGGTGATCGTGGCGATCGCGCCGGCGGTCGTGTAAAGCAGCGTCTCGTAGGGCATCGAGCTCTCCTCGGTTCGACTGGCGTGT
>JAOPZV010000050.1 GCA_025963935.1 Solirubrobacterales bacterium
GCGCTGGGGAACGCGCCGGTGATGTACTTGACCTCGCCCTCGGGGGAGGTGAGCTTGAGGATCAGCATGTGCTCGGCCATCCAGCCCTCATCGCGGGCCATCACCGAGGCGATCCGCAGGGCGAAGCACTTCTTGCCGAGCAGGGCGTTCCCGCCGTATCCCGAGCCGTAGGACCAGATCTCGCGCGTGTCGGGGAAGTGCACGATGTACTTGTTATCGGCGTTGCACGGCCACGGCACGTCCTCGGCGCCGTCGATGAGCGGCATCCCGACCGAGTGCAGGCAGGGCACGAACTGGCCTTCGCTGCCCAGCGCGTCGAGGGCCCCCTGGCCCATGCGGGTCATGATGCGCATGTTCACGGCGACGTACGCCGAGTCGGTCAGCTGCACGCCCACGTGGCTCTTGTCCGAGCCAAGCGGCCCCATCGAGAACGGCACCACGTACATCGTCCGCCCCCGCATCGCGCCGGAGAACAGGTCGGTCAGCGTCCGGCGCATCTCATCCGGATCGCACCAGTTGTTGGTCGGGCCGGCCTCCTCTTCGGTGGCCGAGCAGATGAAGGTCCTGTCCTCGACACGCGCCACGTCCCCGGGGTCCGACAGCGCGAGGTAGGAGTTCGGCCGCTTGGCGTCCGACAGGCGCTCGAAGGTCCCGGCGTCGACGAGCTCCTGGGCGAGGCGGTCGTACTCCTCAGCGGACCCGTCGCACCACTGGATCTCGTCTGGTTCGACGAGCTTCGCGACCTCCTCCACCCATGTCAGCAGGCGCTCGTTCTTGGTGGGGGCGGGGACGGTGGTGTTCATGGGATCCAAGCGGCTCCTCGATTTCGCGGGCGTGATCGGCGCGCGCCGGCTCGGCGCTGATACCGGGCCAAGATTGGCCCCGGGAAACAGAAAAACGCCCTGGCGGGCGACCCGGGAAGACTATCGCACGGTCCCTACCCGGTTACTCGACGTTTCCCCCGCCGGGCTCCCCCGCATCACCCTCCGGCCCCGCGCCGTGATCGCGGCGGGGCACCAGCACGAGCCGCTTGAACTCCGCGACGAGCACGCCGTCCTGGTTGAGCACTCGCGTGTGCACCCTCACGGTCCCGCGGTCGGGCTTGGTCCTCGACTCCTGCTTCTCGAGGACCTCCGACTCGCAGAACAGGGTGTCTCCGTGGAAGACCGGCGCCGGATGCTTCAGTTCTTCGGTGGCGAGGTTCGCGATCGCCTTGCCGCTGACGACGCTGACCGACATGCCGAGCGCCAGGGAGTAGACGAGCGGCCCGACCACCACGTTTCGGCCCTGCTGGGATTTGTGCGCATACACGTCGTTGATGTGCAGCGGATGGTGGTTCATGGTGATCAGGCAGAAGAGATGGTCGTCCGCCTCGGTGACCGTCTTGGCGGGCCAGTGCTTGTACACGTCGCCGACCTGGAACTCCTCCAGGTAACGGCCATACGGGTGCGCTCCGCTTGCCTCGCGGGCTGCCTGCTCGGTCTCGACGGGATGGGTCTCGCTCATGGATCTCCTTGGCTGATATCCGGCCGAACTCTAGACACTCGGCCTCCAAGGGCGGCTCGCCGGCGATACGGTTCATGCTCCAGACGACACAGGAGACACGACTTGCGCAACCCCCGAGACTTCCTCAAGCCCCTTGCGATCGACGCACCCGAGCCCGTTCGCGAGATCCCCTTCAAGCCGTCCCGCATGATCCACTTCCTCGACTTCTCCAACGAGAAGATGCTCGCGAAGGTGCCCGACATCGCGCCCACGGTGGACATCCTGCTCGGCAACCTCGAGGACGCCGTGCCACTCGACAAGAAGGAGGCCGCGCGGGCGGGGCTGATCAAGGTGGGCAGGGAGATGGATCTCGGCGACACCGCGCTGTGGACGCGCGTCAACGAGCTCGCCTCCCCGTTCGTGCTCGATGACATCACCCAGCTGGTTAGCGAGATAGGCCACAAGCTCGAGGTCATCATGGTCCCCAAGATCGAGGGGCCCTGGGACATCCACTACGTCGATCGCCTGCTCGCCCAGCTCGAGGCGAAGGCCGGGCTCGACCGCCCGATCCTCGTGCACGCCGTGCTGGAGACCGCCCAGGGCGTCGCCAACCTGGAGGAGATCGCCTCCGCCTCGCCGCGCATCCAGGGCATGAGCTTCGGTCCGGCTGATCTGGCCGCCTCGCGGCGCATGAAGACGACGCGTGTCGGTGGAGGGCATCCCGGCTACCGCACGATCGCGGACCCGGATCCGGAGAACCCGGACGCCCCAAGGCCCAGCTACCAGCAGGATCCGTGGCACTACTCGATCGCGCGCATGGTCGACGCCTGCACGTCGGTCGGAGCGCTGCCCTTCTATGGCCCCTACGGCGACATTCGCGACGAGGAGGGCTGCGAGACTCAGTTCCGCGCCTCGTTCCTACTCGGTTGCGTGGGAGCCTGGTCCCTGCACCCTGCGCAGATCGCGATCGCCAAGCGGGTCTTCTCGCCCGATCCCGAGGAGGTGGCGTTCGCCAAGAAGGTCATCGAGGCGATCCCCGACGGCCGCGGCGTGCACATGATCGACGGCAAGATGCAGGACGACGCGACCTGGAAGCAGTGCAAGGTGATGGTCAACCTGGCGGAAATGCTGGCCAGGAAGGACCCCGAGCTGGCGGAGGCCTACGGGTTCGTTCCCGCGCCGGCCGTATAGGCTTCCGCGCCGCGATGAGATTCTTCGAGTTCGAGGCGCGCGAGGTCGTCAAGCGCGCCGGCATCCCCGTCACCGACTATGGGTTCACGACCGACGCCGGCGAGGCGCGCGAGATCGCGCAGCGAATCGGCGGTCCGACGGTCATCAAGTCGCAGGTCCTGACAGGGGGCCGCATGAAGGCCGGCGGCGTGAAGTTCGCCGATACGCCGGAGGAGGCGGAGGCCCACGCCCGCGAGATCCTCGAACTGGAGATCAACGGCCACATGCCGCGCGGCGTGCTGGTCGACCCGCGGGCGGAGGTCGAGCAGGAGTACTACGCCGGCGTCGTGTGGGACGGAACCCGCAAGCAGCCCGTGATGATCTTCTCGCCCGTCGGCGGCATCGACATCGAGCAGGTCGCCGAGGAGCAGCCCGACAAGGTAGGGCGCCGACACTTCTCCAACATCCTGCCGCTGAGCGACTTCCAGGCCAAGGAGGTGATCGCCTCCACCGGCGTGAGCGGCTCGGCGCTCAACAGGCTCGTCCCGATCGTCACCCGCTTGGCGAGGCTGTTCGTCGAGAACGACATGGTCCTGGCGGAGATCAACCCGCTGGGGCGCCTGGCCGACGGTTCGTTCGTCGCTCTGGACGCGCACATGGACATCGAGAACGAGGCTCGTGGCCGACACAAGAAGCTCCTGGCGGAGCTCGGCGTCGGCGAGGAGGAGACCCGTCAGGCGCGCGAGGCGACGCCATTCGAGCTCGCGGGCGAGCAGGTCGACGCGCAGGACCACCGCGGCGTGGCGGGGAACGTCACCGAGTTCGACGGCAACCTGGGCCTCGTGATCGGCGCCGGCGGCGGCTCGCTGACGCTGTTCGACGCGGTGCGCGCCCACGGCGGGGAGCCCGCGAACTACTGCGAGATCGGCGGCAACCCGTCGGTCTCCAAGACGTGCGGGCTCGCCAAGCTCGTGCTGCAGAAGCCAGGCGTCGAGCAGATCGCGGTGATGATGTCGATCGTCTCCAACACACGCGTCGACATCGTCGCCCGCGGCGTGATCAAAGCCTGCCTGGAGCTGGGTTTCGACCCCGCCGAGAAGATCGCCATCTTTCGCATCCCCGGTGCGTGGGAGGAGGAGGGCTTCAAGATCCTCGAGAAGTACGGCGTCGACTACGCCGACCGGTCCGTGTCTCTCAACGAGGCCGCCCGCAGGGCCGTCGAGAAGATCCAGGGCGCATCGGCGGAGGCCGCATGAGCATCCTGATCGACGCCGACACGACGTTCATCGTCCAGGGCATCACCGGACGCGAGGCCGTCAACCTGACCCGCGAGTGTCTCGACTACGGCAGCGGCGCGAAGATCGTCGGGGGAGTGACCCCGGGACGCCTCGGCCGCGACGTGCACGGCGTGCCCGTGTTCGACACCGTCGCCCAGGCAGTCGCCCATCACGGCGGGCGGATCTATGGGTCGGTCGTGACGGTGCCCCCCGCGTTCACCAAGGACGCCGTGTTCGAGGCGATCGAGAACGGTATCCAGCTGATCGTGATCGTCACCGAGCGCATCCCGCGCCGCGACGTCGCCGAGATGGTCGAGCTCGCAACGCTGCGCGGCGCAAGGATCATCGGGCCGAACTGCCTCGGCATCATCGTTCCCGACGTGATCAAGATGGGCGGCATCGGCGGCCCGGCGAAAAACGCCGCACAGGCCTACACCCCGGGCCCGATAGGCGTGATCTCGCGCTCCGGCGGCATGACCACCGAGATGTCCTCCACGCTCAGCGCGGCGGGGCTCGGACAGTCGACGGCGGTGTCGATCGGCGGAGACGCCATCATCGGCTCGAGCTACGCAGAGCTGATGCCGCTGTTCGAGGCTGACGAGCAGACCCGGGGGATCGTCATCTACACCGAGCCCGGCGGTCGCATGGAGGCCGAGCTGGCCACCTGGGTGACGGTGAACGAATCTCGCCTGCCGATCGTCGCGTTCATGGCGGGGCGCTTCATGGACGAGATGCCGGGCATGAGCTTCGGCCATGCCGGGACGATCGTCGAAGGCAAGGAGGACACCGCCTCGGAGAAGATCGCGCGGCTCGCGCAGGCGGGCATCGCAGTCGCCGAGCGCATCGAGGACATCCCCGGGATGATCAAGGCGAAGATCACCGAGAGGGCGCCGGCGTGAGGAGCGACGGCATCTTCATCGCCGTGGAGGTCGACGACCGGGCTGCCGCCGATCCCGAGCTCGCGCGCAGGCTCACCGAGGCCTGCCCGGTGGACATCTACGCGCAGGGCGATGACGGGGCCCTCCAGCTCGTCGAGCGCAATCTCGACGAGTGCGTGCTCTGCCGGCTGTGCCTCGACGCCTCGCCCCCGGGCACCGTCAGCGTGATCAAGCTCTACGACGACAGCGCCGTGCTGGCCTGAGGGCACCCGCCGGTTCTAGTACCTTCCAGTAGGCACGCGCAGATGCGCGGCAACGGCCGAAGCGATGGTGACACCGGGATCGTGAACGAAAACTTCTCCCTGATCGTCATGTGCCTGTTCCTGCTCGCGTCGCTGGCGTTCCTCGCAGAGCAGCTCACCTCTTACCACTGACGCGAGACCGCTATGGATGGTGGCGCGCCTTGGGCGTGCGCTCGCGCTCCTGCTGCTTCTCGACGACGTTGATGATCAGGCGCAGGAACTGCTCGGGGCCGGTCGCCTTCGCCTGCCCATAGGTGAAGGCCTCGATCCAATCCGCCACCTTGCCCTCGCGCGCCATCACGTTGAAGAACTCACGGCGCATTTCTACGTGCAGCCGCGCATCCGCCGCCGGTCCCTTGGTGACCTTCACGTCGGGCATCTCCAGACGGAACTGCTGCACGTCCCCCCTGCCCCGCAGCTCTACGCCGATGACGAGCTTGACGGGCTCGAGCGCGGGCACTTCGGAGATGAACCTGCGCGTCGCAAGCTCGATCAGCGCCTTGGCGTCCTCGGACATCTTGCTGGCACCCCTCTCCTGGGACGTCCCGCCCCGTATACGTTCGCTCAGATCTTATGCCGCTGCAGCAGCTTGCGGCCGATGACCATCCGCTGGATCTCCGACGTGCCCTCGCCGATCAGCAGCAGCGGGGCGTCGCGATACAGGCGCTCGATCTCGTACTCCTTGGAGTAGCCGTATCCGCCGTGTATCCGGAAGGACTCCTCCACACAGAAGCGTCCGGCCTCCGAGGCGAACAGCTTCGCCATGCCGGCCTCCAGGTCCGAGCGCTCCCCGGCGTCCTTCAGACGGGCGGCCCGCAGCGTGAGCAGGCGCGCCGCCTCGACCTGCGTGGCCATGTCGGCGAGCTTGAACTGGATCGCCTGATGCTCTGCGATCGGCTTGCCGAAGGTCTTTCGCTCCTGTGAGTAGCGCAGAGCCAGCTCGAGGGCCCGCTGTGCGATCCCCACCCCGCGCGCCGCGACGTTCACGCGCCCGACCTCCAGGGCGTCCATCATCTGCGCGAATCCGCGGTTCAGCCCGTCCTGCTCGCCTCCGAGGATGTTCTCGGCGGGACACCTGTAGCCGTCGAACACCAGCTCCGTGGACTCGACGCCCTTGTAGCCGAGCTTCTTGATCTTCGGCGGCACGTTCAACCCTGCGAAGTCGCCCGTGTTCTCGCTCGCGCCGGGCTCTTTTTCGGCGATGAAGCAGGTGAAGCCCTTGTGCCGCGGATCGGCGTCGGGGTCGGTCTTGACGAGCACGAAGACGAGCGTCGAGAGCAGCCCGTTGGTCACCCACATCTTCTGGCCGTTGATCTCCCACCTGCCGTCCTCGCCCTTCTTGGCGGACGTTTTGATCGCCTGCACGTCGGACCCGAGCTCCGGCTCTGACAGCGAGAACGCCGCGCGTATCTCGCCGGTCGCCATGCGCGGCAGGTACTTCTCCCGCTGCTCGCTCGTGCCGAACTTCATCAGCAGGTAGGAGCCGATGAAGTGCGTGTTGATGACGCCGGAGATCGAGATCCAGCCGCGCGAGAGCTCCTCGACGATCATCGCGTAGGTCGTCAGGTCGAGCCCCATCCCGCCGAACTCCTCGGGGATCGTCACCCCGAACAGCCCCAGCTCCTTCATCTGCTCGACGATCGGCCCCGGGAACAGGTCCTCGTGGTCGTAGTGCTCGGCGTTGGGGAGGATCTGCTCGTCGACGAACTGGTGCACCATGTCGGTGATCGCCTTCTGCTCGTCCGTCTTCTCGGTCTGCTGGGCGGCTACGGCCATTCTTATTAGCGCTCCAAGGTCGTTTTCGGCTGGACACGGGAGAATACCGGCGTGAACTTCGCCCGCGATGTGATCGAGCGGCGCGACCCGGGTGACCTCGCCGTGGTGGAGCTTTCGCGCGAGGGCGCCAGGCGCGAGTGGACCTTCGGCGAGGTGACGGACCGCGCGGCGCGTCTCGCGGGTGCCCTGCAGGCCCACGGCGTCTCGCGCGGCGATGTGGTGATGACGCTCATCGGCAACCGGCCCGATTGGGTGCTCACGATGGTGGCGTGCTTTCGCCTCGGAGCGGTCGTGCTGCCCTGCACCGAGCAGCTGCGCGCCAAGGACCTCCGCCTGCGCATCGACCACGCTCACCCGGCGCTGATCGTGGCCGACGAGCGAAACCGCGCCGAGCTGCGGGCGGCCGGCGTGACGGCAAGCCGCACGCGCGCCGCGACCGGCGGCGAGAGCGTCCAGCGAAACCCGGGAGACGACGTCCCCGTCCTCTACGTCCCCGACCACGAGCTGTTCACCGCCACGCCGGCCCCCGCCGTCGAGCTGCAGCCGTCAGACCCGTGCCTGATCACCTTCACGAGCGGGACGGCCGGGGAGCCGAAGGCCGTCGTTCATGCCCAGCGCTACCTTCCCGGCCAGCGGCTGCAGGCCGAGCACTGGCTCGGGGCGCTCCCCGGCGACCTCGTGTGGTGCACCGCGGCGAGCGGCTGGTCGAAGTCGGCGCGCAATACCTTCATCGCCCCGTGGCTGTCGGGGGCGGCGGCGCTCCTGCACGACGCCCGGTTCGACGCCGAGCAGCGACTCGCGCTGCTCGACAGCGAGCGGGTGAACGTTCTTTGCATGGCGCCCACCGAGTACCGGGTGATCGCCAAGCGCACGACGCTGCGCCCGTTGACGCACCTGCGCGGGATGGTGGCTGCCGGCGAGGCGCTGAACCCAGAGGTGCTGCGCGCCTGGCAGGAGGTCACCGGGCTCGAGATCCGCGACGGGTACGGGCAGACGGAGACCGGACAGCTGACCGGCACCCCGCCCGGCGAGGACGCGCGGCCCGGCTCGATGGGCAAAGCGCTGCCGGGCGTTGGGCTGGCGCTCGAGGACGGCGAGCTGGCGGTCGACCCCGACACCGTGCCGACGTTCTCTCTTGGCTACCTCGACGAGCACGTCCGGCGGGACGAGCTCGGCTCGTGGCTCGTCGAGGACCGGCGACACGGCGGTCCATGGCCGACGGGCGACCGCGTCAACCAGGACGGCGACGGCTGGTTGTACTTCGAGGGGCGAAACGACGACGTGATCGTCTCCGCGGGGTACCGCATCGGGCCGTTCGAGGTGGAGTCCGCGCTCGTGGCCCATCCGGCTGTGGCCGAGGCCGCCGCGGTGGCGGCCCCCGACGAGGAGCGCGGCGCGGTCGTCCGGGCGGTCGTCGTGCTGCGCGACGGCGACTACACCCCCTCGCCGGAGCTCGTGCGCGAGCTGCAGGAGCACGTCAAGCGCGAGACCGCCCCCTACAAGTACCCCCGCATCGTGGACTTCGCCCAGGAGCTGCCGAAGACCGCCAGCGGCAAGGTCAGGCGCGCCGAGCTGCGCCGGGCCGGATCCTGAGCGCGGCGCGCACGCCCAGGATCCCCGGCCCCGCGTCTACCCAGGCCTCCGCGACCGGGTGCCGGGACGCGAGCACGCGATGCGCGCCTGCCCGGCGGCGCCTCGCACCCACTCGCCCTCGCCACCACGCGACTCGCGGGCGTCACGCAGCAGCGAGCGCGCCATCTCGGTGAGGGTGCCGTCGTCGGCGCGCCGAGAGCGCCCGGCGGCGCTTCGCCTCACCGCGAGGGGAAGCGCCGCAAGATCGCTCTCCCGGACCGCGGCGCTCATGCCGCCTGGGCGACCGGCTCGCCCGCCTGGATCGTCTCGATGCGCTCCAGCTCCTCGTCGGTCTCCTGGACCATCGGTGACGAGGGAGTACGCAGCACCAGGAGCGCTGCGAGTATGCCGACGGCGACGAACACAGCGGCGACCACGTAGGCCAGGTGGTATCCCCCAGTCAGTGCGGCCAGCGCCCCTTCGCCCTGGCGGGCCAGTGCTTTGGTGTGGTCGGTCGCGATCGTGCCCAGCGTCGCCAGGCCGATCGCGCCGAACAGCTGCACCGAGACGTTGACGATCCCGGACGCCAGCCCGGCATCGCGGCGAGGCGCGTCGGACATGCCGATAGTCAGCAGCGGCAGGAACGAAGCGCCCGCTCCAAGGCCCATCAGCATGAAGGCCACGAACAGGCCCTGGAAGTAGCTGGCTCCGACGCCCAGGTTCGCGAGCAGCGTGAGCCCGCCGATGATCCCCACGAGACCGCCGGCCAGGGTCGTCACCGGGCCGAAACGGTTCACCAGCCGCGAGGAGCCGCCCATCGACATCGCCGCGATCGAGAGCGTCAGCGGCATGAAAGCCAGCCCGGTCTGGATCGCGTTGTAGCCGAGCACCCGCTCGAGGTACAGCGAGCCCAGGAAGAACGCGGAGAACATCCCCGTGATGAGCATCCCGCGCACGAGGCTCGAGCCCATCAGCATCCGCAGGCGCAGGATCCGCAGCGGCATGATCGGGTTGGCGATCCGGGACTCGAGCGTCAGGAACCCCGCCAGGAGCGCCAGCGCGGTGCCGGCGACGCCGAGCGTGCGCGCGGAGCCGATGCCGTATTCGCTGGACTTCACGATCGCGAAGGCGCCGAGCATCGTCGCGGCAGTGATCAGGATCGATCCGAGCACGTCGACTCCGCCCGACAGTCCGATGCCCTCGTTCTCCTCGATCAGGGCAGAGCCGAGCACGAACGCCAGCACGCCGATCGGGACGTTGACGAAGAAGATCCAGTGCCAGTCCAGCGACTGGGTCAGGGCGCCTCCGGCCAGCAGGCCGATCGAGCCGCCTCCGGCCGACACGAAGGCGTAGAGCCCCATCGCCTTGGCCTGCTCGACGCGGCCGGGGAACTCCGTGACGATGATCGCCAGGATCACGCTGGAGGCGACGGCCCCGCCGGCGCCCTGCAGGAGCCGGAACGCGATCAGCATCCCCTGGCTCGTGGCGATCCCGCACAGCACCGAGGCGGCGGTGAACAGCACGAGGCCCGTCAAGAACACGCGCTTGCGCCCAACCAGGTCGCCGAGCCGGCCGGCGAGCAGCAGCAGGCCGCCGAAGGTGATCAGGTAGCCGTCGATCACCCATGTCAGGCTGCTCTGCGTGAAATGCAGGTCGTGCTGGATCGAGGGCAGCGCGACGTTCACGATCGTGGAGTCGAGGATCATCATCAGCTGCCCCAGGCAGAGCACGCCCAGGGCGATCCAGCGTCTGCGGTCCGACTGGGCGTCGGCGCTGGCGGTTGCGGTGCGAAACAGGTTGGTCACGGCGGTCATGTCGATCCTTCCTTGTTGCGGTGAGTTGCACCATATCAAGGATCATCCCTGTTTCAAGGATCGTCAACATAAAAATTACAATCGGTGCTAGAGTGATGACAGATTGAGTGATGACGGGTAAGGTGATTGACATGGCGGAGAGGCACAGCGCACCAGGATCGATGGTGCTGCTCACCCGATTGGCGAAGCAGGTCTACCGGCGCACCAACGAGGAGCAGCTCGGCATGCAGCTGCGCCAACTCGTCGCGCTTACCTTTCTGCGCGACCACGAAGCCTGCCCCCAGCAGGAGCTCGGCGACGCCTTCTGCATGGACGCCAACAACGTCGTGCTGCTGCTCAACGAGCTCGAGGACATCGGCTACGCGACGCGCAAGCGCGACCCGCTCGACCGCCGCCGGCACGTCGTGCAGCTGACGGGCGCGGGACGCACCGCGCTCGACGGTGCCGAGCGCGCGCAGGAGACCGTGGAGGACGACGTGCTGCGAGCCCTCGACTCCGAGGACCGCAAGATCCTCTGGCAGCTGCTCACCCGTGCGCTGCGCGGCGTCGAGCCGGCCGACGGACCGCCCGTGGCGGTCGGCGCCGCAACCGCCGCCTAGAGGGCGACGATCGCGTCGATCTCCACGTAGGCGCCGCGCGGAAGCTGGGAGATGCCAACGGCGACCCGCGCCGGAGGGTCCTCCCCGAAGAACGACCCGTAGACCTCGTTGACCTCGGCGAACGCGGCGAGGTCCGTCATGTAGACCGTCACCCGAACGGCGCGCTCGAGCTTCGCACCGGCCGCCTCGCAGACGGCCCGCAGGTTCTCCAGGCAGCGCTGCGCCTGCTCGGCCGCGGTGGCGCCCACGAGCTCGCCGGTCTGCGGGTCGAGCGGTATCTGGCCCGAGCAGAACAGCAGGCCGCCCTCGGCTCGCTGATCAAGCAGCACAGCGTGGCTGTAGGGGCCGATCGCCGGCGGCGCACCCGGTGCGTTCACGGTCTGGCGCTCTGAAGCCACGGGCAGGACCCTACCTGTGAGCGCGCCGCAGATGTCCGCAGGCGAAGCCGGGAAATGGGTAGATTCCGATAGTGCGTCGATCCGTGGCGAAGCTCTCCGCAGCGCTAGCAGTGGCCTGCGTGGGAGCCGGCGGGGCGCCAGGATCCGCGAGCGCACAGATCTCCTTCGCCCCATGCGGCGACAGCAACAACTTCGCCTGCGGCCATCTGACCGTGCCGCTCGACCCGCTCGGCGGCACGCCGGGAGCCATCACGCTCGCGCTGCGCCGCCATCGCGCGCCCGTCGGCGACGCGCGCAGCGCCGTGGTTGCGCTGGCCGGCGGGCCGGGACAGCCGGCCATCCCGTTCGCCGAACAGTTCACCGAACTGCTCGGACCGGTGCTCGCGACGCGCGATCTGATCGTCGTCGACCAGCGGGGGATCGGGCTCTCGCACGCGCTGTCCTGCCACGCCTTCGAAGACCCTCGCCGGTACCGCTCGCTGGGGGCGCTCGTCGAAGCCTGCGGCACCCAGCTCGGCGGGAGCCGCGTGTTCTACACGACGCCCGACACGGTCGCCGACCTCGAGGCGATCCGCAGGGCAGGCGGCTACGAAAAGCTCGTTCTCTACGGGACGAGCTATGGCACGAAGGTGGCCGAGCGCTACGCCCAGCAGTACCCCACCCATGTCGAGGCCCTCGTGCTCGACTCCGTCGTGCCACCCGAAGGGCCCGACGCACTCAACAGGCCGACGTTCGCCGCCGTGCCGCGGATCCTGCGCCAGCTCTGCGCCAAACGCGCGTGCGCGCACATCACCCCCGACCCGGTTGCCGACGTGGGCCGGGTCGTGCGGCGCATGCGCCTGGGACCGCTGCGGGGTCGCGTGATCGACGGCAAAGGCACGGCGCACACGCAGCGGATGACCTCCGACGAACTCGTGGAACTGCTCCTCGCCGGCGACCTCTCCCCCCTTCTTCGCCCCGAATTCGTGACGGCGGCGAGAGCCGCTGCCGACGGCGACACGGCCCCGCTCGCCCGGCTGCTCGTGACGGCCGGCCGCGGCGGCTCCGGCGAAGGTCAGAGCTTCGACACGCCGCTGTACTTCGCGACGACCTGCGAAGAGGTCCGCTTCCCCTGGAGCCGCGCGGCGCGCGCGAGCCAACGTGTCGCCGAGGCGATGGCCGCGGCGAAGGCCCTTCCGGCCGCCGTGCTCGCTCCGTTCGTCGCCTCCAACGTGCTCGACGAGAGCGACGTCCGCGAATGTGCTCAGTGGCCATTCACCACGCCCCCGCCGCCGCTCGACAGCGCGCCCCTGCCCAACGTCCCAACGCTGATCCTGAGCGGGGCAGCAGACCTGCGCACCCCGACCGCGAACGCGACCGAAGTGGCCGCCCAGATCCCCGACGCCCACCTGCTGATCGATCCGGGCACCGGCCATTCGGTGCTGACCTCCGAGCCGGGCGACTGCGCCAAGCAGGCGCTCCAGGCAATGTTCGCGGCGCGGCCGGTCGGCGCCTGCCCTGCAACGACGGCGAGCGCCCTCCCGCCCGCGCCGCTGCCACCCGTGCGCCTCGCGCAGGTCCGCCCGGCGAGGGGCTACCGGGGGCGTCCGGGCCGCACGTTGCACGCCGTGACCCTCACCCTC